>JAZLIN010000133.1:0-33303 GCA_045617365.1 Prevotella sp. | reverse complement strand
TGGTAGTATAGTGCAGACTATCAACTACTACCCCTTCGGCATGCAGTATTGTGACGAGGGCATAGACTATTCTATTCAGCCCTATATGTATAACGGCAAGGAGTTCGACAATATGTACGGGTTGAATACCTACGACTATGGAGCAAGGCAGTATAATCCAGTGACGGGAAGGTGGGATAGGATGGATCAGTTATGCGAGAAGTATTACCCGACGAGTCCGTTTGCGTATTGTATGAACAATCCTGTGAGGTTTATTGATCCGGATGGTGATGAAATTTGGATCTCTTATTACGATGAGAGCAATCAACTGCAACGTATTCAATACGAAGTAGGTATGCACTGTGAAATAAAGAATGAGAGTGTGCAGAGTATCATAAGAAATCTTAATGACATGGCTCAAAATGAAGATGGAAGAATTGTTGTGGACGCACTTGTTGATAGTTCGACGCAATACGGATATATAAAATCTGAAACAGTATCTTCTGATAATGCAGAAGGATATTTCGATCCCAAGACAAACATGATTCATTTGCAAGACCCTGGCAATACTCTTACATTTGCAGAAGAAACTTTTCATTTTTATCAAAAAGAAAATGGTCGTGGTGGAACTTATGCTGTAAACGAAGTTGAAGCAAAATTGTTTAGCGCAAAGATGAATTATGAAATAGAAGGATGGGATTATTTGAACGCTAGTAAAAAAATAGCATCCACAAATCCGGATTATGGTTCTGCTACAGAATACTTATTGTATAAAGGATATGATAAGGAAATGTTTTCTTATGCGGTAAATAATTTCCTTACGGGTACATTAGGAGGACCTACATACAAAAAACTGGGATATACAGTTGGAGTAATTCTTCCAGAACCATTAATAAAAAGATTTTTGCCTATAAAGTGATGAAAATTATATCTTATATATTTATAATTATATTTATTATTGGATGTACACCTTATAAAGGATTGGTTATTAATAAATTCTTTGTCTCTATACCATGCGAGCCAAAGAGTGAAGTGTCCCAAAATACGATTCATTACAAAGAAGAATATTTTGACCATCATTTTCCAAATTTAGGGAAGATTAAAGTACCTCAAAGAGAATTGATTATAAAATATGACACAATGTCTCGTTATGTTGTTCTATTAAAGGGATATATACATTTTGAAAACAACAGTCATAAATTTAAAACAGAGGACATGAAGTTTGTAAGTCTTAATGGTATTTCTATATGGAAATTGGCAAATCATAGAAAACATTGGGAATTCACTCAAGAAAGCATAGATTCATTTTACAAATGTCCAATTCCTGTTAAACACCTTTCTGTCATGAAAGAAGATTTCTTCTTTGTAAACAAAAACAGTATGTTTGATATTGAAAAGAATGATAGTAATAGTTGCATTTTCCCAATTACATTGTCATACAAATTATATTGATTGGCACAGCATATGCTGAATGCAGAAGGATAAACAGGTTTTATTTTCCAGAAATACAACGAGTAGGGGCTCACTCGTCAGTGACGACAGCCGCGGCATAGCTAATATAGACTACGACAATATGAACAATCCTATCAGAATACAGTTCATGGATGAAAACGTGACAAAATACATATACAGTGCCACGGGCGAGAAGCTGCGTGTGATTTATATTACGGCTGTGCCGAATATATCAGTGCCTATTGGCAGCATCAAGGAACTTTCCCCTTCAGAGATACTTTGTAAGGACTCCATCGACTATCTCCTTGGGGGCAACTTGACACTCAGAAATGGCAGGATAGACAAATACCTGTTTGAGGAAGGATACTGTCAGGCAGAGGCATATTCCAGTACCAAGGATCGGTTCACTTTCTGTTACTACGACCGGGATCATCTGGGCAGCGTGCGTCAGGTGACGGAGGCAGATGGCTGCAAGAATGGTTATGTAATCCAGACTGCGAACTACTATCCCTTCGGTGGAGAACTTTGCCAAGGTGATACAAAGAACAGTATTCAATCACACAAATATAACGGCAAGGAGTTCGACAATATGTATGGGCTGAACACCTACGACTATGGAGCAAGGCAGTATAATCCAGTGACGGGAAGGTGGGATAGGATGGATCCGCTGTGCGAGAAGTATTATCCGACGAGTCCGTTTGCGTATTGTATGAATAATCCGGTGAGGTTTATTGATCCAGATGGTAGGAAAATTGATACTAGTAATATGTCAGAGGACGAATTGAGCGCATATAATAAGCTCATCTCTAAGTTATGTAATAATGAACTGTTTGCCACGTTATATAATGAACTGCAAAAAACGGATAATGTAATAAATGTATCATTTGGAGATCCCAAGAACTCTAGAAACGGTAATGAAATATACGGACAGTTTCAAACTGCCGAAAATGGGGGAGGAGGCAATCTGATTTTACAAAAGGATGCAATGATGAACGGAGATGGTATTCCCGATGAAGCCGTTTCTGAAGAATTTTTTCACGCATATCAAAATGAAAACGCTTCATTATATACAGCTGATTGTAATCGTGAGTTTGAGGCTAAGACTTTTTGTGTGGCTATGTATGGTGTACCAATCCCATATGATGGAATGGAAGAATGGAACTACTCAATAATCAATTTCCAATACGGCGACGAGAGTTCGTTCAAATTTTTAACACCTAGTCAAGTGCATTCTAACAAATTCCAAAATGATTATAAAGAACATGCTAATAATTATGCCGTATATAATGAGAGGAACAATATAGGTAATATTAATTATAGAACGCAAACAAAGTGTATTCCATTTTCGTTAATCAACATTGTTAATAAAACTTATAAAGAAAGATGAAGTATTTTCTCTTGTTATTGCTATCTTTTGTGTATTGTCTGTTTGGGAGTGCACGAGAAAAAAGAAGGATGATCTTATCTCCTAATGCTAACATGGCTAACTCTTATTTGATACTTGAGCAATTAACTAAACGATACTGTGCAGACTCATTGGTTTCATGGCTTGACTATAAGAAACAGTTTAACGTAATATGTAAAGTAGATGTTGAAGGAAAGGTCACGGAAATTGTTTCATATAATAAAAATCGTGAACATCCTTTGATTTTGAATAATATTATTCACGATGTTCTTGTTAACGGAAATATTAGATTATTCTTGCCTATGGAAATTATTGGTGATGTAAGCCGAAAGAAAGAAATTTCTCGAAAAAAGAAATACTATAGGAAAATGTATGAAAAGCGTGGTTTTATCATTATAGGAATTCCTTGTTTTCATGTGTATTTTGCACCTAGTATTATAGAAAAGAAAGAAATGATAGATAACATGACAAAAGATCGTTATATCGAGAAATTATTGTATAAGTGTAAATATAGCATAGAATCTTTTTGATAGAGGTTCTTTGCGACAGATACCTGGCTCAAGGAATCTTACAAATTTGTACTGATGCTTCGTCTATTCGAAGCACCTCTGTACGGGCTCGCTCATCAACGATGACAGCCGCGGCATAGCTAATATAGACTACGACAATATGAACAACCCTATCAGAATACAGTTCACGAACGGAAATGTGACGCGCTACGTCTATAGCTCCGCCGGAGAGAAACTCCGAGCGGTGCATGAGACTGCGGTGCCTAACATAAACTGCAATATAATGAGCTGCTAAATAAAAACTTCCAAAGTCATTATTTTACAATCACGAAATCGACCACAATTCTGAATCATCAGGATCGTGGTCGATTGGTCTTAATAGTATATTTCTGTATATCGGACTATACAGGACGCATGCTGAATTCGCAGCCGCAGTAGAGCTGGTTGTAGAAACCGTTCTCCTTGAGCAACTGATTGCGACGCTCCTGCAGACCTCCTTTGCGCCAGTTGCGGGTATCAAAGGTGACACTCTCTACCTGTGAGGCTGCCCATAGCCCGGCCTCGTTGATCTGGTCAAGGGACTTCCATCTGCTGGACGCCAAGGTGGTGGTAAACTCGCTGATGCCTAACTCCGCACACTTGCGGGCTGTACGTAAGAGACGCATCTTGAAACACAGCAGACAACGGCCGCCACGCTCGGGTTCGTCCTCCATACCCTTGACGTATTCACGCCACTGGGCATGGTCATAGTCGTCATCAATGATGGTCAGCCCCAACTGCTGGGCATAACGCGTGATCTCATTCTTGCGAATGAGGTACTCCTCGTCAGGATAGATATTAGAATTGGAATAGAAGATGGTGGGCTTGACATCATTGGCCATCATCCATTCCAGTATTGCACTCGAACATGGAGCGCAACAACAATGCAGCAACACTTCCTTCATAGCCACTAATCAAACACCTTAAACTCGTAACCCTGATCCTTCAGATACCTCACCGCCGCTGGCAGGGCATAGTGCAGTTTGTCTATGCTCTTGAGCGAATCGTGAAACGTGATGATGGAACCATTGCGGGCATAGAGCACTACATTACGCAAGACATCGAAGGCATTGAGCATGTGGGAATAGTCACGTGTGACCAGGTCCCACATCACTACCTTATACTTGCGGCGCAGCAGATTATATGCTCCTATCCACATCCATCCATGAGGCGGACGGAAGAGGTTGGAGTGTATCAACGCATTGCACTTCTCCACATTATTCATGTATGTTATGATATAATGCCTCAACGAACCTATATGGTTGTATGTATGATTGCCCACACGATGCCCGTCATCGAGTATGCGCTGAAGGAGTTCGGGATACTTTCTGACGTTATCACCAACGACAAAGAAAGTGGCCTTGACATTATACTCGCGCAGCACATCAAGGATATATGGAGTGGACTCCGGTATGGGACCGTCGTCAAAGGTGAGATATACCGAATGCTCTGTGGGATCCATTCGCCACAGAGCCTTTGGGTATATCCATCTTAACCATTTGGAGGGTTGTTCTATAAACATTGTGGTTTGGTGGTTTGGCGGTTTAGTTGTTTGGTGGGATGGGGTGTGGCGGGCATTAAAAGTCCGTTTTTTAACGGGAAAGCACCAAACAACCAAACACAACCAAACAACTAAACAACTATTCTAAGCTACCGCCCATCTGCTGGTATCGGGTAGCCAGACGATCAAACTGCTCAGACTTAGCCTTCAGCTGCGGACGCTTGAACTGAGCATAGAGCTCAGACAGGCGCTGCATGATGAAGAGGTGCATCATACAGTCACGATGTGACTGCATAAAACGCTTAGGACTGAGTGACATGTACCAGTTCAGGTACTGTACGGAATTCTCCCATATGGCATCCATGATCTGGTCGGCTCTCTTAGTATTGCCCAGACGATAATATCCTTCGGCAAATTCAGTACCGCCATTCATGTATGTATATGAGAGGTTGTACTCTGGTATAACCTTCTCACCGTATGCCAATGCCTTGGCAGCCTTGTCTTTCTTGCCCTCTGCAAGGAGGTGGATAATCAGCTGACCGAAGAGGCGGCGATGCGTCATGCACATACGTGTGACAGTCTCGTCAAGATAGAGTCCCTTAGTCTCAAGACCACCGTACTTGAAGCGGGTCATCATGTTGGCATATACCTTCTCCGTATCAAAGTTATTGCTATCATCGGTAGCGAATGGAGAGATACGGTTAACGAGACCCTCCTGGATGAAGTTCTCACCAAGGTTCATGAAGTTCTCCCTGCCCACGGTGAGGGCGATATAGAGCGGACGCTTCCAGTTAGAGTTGGCCAGCATCTCAAGCATCATGAGGTCACCCTTATAGAGTGCACGCTTGCCTGTAAGCGAGATAGCCATACGCTCAGGGATGTTAACCTGACCGGTAGAGTCCTTAGGGAGCATCATGCCGCTGGCGAGGACTGCCTCCTTGTCAATGTTGAGATACAAGGTATCTGTAGGGATGACATGCATCTGATCGTCATCCTTATTGCCGCGTACCCAGCGCTTGAGGACATTCTTCAGTTCGAACGGATCCTCACCGAACTGCTCTGCAGCTGCCTTAGGATTCTGCTTGAAGAACTCAAGTATCTGTGACTTGTACTCCGGATGGATAGAGACATACTCATTGGTACCTGAGCAGTAGTCGATACGTGGCCATGTGATAGGCAGCGAAGGAGAATTCCATGCCGGACGAATCATCTGGTCAATGTACCAGTCAGTCTGGAGATAAGATAGGTTACATACACGGGCATCGGTACGACACTGCTCCACATCCTGGTTATACCAGAGTGGGAAGGTATCGTTATCACCATTGGTGAAGATGATAGGGTTGCCCTCCTCCTGCATATTGAGGAGATAGTTCTGACCGAAGTCACGGCAGGTGTATCTGCCAGAGCGGTCATGGTCGTCCCATGTCTGTGATGCCATCTGCACCGGTACAAGCAGAGACGCTGCACCTATCACGGCAGCAACGGCGAGATTGTCCTTCCTGAGCTTGCGGTTGACGAGGTCGATGATAGCAGCAACACCCATACCACACCATATAGCATAAGCATAGAACGAGCCTGCGTATGCATAGTCACGCTCACGTGGCTGCATAGGTGTCTGGTTCAGATAGAGCACGATGGCAAGACCAGTCATATAGAACAGGAAGAAGACTACCCAGAACTGCTGGATACCCTTGCGACCCTTGTATGCCTGCCAGAAGAGACCGATGAGTCCCAGAAGGAGTGGCAGACAGTAGAAGACGTTGTGTCCCTTATTCTGCTTAAGTTCGTCCGGGAGTTTGCTCTGGTCGCCCAGGAGCCAGTTGTCGATTACGGAGATACCTGTGATCCAGTTGCCATGCTCCAACTCGCCATTACCCTGGATGTCGTTCTGACGTCCGGCGAAGTTCCACATGAAGTAACGCCAGTACATGAAGTTACACTGATATGAGAGGAAGAATCGGATATTCTCCAACTGCGATGGCATCTTGACAGAGATAATCTCACCGCAACGGTCGAAATCAACCGTCTTGCCATCGACACCGCCCATCCATGCCTCATACGACTCTGCATGTGCAGCATCGTGCATACGTGGGAAGAGCATATTCTGTGCATACTCGTAGGAGTCCTTAGTGCGTACGACGAAGTATTTGTCCGGTTCATTCTCCGTTTTCTTCTCCACCTTCTGCCAGATAGGAGCACCCTGCTTCATGCGAGGTATGCAAGTATTGCCCTCGATATCGAGAGCCACCTGTGAGGTGTAGGCAGGTCCGTAGAGCAGCGGACGGTCACCATACTGATCACGGCTGAGGTAGTTGCCCAGCGTGAAGATATCCTCCGGAGAGTTCTGGTCCATCGGTGGGTTGGCTGCAGAACGAACTACGATGAGTGCGTATGTAGAATATCCAATCATCAGCATAAGCATACAGCAGAGGGCCGTATTCTTGATACGATTGGTGATGACTGCCACACCATTCTTACGCAACAGCACGAGGACTGCTGCGAGGACTGCGAGGATTACGATGCCAACGAAGAATGCTCCCCATCCATAACCATAGAATGGTATTCCGAGCATAGCAACGGCAAGAAGGAAGGAGATGTTGCCACGATTGCCTGCCTTCTTGTTTTCTGCCTCAAGGTCTCTACCACGGTAGGTCTCAAAGATGGCCCACGAAACGGTGGAGATGAGGAGTACGAGGTAGATGATAGTACCGGTATTGAAAGAGAATCCGAGTGTATTGACAAAGAACAGCTCGAACCATCCGCCAACGGTGATGATGCCAGGCACCACACCATAAAGCACTGCTGCCACGAACACTACGCTGATGGCAAGGGCGATGAGCGATCCCTTGAGGTTTGCCTCAGGATACTTCTTGTAATAGAATACGAGGACGATGGCAGGAATACAGAGCAGGTTGAGCAGGTGCACACCGATGGAGAGTCCCGTCATGTAGGTGATGAGGATAATCCAACGGTCAGAGCCTGGTTTGTCTGCATTGTCTTCCCATTTGAGTATCATCCAGAATACTACAGCAGTGAAGAATGATGAGTATGCATATACCTCACCCTCGACGGCCGAGAACCAGAAGGTATCGCTGAATGTATATATCAGCGCACCAACGATACCAGATGCCTCGATGGCAATCATCTTGGTGAGGGACATCTCCTCCCATTTGTCTATGAGCAGACGGCGCACCAGATGGGTGATACTCCAGAAGAGGAACAGGATACATCCTGCCGATAGGAGTGCCGACATGGTGTTGACCATCTTTGCCACCTGAGTAGCATCGCTGGCGAAATGAGTAAAGAGATTGGCTGTCAGCATGAAGAATGGTGCGCCCGGTGGGTGACCAACTTCAAGCAGGTAACCTGTAGTGATGAATTCAGGGCAGTCCCAGAAGGATGCCGTTGGTTCAATGGTAGAACAATATACCACCGCTGCGATGAGGAATGTCACCCAGCCCAGTACATTATCTACAAGTTTAAACTGTTTCATTGTCTTTGGTTATATATTTGTAAATATCGTTCTGATAATCCAGTTCACGAATTGTGCTCCATATATCAGCACTATGTATCTCATGACCTTGCCTATGGTGATACTGATGAATGTCACCACGGGATTGGCACGCATCAGTCCAAGGAGGATGGTGATGGCAGAACCCAGCAACGGTATGAATGCAAAGAATCCCATATAGGCTCCCCTACCCTTCATAAACCGCCTGGCACGATCCATGTGTTCAGGCTTTACGTGAAGGTATCTCTCAAACCATTCTTCTTTGCCCATGCGGCCTATGCAGTAGTTGAAGACACTGCCCAGTACGTTACCGGCAGTACCGTAGAGTATCAGTTGCCATACATCCACTCCCATCGCCATCAGGGCAAGCATCACAGCCTCGCTGCTGAAGGGGAAGAAACTGCCTGCAAGAAATGCCGCAATAAACATCCCCATCGGACCAAACTGTATGAGATAGTCTATCATTCTGCTATAAGCTGTTGAAAGTAATTATTGATCATTATAGTTCCATCGTGCAGGAGTTCCTGATGATTATATATATAATAAGGTAAGAACATCCATAGCGGTGTGACAAACCCCAGAAACATGGAGAATGCCACTTTGACGGAGATAACCTTCATCACCGAATACACATAGAACAACAAGAGCAATAATGCAAACACTGAATAGCCCCACACCAGGCATGCCATACCTATCATAGCACCTGAAAGGAATGATGCCGTGAGGATATTATCACTCTTGCCCGTACCATGCACGATGATAAGCGACATAGCTACCGCAGTCATTACAACAGCAGTTGCCGTCAGCCCTACAGACCACAACAGTAGTCCGAGGGCTAACGCCACTATTGAAAAGGTCCACTTATTAAGCAGATAGAGTTTGAACATATATTAGGAATGTTCTATTACAGGTCCTGACCTATGTCGCGACGGTTATACTTACCCTCAAACTTGATCTTCTCAGCCTCCTTGAATGACTTCTCAAGAGCCTCCTGCTTGTTGGCACCGTATGAACTTACGCAGATCACACGACCACCGGCTGTCACTACCTGACCGTCCTTCATGGCCGTACCTGAATGGAATACGATGGAACCCTCTACGTTCTCTATACCTGTGATAGGGAATCCTTTCTTGTACTCCTGTGGATAACCACCACTCACCATCATGACACATACCACGGAACGTGGGTCGAACTCGATCTGCTTGGTGTCAAGATTGCCCTCAGCAATGCCCTCGAAGAGGTCAACTAGGTCGCTCTTGATACGAAGCATTACCGACTCTGTCTCCGGGTCACCCATGCGGCAGTTGTACTCTATCACCATTGGCTCACCCTTGACATTGATGAGACCGAAGAAGATGAATCCCTTGTAGCAGATATTCTCTTCTGCCAGACCATCAACGGTAGGTTTGATGATGCGCTCTTCCACCTTCTGCATCCATTCCTTTGTAGCAAATGGCACTGGGGTCACAGAACCCATGCCACCGGTATTGAGGCCTGTGTCGCCCTCACCGATACGCTTGTAGTCCTTAGCCTCAGGGAGAATCTTATAGTTCTTGCCATCTGTAAGCACGAATACGGAACATTCTATACCGCTAAGGAATTCCTCTATCACTACACGTGAAGAAGCATTGCCAAACATGCCGCCGAGCATCTCCTTGAGTTCTTTCTTGGCCTCATCGAGAGTGTCAAGAATCAGAACGCCCTTACCTGCGCAGAGACCATCAGCCTTGAGCACGTATGGTGCCTGCAGGGTTTCAAGGAACTTGAGTCCTTCCTCCAGATGCTCACCATCGAATGTCTCGTAAGCTGCGGTAGGTATGTTGTGGCGCTTCATGAATGCCTTGGCAAAGTCCTTAGAACCCTCAAGCACTGCACCAGCCTTTGACGGACCGATGACAGGAATGTTCCTGGTACGCTCATCATTGCCGAGATCATCATACACACCCTTTACCAATGGGTCTTCAGGACCTACTACGACCATATCGACATTGTTATCCACGATGAAGTTCTTGATGGCTTCAAAGTCATCTGCCTTCATGTCAACATTCTGTCCCTTGCCACCTACGCCATCAGTACCGGCATTGCCTGGTGCAATGAAGAGTTTCTCACATTTCTCGCTCTGGGCGATTTTCCATGCCATGGCGTGCTCACGGCCGCCAGAACCTAATAAAAGAATGGTCATAAAGCCTCTCCCCCCGCCCTCCGCTAAAGGGAGGGAGCCGGATTGTTTGTGGAGGGATTATCCGACTGATATTGTTATATATTTTATTATTTCAGAAAGTCTTCGAAATATCTTGTTATCTTCTCATGAAGATGCACCGAGAGATGCTTCTTCATGTTATGTTCCTCACCTGGATAGACATAGAAATCCGGATAGGTGTCACTCCTGTTACATGCATCAAGAAACTGCAAGGCATGCTGTGGTACCACCACGGGATCATTCATACCTATTATTATAAGCAGACGCCCCTTGAGATTCTTGGCTTTGTCAATGAGTGACGTACACTCGTAACCCTTTGGGTTTCTCTCAGGCGTCTGCATATAGCGTTCGCCATACATCACCTCATAGTATTTCCAGTCTATCACTGGTCCCCCTGCCACTGCTACCTTGAAGACATCAGGGTAGTGGGTCATGAGCGATATGGTCATATAACCGCCGAAGCTCCATCCATGGACTCCCATTCGTTCCTTGTCCACAAACGGCAACGTGCGCAGGAACTCTACACCCTGCATCTGGTCTTTCATCTCTTCCTGCCCCAGCTGCAGATATGTGACTTGCTCAAAATCACGACCTCTGTTCTCGGAACCGCGTCCATCGAGTACGAATACCACATATCCTTTTTGCGCCATGTACGTTTCCCACGAGCGACTGCCCCAATGCCATGAGGCATCGACGAGGTGCGCATGAGGACCGCCATATACATATACCACGGTAGGATACTGCTTGTTCTCGTCAAAGTCTGGCGGCAGCACCATACGATAGTACAGTTCAGTGGTCTTGTCTGCAGCCTTTATCGTGCCCTGGCGGAAGAGTGGCACAGCATATCCGCTCCAAGGATCGCGTGAACGGAAATATTCCTTTCGCTCACGTGTGGTGAGGTCGGTGACATCATACGCACGTGGCACATCAGGGGTGCTGTAGCTGTCAATGAGCAACTCGCCATCACGAAAGAGTTTTCCGCTGTGTACTCCCTGGCCATTGTCTATCAGTGTACGCTGACCAGTCTCCGGATTAAGCAACCAGAGATTGCTCTGCAGAGGACTGAGTTCATTGGAGCGTATAATCATCTCGCGTGTCTTGGCGCAGAAGCCCACAAGCGCCTGCACCACAAACTCCCCCTTTGTCAACTGGCTGAGCATATTGCCATCAGTATCCATCAGGTAAAGATGCATATATCCGTCACGCTGGCTCCACATCACGAATTTCTCCTCATCCCAAGGCAGGAATGCTATCGGATGCAGCGGTTCCACATACTTGTCATCATGCTCCGTATAGAGAGTCTTCACCTTTGCGCCGGTCACTGCATCGTAAGCGTCGAGTGTCATGGTGTCCTGCCTGCGATTGAGTTCTATCAGGTACAGCGTCTTACCATCCGGCGCCCATGAGATATTGGTGAAATACCGATCAGTGACATCACCGAGGGCGAGCCATACCGTATTACCGGTGGCAATGTCCCAGATACCTACAGTAACCTTGTGGCTGGTCATGCCTGCCATAGGATATTTGTCGGGTTCGTATGTTGCCTCCCGGTTGAAAGTGTTGACCTGCGGATAGTCTGCTACCATGGACTGGTCCATACGGTAAAATGCAAACCTCTTCTTGTCGGGCGACAGGAACACGCCTTTGTCTATACCAAACTCGTTGCGATGAACGGCCTCACCATAGACCACATCACGGTTGCCGTCATACGTGAGCTGCACGGGTTCTTCATCAGCCGACTGCTGCACGTAGATATTATGTTTCCTGATAAAGACATCGGGATACTCCTTGGGAGGTTTGGCATCATCCGCCAGTTCTACTATGACATTGCCATCCCACCAGAGTTTTTTTGTCTCAGGCGACATAGCCTTATAGTTCGTGCCACCCGAATTGAGGTCTTCAAGGGTAAATATCTTTTTCTGTGCCATTGTCATCATACCTACCATCAGCAATACTATAAGCAGTATGTGTTTGCCTGACATCGTCACTGACGCTTTACTCTTCGTTATTATTACTAAAGAATCTCTTGCGATCATTCTGGCGGTCACCACGTGTCTCACGTCTGCGGAAAGGCTTGTCGCCATCCTTACGGAACGGTTTGTCGCCATCCTTACGGAATCCGCCCTTGCGGAATGGCTTGTGATCTCCATCTTCGTCCTTGCCGTAAGCAGACTTACCGAATGGCTTGCGACCGGAATCCCTGCGATACCCCTTCTTGGCATCACGCTCAGCACGCTGTTTCTCAAGCGACTTGAAGCGGAAGGTCAGGATATCTGCTTCCTCGTTATCTATCTGTTCCTCCTGCTTCTTCTCATAGTCACGTCTCTGCCAAGAACGACGCTTTTCTGCCATCTTTCTCTTTTCCTCCTCAGTCTTTACCACGCCACCTTCCTCGCGGAACTCCTTGAGCTTGCCGTCAAAGATTGAGTACTTTCTGAATTCGCACTCCAGCGAACCATTATAGAGAGGCACCTTGAGACTTGGCTTGAGTCCTATCTGCTGGAAGCACTCCTCACGATACGAGAGCACCCATGCCTCACCCTCACGGAAAGCGTGCTTGAGACGCTCGCCTATCATTTTATAAGTATCGAGAAGGTTTGGAGTCGATATTCGCTCGCCATATGGTGGATTGGTCACGATGATAGCCTTCTCCTGCACGCCAGGGAAATCACGGAAGTCCTGCTGCGTGATGGTAACATCATTACTGAGACCTGCAGCCTTGACATTGTTGGTAGCCATATTGACGGCCTTGAAATCTATGTCGTAGCCATAGACCTTATGTTCAAATTCCTTCTCACGTGAATCATCGTTGTATATCTCATCAAAAAGATCGGCGTCAAAATCAGGCCATTTCTCAAAGGCATACTCCTTACGGAATACGCCCGGTGCAATATTGCGGGCTATGAGCGCTGCCTCGATAGGCAGTGTACCGCTGCCGCACATCGGATCAATGAAATCAGTCTCGCCACGCCATCCTGTCATGAGAATCATACCCGCTGCCAAGACCTCGTTGAGAGGAGCCTCCACAGCCTCCTGGCGATAGCCGCGACGATGAAGCGACTCACCGCTGGAATCGAGTGACACCGAAGCATCCTCGCCTGAGATATGGATATGCAGACGTACGTCCGGATCGCTGACTGAGATACTTGGACGCTTGCCAGTCTTCTCACGGAACTGATCCACGATAGCATCCTTAACCTTGTATGTCACGAAACGGGAATTAGAGAATGTATCGCTATACACCACCGAGTCAACGGTAAAGGTATTTCCTTCTGCAATGTACAGACTCCAGTCTAGTTTCTGTATCTCTGCATACATATCGTCGGCAGACTTTGCCACAAAATGTGCTATCGGCTTCAATATGCGGATTGCTGTACGGAGAGAAAAGTTAGCACGGTACAGCAACTCCTTATTGCCGGTAAATGTCACCACGCGGCACCCTTTCTCTACATTGTTTGCACCGAGCTCTATCAGTTCCTGAGCCAGTATATCTTCAAGACCCATAAAGGTCTTCGCTATCATTTCAAATTCCATTGTGTATGTATAATCTATTGCGTTGTATTAAAACTTAAAACTATGAGCTATGCATTTATGCTTGAGCTTGCCCAAAAACAAGAACTATGAACTAAATGCCATAGCCATTCTCGTACCCCCTGAGCATCTTCACGTTCTTGTATATCTTCGTATCAGGAGCGATATTGTCAGTCACCCAGCGATTAGCGCCGATAACACTCCTGTCACCAATAGTGATTCGTCCCAGCACCGTAGCATTACTATAGACAATAACATCATTGCCCAATATAGGATGACGAGGTATTCCCTTGATAGGGTTGCCATCCTCATCAAGCGGGAATGACAATGCGCCAAGCGTCACGCCCTGATAGAGCTTCACATTATTGCCTATGATACATGTAGCACCTATCACCACACCCGTACCATGGTCTATGGTAAAGTGATGACCGATCTCGGCAGCAGGATGAATATCTATGCCAGTCTCAGAATGGGCCAATTCACTGATCATTCGCGGTATCAGCGGTACGTCGAGCAGCTGGAGTTCATGGGCAAGACGATAATTGGTCAAAGTACGTATCACCGGATAGCAACTAATAATCTCGCCAAACGATGTGGCAGCAGGATCACCATTAAAGGCGGCCTCGACGTCAGTCGCCAGAACCTCACGGATGCGTGGCAAACGACGCACTATCTCCTCTGTTATCTCCAAAGCCTTTGCACGAATCTCATCCACGGAGATCTCATCTTCATCGGTCAGACCGAAACACAAACCAGCCATAATCTGCTTCTTGAGCAAACGGCAAAAGCGTTCCAAAGAGACGCCGATATGATACTTTATGCTATCCTGAGTAACCTTCGATTGTCCGAAATAGCCAGGAAAAAGGATACCACGTACCAGCTGTACGATCTCATTCAAAGCATCATTGGATGGTAGAGGTACGTTATCATGAACCTGATGGAACAATCCCTCAAGGCTTTCTGCCGATGAAAGTTCGGCTACTGTTTTGTCTATCGTTTCTGTAATCTTATTCATTTCTATATATAAAAACGCTACAAAATTACAAAAAAAATCCGACACAAAAGAATATTTTGTAAGTATATTTTATATATAAGTACATTTTGAACATTTTTAACAGATTCCGGTCACAAAGTAGTTAACAGCCGACAGCCAACATTTAGCAACGCATATCTCACGCAAAGGCGCGAAGTTCACGAAGGAACCACGATCGACAATAAGACAACAAGACATTAAGACAATAAGGTGCCATTTTGAGCAGGGCAAAAAAAAACCGAGGGAATGCCGCCTAAAAATTTTATTATATATGTTGATATATAATAAGCATTTTCAAATAAGCTCTTAATGTCTTATTGTCTTAATGTCTTAATGTCTTAATGTCGCAAAATGCGTGTCTTAAAGTTACGCTTTGACATCACAAAAACTATACTATGAGATGCCGAAAGCAATGCAATGACAATCCTTTGTGGTCATACAAAACAGTTCTGTCACCTTAAGCCATAAAGGCATGCAACTTTCCAAACGCACAGCCGACCAACAAACGCAATCTACCACATACATCTATGCTTCAAGCATTTACAATATATCACCACAAAACAAGAGAATCTCACAGATATCCATGGTTCAAGAAGAAAAACACATAATCAACAAACATTAATTTGACATCAAGACCTCACACACAACCCAAGGCCACAAAACAAAAAATATCGATTTAACAAACTTTCGCGCGTAATAATTTGTGTATATCATACTTTTTTCGTAACTTTGCAGAAAATATAGTTTTTCAAAAACCACTATGGACAACAGATATATGCTTCGCGGCGTAAGTGCTGCAAAAGAGGATGTGCATAATGCCATCAAAAACATCGACAAAGGTATTTTCCCACAGGCTTTCTGCAAGATAATACCAGACATACTAGGCAACGACCCTGAGTACTGCAACATCATGCATGCTGACGGTGCAGGAACAAAGTCAAGCCTTGCCTACATGTACTGGAAAGAAACTGGCGACCTCTCTGTATGGAAGGGCATCGCCCAGGATGCATTGATAATGAACACTGACGACCTGCTTTGCGTTGGCGCAGTTGACAACATCCTTGTCTCAAGTACTATAGGACGCAACAAAATGCTCATCCCTGGCGAAGTGATTTCTGCTATCATTAATGGCACAGACGAACTGCTCGCCGAGATGCGTGAGATGGGTGTCGGCATATATGCTACCGGCGGCGAGACAGCCGACGTGGGTGACCTCACACGCACCATCATCGTTGACTCTACCGTGACATGCCGCATGAAGCGCAGCGACGTTATCGACAATGCCAATATCCGTCCAGGAGACGTTATCGTCGGCCTGTCAAGTTGCGGTCAGGCTACATACGAGAAGGAATACAATGGAGGAATGGGCAGCAACGGTCTCACATCCGCTCGCCACGACGTATTCTCGAAATACTACGCAGAAAAATACCCTGAGAGCTTTGACCATGCAGTACCAGAAGAACTTGTTTATTCTGGCGCATGCAAGTTCGAGGATTCTGTAGAAGGAGCTCCAGTAAACGCTGGCAAACTCGTCCTCTCACCTACAAGAACATACGCTCCTGTCATCAAGAAGATTCTTGACGAGATGCGCCCTGAGATTCACGGTATGGTACACTGTACCGGCGGTGCACAGACTAAGGTGCTGCATTTTGTCAGCGACAACTGCCGCGTCATCAAGGACAACATGTTCCCCGTTCCTCCCCTCTTCAAACTCATCCATGACCAGAGTGGTACTGACTGGAAGGAGATGTACAAGGTATTTAACATGGGACACCGCATGGAGATATACACTTCACCTGAGCAGGCCGAGAAGGTTATAGAGATCAGCAAGAGCTTCAACATCGACGCTCAAATCATTGGTCATATCGAGGAGGGTCAGAAGTCGCTTACCATCAAGAGCGAATTCGGCGAGTTCAATTACTAGTCAACAGTTAACAGTGAGCAGTTAGCAGTTGGCAGTTAGCTTGACTATCAAACAATATTCAACATCCCTCCAGCTCCTCCCCTCGGGGGAGGTTGGGTGGGGTCTGAAACAATTAACATTATATATAATAGATAAACCCAAGCACATCCACACATAGGATGTCACCTTCCATACGAAAAGGTTGGGGCGAGGCTACTTTTATGGATAATAACAGCATACTACAGAAACTAGACGGACTCGAGGCTCGCTACGAGGAGGTAACAACTCTCATCACCGACCCTTCGGTGATAGCCGACCAGCAGCGATTCGTCAAACTTACACGCGAATACAAAGATCTTGGCGACATCATGAACATACGCAAGAGATATATCAACTGTCTCGAAGCTATCAGTGAAGCCAAGGATATCATAATGAACGAGCAGGACCCTGAGATGAAGGAGATGGCTCGCGAACAGCTCAGCGAAAACGAAGCTGCACTCCCAGGACTGGAAGAGGAAGTAAAGGTAGCCCTCGTACCAAAAGACCCTGAAGACGCTAAGAATGTACAGATGGAGATCAGAGCAGGAACAGGCGGTGACGAAGCATGTCTCTTTGCTGGAGACCTCTTTGCTATGTACAAGCGCTACTGCGAATCGAAGGGCTGGAACCTCAGCGTTACTGATGCCAACGAAGGCGCTGTAGGCGGATTCAAGGAAATAGACTTTGCTATCAGCGGCGATGGCGTATATGGCATCCTGAAATATGAATCAGGAGTGCATCGCGTACAGCGTGTACCTGTAACGGAGAGCAACGGTCGTATGCAGACATCGGCAGCAACTGTGGCAGTGCTTCCAGAAGCAGACCCATTCGAGGTAACGATCAACGAGGGTGAAATCAAATGGGATACATTCCGCTCATCGGGTGCTGGCGGCCAGAACGTAAACAAGGTAGAGTCAGGTGTCCGCGCACGTTATATGTGGAAAAACCCTAATACTGGCGAGGTAGAGGAAATCCTCATAGAGTGTACAGAGACTCGTGACCAGCCTAAGAATAAGGAGCGCGCGCTCGCACGCTTGCGTACGTACATATATGATAGGGAGCATCAGAAGTATGTGGATGACATTGCCAACCGCAGAAAGAGCCTCGTATCGACAGGTGACCGCTCTGCTAAAATCAGAACTTACAACTTCCCTCAGGGACGTGTCACAGACCATCGCATAGGATTCACCACACATGACCTCAACGGTTTCCTCGGTGGAGATATACAGGCTATGATAGATGCTCTCACAGTAGCTGAAAACGCTGAACGCATGAAGGAGGCAGAACTTTAATAGTTCATAGTTCATAGTAAGATGTTTATAATTCATAGTTAAGAGTGCATGGTTGGGCTTTGCTTACAGGCTATGCAGGAAATAAAAAAACAAAGAAAATGACACGTACAGAATTAGTAAATCAGATATTTTCAAAGAAGTCTTTCCTCTGCGTTGGACTTGATGTTGACCTGAACAAGGTGCCAAAGCATTTGCTCAGCGAAGAAGATCCTATCTTCTCTTTCAACAAGCAGATCATTGATGCTACCGCACCTTACTGTGTTGCATACAAACCAAACCTTGCCTTCTATGAGGCATACGGCGTAAAGGGTCTCATCTCTTTCGAGAAAACCGTAAAGTACATACAGGAGAATTACCCTGAGCAGTTTATCATCGCTGATGCTAAGCGTGGTGATATCGGCAACACATCCAAGATGTATGCTCAGACTTTCTTCGGGGAATACAAGGTAGATGCTCTGACCGTAGCACCATACATGGGTGAGGACAGCGTAGTGCCTTTCCTCTCATATGAGGCAGAGAAGGCTCCTTGGGTTATACTCCTCGCCCTCACATCCAACAAGGGTTCGTTTGACTTCCAGCAGACTGAGGACACTGAAGGTCAGCGTCTCTTCGAGAAGGTTATCAAGAAGAGCCAGGAATGGGGTACTCCAGACAACCTTATGTACGTAGTGGGTGCTACACGCGGAGAGATGTTCAAGGACATCCGCAAGGTTGCTCCACAGCATTTCCTCCTCGTACCAGGCGTTGGCGCTCAGGGCGGTTCACTCCAGGATGTCTGCCAGTATGGTATCATCAAGGACTGCGGACTCCTGGTAAACTCTAGCCGTGGCATAATCTTTGCTGACAATACAGAGGCGTTTGCTAAGGTCGCTGGCGAAAAGGCCAAGGAGTTACAGAAGCAGATGGCTGTCGAACTTGCGAAACTGTAAGCCGGACAATATACACTATATCACCAAACACACATAATCATCAGTAACATGGAATTTACAGCTCAACAGATAGCAGAACTGATTCAGGGACGAGTGGAAGGCGATGCAAACGCTAAAATCAACTCGTTTGCGAAGATCGAGGAAGGCAAGCCTGGAGCAATTTCCTTTCTTTCCAACCTAAAATATCTCAACTACCTATATGACACCCAGTCTAGTGTAGTACTCGTCGATGAGTCTCTCACATTGGAGAAACCTGTAAGTGCGACTCTCATAAGAGTAAGGAACGCTTATGAAGCAGTGGCTAAACTGATGCAGATGTATGCGTCTCTCAAGCCTAAGAAGAAAGGCATCGACTCACTGGCCTTTATTGCTCCAAGCGCAAAGGTTGGCAAGGATTGCTACATAGGACCATTCGTAGCTATCGGACCCAACGCTGAGATTGGAGACGGGTGTGTGCTGCATCCACACGTAACAATCGGTGAAAATGCCAAGGTGGGCAATAACACCGAGATTTACAGCAATGCAGTAGTTTATCATGATTGCCGAGTCGGCAATAACTGCATACTGCATGCAGGATGCGTAATAGGTGCTGACGGTTTCGGATTCGCTCCTTCTGCTGACGGTTATGACAAAATACCTCAGTTGGGTATCGTGACTATAGAAGACAACGTGGAGATTGGTGCCAACACATGCGTGGATCGCTCGACTATGGGCAGCACATACGTACGCAAGGGTGTAAAACTCGACAACCTGGTGCAGATTGCACACAATACCGACATAGGTGAGAATACTGTAATGTCGTCTCAGGTCGGAGTAGCAGGTTCTACCAAGGTAGGAAAATGGTGCATGTTTGGCGGACAGGTAGGCATAGCAGGTCACATAACCATAGGCAATAAAGTTTGCCTTGGCGCACAGTCAGGCGTACCTGGCAATCTAAAGGATGGCGAGAACCTCATCGGAACTCCTCCTGTACCATTGACAAATTATTTCCGTTCATCGGCTATCTTTAAACGTCTCCCTGACATGTATCGTCAAATGAATGAGATGCAGAAAACCATCAACGAATTACAGGCAAAGCTAGGCGAGAAATAACTCAAAAGCATCTGGAGACGAATATTCATTCGAAGATCTTTATATAATTACTATACTTAGAGTTTGACTTCCAATATAAGAAACATGACAAAGCAAAATACACTAAAAGGTAGCTTTTCACTTTGCGGAAAGGGCTTGCACACCGGACTTAGTCTGACTGTCACTTTTAACCCTGCAGCAGAGAATACTGGATACAAGATTCAGCGCATCGACCTTGACGGAATGCCTATCATCGATGCTGTAGCTGAACATGTAGTTGACACCCAGCGTGGCACAGTACTTGGTAAGGGTGATATCCGCGTGAGCACTATAGAGCATGGTCTCTCTGCTCTCTATGCCATGGGAATTGACAACTGCCTTATCCAGGTCAACGGCCCAGAATTCCCTATCCTTGATGGTTCTGCCATCATGTATATCAACAAGATTAACGAGGTAGGCATTCAGGAACAGAATGCACCTAAGGATTACTATATCATCAAGAAGAAAATTGAGGTTAAGGATGAGAATACCGGCTCATGCATAACAATACTTCCTGATGATCAGTTCTCTATCACAGCTATGTGTTCGTTTGAGTCAAAGTTCATCAACTCACAGTTTGCTACGATAGACAATATGAAGCTCTTCCCTACCGAGATAGCTTCCGCACGTACCTTCGTATTCGTACGCGACATCATGCAGTTGCTCAAGGCTGGTCTCATCAAGGGCGGTGATCTGGATAATGCCATCGTTATCTACGAGAACGAGCAGTCTCAAGAGAATATCGATGCTCTCTGCGATCATCTAGGCTATGAGCACATGGATGCAAAAAAACTTGGTTACCTGCAGCACAAACCTCTGACATGGGAGAATGAGTGTACACGCCACAAGCTGCTAGACATCATCGGCGACATGGCTCTCATAGGCAAACCACTCAAGGGACGTATCATCGCTACACGCCCAGGTCACACCATCAACAATAAGTTTGCCCGCCAGATGCGTCAGGAAATTCGCAAGCATGAGATTCAGGCTCCTATCTATGATCCAAACCAAGAGCCTGTACTTGACGTTAACCGCATACGTCAGGTATTACCTCACCGCTACCCTATGCAGCTCGTTGATAAGGTCATCAGCATAAGCGGAACTACTATCGTCGGTGTGAAGAATGTCACTTCCAACGAAGCTTTCTTCCAGGGACACTTTCCTGAAGAACCTGTTATGCCAGGTGTATTGCAGATTGAGGCTATGTCTCAGTGCGGTGCACTTCTCGTACTCAACACTCTCGAAGATCCTGAGCGTTGGACTAGTTACTTCCTCAAGATTGATGATGTAAAATATCGTAAGAAAGTAGTACCTGGTGATACACTTATCTTCAAGGTAGAGTTGCTGGGACCTGTACGTCACGGAATATCAACAATGCAAGGATACATCTTTGTGGGTGACACTCTCGTTGCAGAGGCTAAGTTCACAGGACAGATGGTAAAAAACAAATAATAAACTAAAAGCAATAATGGCAAATCAAATCAGTCCAATGGCATTCGTCCATCCTGATGCAAAACTCGGAGATGGTAACGTTATCGGTCCTTTCTGCTACATCGATGCTGACGTCGTAATCGGTGACAATAACATAATGCAGAATAGTGTGACCCTTAATCAGGGTCTGCGCATGGGTTCCGGCAACGAGATTATGCCTGGCGCAAGTCTCAGTACCAAGCCACAGGATCTTAAGTTTCACGGTGAGATAACAACCTGCCAGATCGGTGATAACAACTCCATTCGTGAGAACGTCACCATCAGCCGCGGTACATTCTCTAAGGGAACAACAATCGTCGGCAACGGAAACCTCCTCATGGAGAATATGCACATAGCGCATGACTGCGTTATAGGCAATAACTGTATCATAGGCAACTCTACCAAGTTTGCAGGTGAGGTAGTTGTAGATGATTGTGCTATCATATCAGCCGAAGTTCTGGTACACCAGTTCGTACACATCGGTGGATACGTCATGGTGCAGGGTGGCAGCCGTACTTCACAGGACATTCCACCATATGTCATCGCAGGAAAGGAACCTATCCGCTTCGCTGGTCTAAACCTCATTGGACTTCGTCGCCGTGGTTTCTCCAACGAGAGCATTCTTGCTATCCGAGAGGCATACAACACCATATACTCTAAGGGTATAATAAAGGAAGGCATCGAAGAGGTAAAGAACACAATGGAGATCACTCCAGAGATTCAGTATGTCCTGGACTTCGTAGAGAAGGCAGAACGCGGTATCATACGATAATGCTCGAACTCTTAGCATAAAAAAGGAGCGTGACAAATCTTAAGGGTACTCTTATCATAATCACTGGTCCTACCGGTGTGGGAAAGACGGAACTATGTCTCACCATTGCCGAGCATTATGGCATCGATATCATCAATGCTGACTCGCGGCAAATATATCGTGACATTCCCATCGGTACTGCTGCACCGACCAAGGAACAGATGAGCAGGGTAAAGCATCATTGCGTAGCAACATGCGAAATAGATGACTACTATTCTGCCGCAAGATACGAGGAAGATGTACTGAAAATCATAGACTCTATGCCCAGTGCCAATCCTGTAGCTCTTCTGACAGGTGGTAGTATGATGTACATTGATGCTGTATGCAATGGTATCGATGACATCCCTACCATACGCGAAGACATCAGATCAATGATGAAGAAGCGCCTGGAAGAAGAAGGGTTGGAAGCACTGACAGATGAGTTGAAAGCACTTGACCCTGAGCATTGGAACATCGTAGACAAGAACAATCCAAGAAGAATTGTACATGCGCTTGAAATATGCCACCAAACGGGCAAAACATATACATCATTCCGCACTGGCGCAAAGAAACAGCGTCCCTTTAAAATCATAAAGATAGGACTGACAAGGAGCGTCATAGCGAAAGTAAAGAGAGGTCAGCCGATACATGACCATAGTCCTCTATACGATCGCATCAATGCACGAGTGCTTGAGATGATGGAGCAAGGCTTACTGGAAGAAGCCAAAGCAATGTATCCATACAGGACCAATAATGCACTGAACACCGTTGGATACAAAGAACTATTCAGGCACTTCGATGGCGAAATTCCATTGGAGGAGGCAATAAGACAGATACAGAGTAACTCAAGAGAGTATGCTCGCAAACAACTGACATGGTATAAGCGTGATCCAGACATCACATGGTTTCACCCTGACAACATCGAGGATATTATCACATATATAGATAATAATCTATGAAGAAAATTAAAAAGTTTTGTATTGCATTCGCAAATAAATCAAAACGGTTCTGGCAATGGTACAAAGGTTGCTTCGTAGGAAGACCATGGTACATCAAGACTGTCAGCACAATATGTACAATCATTGTACTGTTCGCACTCTATCTGGGTGCGGTGGATATAAACCTTTTTTGGCTCTTCGGCAAATCACCGGGCTGGAGCGAAATCAAGGAGCACCGCACAGCTCAGGCTTCAGAACTCTACTCGGCAGATGGTGTGCTCTTGGGTAAATACTTCAATGAGAACAGAACTCCAGTGGAGTTTGGAGAAGTAACTCCATATTTCTGGGAAGCACTCATCGACACTGAGGATGAACGATACTATGACCACTGGGGCATAGATCCCCTCGGACTATTGGGAGCTGCAAAGGACGCGGTAACAGGACGCGGTGGCCGTGGTGCATCGACCATCACGCAGCAGTTGGCGAAAAACATGTTCAAGGTGCGCAAACAATACTCTACAGGTGTTGTAGGCAATATCCCTGGAGCAAAGATTCTCGTCATGAAGACAAAGGAATGGATTACAGCCATCAAGTTGGAAATGTATTTCGCCGCGACAAAGGGACGCACAGAGGGTAAGAAGGAGATTCTTGTACAGTATGCGAATACCGTTGACTTCGGTCATAATGCATTCGGTATCAAAACTGCTGCAAAAACTTACTTCAACAAGTCGCCTAAGGATCTTACCATAGACCAGGCAGCCATTCTCGTAGGAATGCTGAAGGCTACAACCTATTATAACCCGATCAGCAATCCGAAGAATAGCAAGGCTAGACGCAACGTAGTCCTTGAAAACATGCGAAACCATGGACACCTCACCAAGAATCAGGTGGCAGAATACAAGAATCTTGACATAGACTGCTCTGAGTTCAAGGTGGAAGACAACTATGATGGTCAGGCAAAATATTTCCGCGAGGCTATAGCTAAATATTTCAAACAGCTGAGCAAGGATAACGAGGAACTCGCAGACATAGACCTCTACACAGCTGGTCTAAAGATATATACAACGCTCGACACTCGAATGCAGAAGTATGCAGAAGAGGCTGCAGCAAAGCAGATGAAGCAAGTACAGCAGAACTTCAACAACCACTGGGGACTACGCCGTACGCAAGCAAACTTCATGCCTGGTGAGAAGCCATGGCAGGATGAGTCACACAAGGAAATACCTAACTTCATCGAAGACAAGGCTAAACAGTTGCCTGTATATAAGTACTTGGAATCTAAGTTCAAAGGCAATATGGATTCCATAAACTACTATCTCAACAAACCTCATACCGTAAAACTGTTCGACTATGAGAAGGGCGAGGTAGAAAAGGAGATGTCCACATTGGACTCTATCAGGTACATGGTATCGTTCATGCACTGCGCCTTCGTAGCAATGGAACCTCAGACTGGACATGTGAAGGCATGGGTGGGAGATATAGACTTCGACCACTGGAAGTACGACAAGGTGACGGCTATGCGCCAGCCTGGTTCGACATTCAAGCTATTCGTATATACAGAGGCAATGGAACAGGGTATTACACCATGTGACAAGCGTCGCGACGAGTTTTTCTCCATGAAAGTATGGGATGCCAAGAAAAAACAAGAGGTATCGTGGTGCCCTACCAATGCGAATGGTTACTTCACAGGTGACTCTATGCCTCTCAGGGCTGCGTTCGCTCAGAGTATCAACTCTGTAGCTGTACGCCTCGGTCAAGAATTAGGCATCAAGAATATCGCAGAGACCGCAAAGAACATGGGCATCAAGAGCAAATTGGACGAGACACCATCACTGCCTCTAGGATCAAGCGATGTCAATCTTCTGGAACTTGCCAATGCCTATTGCACCGTTGCAAATCACGGAAAGGCTCATGAGAATGCGATCCTTATTACAAAGATTGTAGATAGAGACGGAGAAGAGATATACTTAGCGCCAACAGAGGAGAAGCAGGCAATCTCTATTAAGTCTGCATACCTCGTAACCCAGTTGCTTCAGGCAGGTCTGCGTGAGGCTGGTGGTACATCAATGAGTCTCTGGGGATATATTGGAAAATTCACGGATACAGAGTTCGGTGGCAAAACAGGTACCTCGAACAACCATTCTGATGCGTGGTTCATGGGTGTATGTCAGAATCTCGTGGTGGGAGCATGGGTAGGCGGCGAATACCGAAGCATCCACTTCCGTACAGGTGCTTTGGGACAGGGATCAAGAACAGCATTACCTATTTGCGGTTACTTCCTGCAGTCTGTATTCTCTGATCCTGCCTTCCAGAAATATCATGGTAAGTTTACACTGCTACCTGACGTGGATGTGACACGCAGCATGTATGAGTGCAGCTATGTAGGCAGCCGACGTGATACCCTGGACAGAGACTCTCTGGAAATAGGCGAAGACGTAGTTCTCGATGACGATGGCAATCCTATCAACATGGATACACAGTCCCCAACAGAAAAGAATGCTACATCACCATCTGAATCCGGACATAAGAATCAAACAGAAGATGTCTCCTTTGATGACATCTAACAATAAATAAAGTAAGTAAAATAATAAAAATCGAAAAAAATGAAGAAACTAATCTCAATCTTAGCAATGATGCTGTGCCTCGCTATCCCTACCCAGGCACAGAACGTTTACAAAGAGGTTTTAAGACTTGCTAAAGAGCAGCGCAAACCTACCAACAGATTAAATGAGCAGCGTGAAACCGCAAAATTCAGTGTCGACGCACTCGAGTACATGGCAGCAAAGACAAAGGAACTGATGCCAGACAGCACTACACTGACATTGGACTATCAGTCTTACTGCCTTCATGAGTTCATCAGATACTACAAGACTGCACTCAACAAAGCGAGCAACAAGGCTTCTAGAAGAAATGTGGTAATGACATTCCAGGAGGCAACACTCAAGAATCGTCGTTTCAACGACAAGGAGGAAGAAATTACGTTCGCATACATCAAGGACAACAAGTCTTTCACTCCTTTCTGCATCGACACCGACTGGGTTAAGGCTATGGAGTTTCTTAAGAACAAAGGATATTATTACGAATAAGCCAATAGCATGTAAGGAAACGGAATCAAGGAGCCACGAAAGCGACTCCTTGATTCTTTGGTTATATAGAAATACTACGTGATGATGCCAAAACATAGGAATATAATTCTTACACTGATGCTCATGGCATGCGTATGCCTCTCAGCACAAAACAAGAGGGAATTCCGTGGAGCATGGATACAGTGCGTCAACGGACAATTCCTGGGCATGGGCACAAGCAAGATGCAGGAGACTCTGACCTATCAGCTCAACGAACTTCAGAAGGATGGGTGCAATGCTATCATCTTTCAGGTACGCCCTGAATGTGACGCACTTTATCAGAGCAACCTTGAACCATGGAGCCGCTTTTTAACCGGGAAACAGGGACAAGCACCTTCGCCCTACTGGGATCCATTGCAATGGATGATAAACGAGTGCCACAAGAGAGGGATGGAACTGCATGCATGGATTAACCCCTTCCGGGCGAAAACGAAGACTACGCATGAACTGTCTAACATGCATATTACAAAGCAACAGCCATATTCATACTTCGAATACGACGGACTATACATCCTTGACCCATCAAAGTATGCAAACAGGGAGTTCATCTGCCGCGTATCTGCAGACATAGTAAGACGCTATGACATTGACGGCTTCCATATAGATGATTATTTCTACCCATACCCAGCTTCAGGATGCACCATTCCAGATGCGGATGCCTTTGCTGCAGAACCTCGTGGATGTACTAACATCGGTGACTGGAGACGCATGAATGTAAATATGTTCATCAAGCAGCTGCATGATACCATTCAGAGTATCAAACCATGGGTGAAGTTCGGCGTGTCACCATTCGGTATATACCGCAACAAGAAGAGCGACCCTGCGCATGGTTCTGATACCAATGGGCTGGAAAACTATGACGGGCTATATGCAGATGTCCTGCTATGGGTAAACAATGGCTGGATAGACTACTGCGTCCCTCAGGTCTATTGGGAGATTGGCAATAAAGCTGCTGACTATGAAACCCTCATAAAATGGTGGAACAGATATGCAGGCAATCGTCCCTTATATATAGGCGAAGACATAGAGCGTACTGTGAAGCATCATGACCTTAGAAATCCGCAACAGCATCAGATGGCAGCGAAATACTATCTGCACAGTCAGATGCAAAATGTCAAAGGAACTGTGCTTTGGTATGCGAAGGCAGCAGTAGATAACATAGGCGGTTACGGTACAGAACTAAGAAACAAGTATTGGCGCAATCCTGCCCTACAACCTTCGATGCCATTTATTGATAATGTAGCTCCCGATAAGGTAAAAGGTCTCAAACCTGTATGGACAGAGGATGGCTACACACTATTCTGGCAGTCGCCAAAGCTCCCAAAGTATCCGACATGGAAAGACTACACTTGTAAATACGTAGTGTATCGTTTTAACAACAAGGAAAGAATTAACATCGATGATGCCTCGCATATCGTGGCAATAACTACAACCCCATGGTACAGACTGCCATACAACAATGGTAAGACACCATACATATATGTCGTAACAGCCCTTGACAGAATGAGCAACGAGAGTATGTATGCTAAGAAGAAAATAAAACTATAGTTACTCGCGAATAACTCATGAACTACAAACACAGTGTTCCTGCACAACTGCGATTCTCAGATGTCGACCGTTTCAGCCATGTCAACAACTCAGTCTATTTTAGCCTCTTCGACATGGCAAAGACTCAATATTTCAGAGATGTCTTTCAAATGGAAGTGTTCGATGACATCGCCATGGTCGTAGGTTCATTAGAAGCAAACTTTATCTCCCCCATCCTATTCACTGAGGAGATAGACATCCAGACATCCATCGTCCGGCTGGGAAACAAAAGTTTCACCCTTAACCAGCGCGCCATCAATTCACGCACACAAGAGGTGAAATGCGAATGCAAAACGAATATGGTAATGTTTGACACTATACACAAAACCACCACTCCCATCCCTGACAAGTACCGGAAAAGAGCCAAGGACTTTGAAGGCAAGAACTTACTCTGAAGAAATTAAGGTGAATAGAACATATTCAAGAAATTTTACGACAATTAGAATTAATTAGGTGCAATCCATAAATAAAAAACTCCTCGATATGAAACCATACCGAGGAGTTTTTTATGTATTTCAAGTCTGAAGCAACTAGTCACCCAGACCTATCGCCGAATTAATAATACCAGTTAGAGAGTAACACCATTCTTGAATATTGAGATCTCGCTATATCCGTTAACCTCATTACGCGCCTTCTCACCAGAAGCAACAGCAATAACCTTGTCGATAAACTCTGGTACAAGTTCCGTCATAGTCTTGCCATCAACAAGCTGGCCGGCATTAAAGTCAATCCAGTTCTTCTTTCTGTTGTACAGATCAGAGTTGGTAGAAATCTTCATCGTTGGAACAAATGTTCCGAATGGAGTACCACGACCTGTAGAGAAGAGTACAAGGTGACACCCTGCAGATGCAAGGGCTGTAGCAGCTACAAGGTCATTACCTGGAGCAGAAAGCAGGTTAAGACCACTATTCTCAAGTCTGTCACCATACTCAAGGACACCGCTTACAGGTGCGCGACCACACTTCTGTGTACATCCCAAAGCCTTATCCTCAAGAGTAGAGATTCCGCCAGCTTTGTTACCAGGAGATGGATTCTCGCCTACAGGTTCACCATGAGAGATGAAGTACTCCTTGAAATTATTGATGAGCGAAACAGTCTTATCAAACAGTTCCTTAGTCTCGCAACGATTCATGAGGATAGTCTCTGCACCAAACATCTCAGGCACCTCTGTGAGGATAGATGTACCACCCTGTGCAACGAGCCAGTCAGAGAACTCACCCTCAAGAGGGTTAGCTGTAATACCAGAGAATCCATCAGAACCGCCACACTTAAGACCCACACGGAGTTTAGATACAGGAACATCAACGCGGACATCCTGTTTAGCCTGATTATAGAGTTCTCTGAGCACCTTCATGCACTCCTCTGTCTCATCACCTTCCACTTTCTGTGTCACGATGAGCTTCACACGATCCTTGTCATAGTCGCCAAGCATAGCCATGAAATCATCAGGCTGATTATTCTCACAACCAAGAGAGAGCACCAACACACCACCTGCATTTGGATGAAGTACGATGTCACGAAGCACTTTACGAGTAGCCTCATGGTCCTCGGAAAGCTGTGAACAACCATAGTTGTGATGCCATGCATGAACAGCGTCAATGCCCTCAAGCCTTGTCTCTGCCTCAAGTTGCTTAGCAACGCTTTCCGCAATACCATTCACACAACCCACAGTTGGTACCACCCATATCTCGTTACGTACGCCTACATCACCATTCTTACGCACATAACCTTTGAAAGTGCGCTCTTCCTTAGCAATGGAAAGTTTCTCATCTACAGGATTATATGTATATTCCAATGTTCCAGCCAAGTTAGTCTTAAGATTATTCTCATTGACCCACTCACCAGCCTGTAGAGCTTTGATAGCGTGACCTATAGGGTAACCATACTTGATGATATCTTCTCCCTCAGCCTTGTCAGTAAGGAGTACCTTATGACCTGCAGGAGTGTCTTGGAGAAGTGATATTTCCTTGCCATCACACTCGATAATCTCGCCCTTCTTCATGGCACGCAGACATACTACGACGCTATCTGCAGGATTAATTTTCAGGAAAGCCTGTTCCATAGTGATAAGATTTTTAGTTATAAATATGTTTCGTTTTGTTAATAATCAGTTCATAAACAAGCCACGCATCAAATCTGCGTTCTTCTATAGAAATCCACGTTCTCCTTTGACAGGATCTCAATAGGCATATAGTTCACAGGCGTTACATGCTTCTTTAAAATAATGGCACGTACCAATGCGTCAACACTATAGTAACCCTGCTGGTATCCATGTTGAGCTATGAGGAACGAGATACTTCCCTCCCTCACGCACTTAGCATTCTTCTCCACCATGTCATAACCCATAATCTGTACATTGCGACGGTTGGTCTTCAACAGGAATTCTCCCACAAGATGTGCCTTGGAGTTAAGAGTTATACAGTGGTGTGTATCTGGATGCTCTGAGAAATACTTATCCAGAAGAACATTATGCTGCTTTCTGGTACTCTGATATGGCAGGTCAAGTACATTGATACTCACGTCAGGATAGTGATCCGTCATGTAATGTCTGAATCCTACCTCACGGTTATCCTGCTGCTTACTAGCCACATTGATGCCATCAAGCGTCTGCTTCATCAACATAATCTCTTTTTCCTCATGAGCCAGAAGCATCAGCATCTTTGCTGCAAAATAACCGCTGGCAAATGAATCCTGACCATAGAAAGCCAAAGGACGCAAGTCAGGCAAGTAAGAATCCAACATTATAAAGGGAATGTTCCTATTGTGGAGTTCATCCGTAAAGCGCTTGGTAACCTCCAACTTAGCAGGTACTATTATCACACCATCTGGCTCAGCCTCAATGATGGAAGTATATTCTTCCGTAAACGAAGCAAAGTCATTACGCTTATAGTATTTTACGTTAATATGGACATGAAAGTCACGTCGTGCCTCACAGCACTTCTTTTGCCCCTGTTCCACCTCTTCCCAATAAGCCTCACTCTCATGCCTTGGCATAAGGCAAAAGAAATCATACCTGCGGCTATTGGCTAAGGCGCTGGCATACATGTTAGGCTCATAGTTCATTTCCTCCAGAGCCTTGTTAACCTTAGCAAGAGCTTTCTTTGAGACATTAGGTCTTTTATGAAGTACACGATCTACAGTTCCCACTGATACTCCTGCCTTCTCCGCTATGTCCTTTATCGTAATGCGTTCGTTTGGCATTTTGTTATTTTATTCCTTTTTGTATAAATATGTATCCCTATTGAATCAATCGATTACATTCTAACCGTCAACAGAAGTGCTAACATTGTGCAAAAATAATAAAAAAAAGCGAATTGTGCGAACACACACATGTTTTTTTTCACAAAAACACAGTAAATGAGATATTTTTAGTTAAAAAACTTTGTCATTTCGAAAAAAGTTATTAAATTTGTACCATATTTCAAAAAGTAGTTATTAAATGCTCAGACCAACACACCTTGAGCAGCAATGACAGAAGCAAAAGATAAAGGTATAGGTTATTGTCTATATTGCAAGAATATAGCATTTAGTTTATAAAGAACATACATAAGTGATTTTAAATCAATACTATTTAAATAACGTACATATATAACCCTATTTAAAACTATGGCAAAAGTAGTTACTTTGGGCGAGATTATGCTCCGCCTTTCTCCTAACGGCCAGGACCGTTTCATTCAGACAGACATTTTCCGTATCATCCCTGGTGGTGGTGAAGCTAACGTAGCAATCAGCTGCGCAAACTATGGTCACGATGCTTATCTCGTAACCAAGCTCCCTGCTCACGAGATTGGTCAGATTGCTGTCAACTCTCTCAGACGTTACGGTGTAAACACAAAGTTCATCGCTCGTGGTGGTGACCGTGTAGGCCTTTACTATTGTGAGACAGGTGCATCAATGCGCCCATCAAAGGTAATCTATGACCGCGCTAACTCTGCCATTGCAGAAGCAAACCCAGAGGATTTCGATTTCGATGCAATAATGGAGGGTGCAGACTGGTTCCACTGGTCAGGCATCACACCTGCTATTTCAGATAAGGCAGCAGAGCTCACAAAGCTTGCATGTCAGGCTGCAAAACGTCACGGTGTAAAGGTTTCTGTTGACCTTAACTTCCGCAAGAAACTCTGGACTTCAGAGAAGGCAATCTCTATCATGCGTCCTCTCATGGAGTACGTTGACGTATGTATCGGCAATGAGGAAGATGCTGAACTTTGCCTTGGTTTCAAACCTGACGCAGACGTAGAGGGTGGCGAGACCAACGCAGCTGGTTACGAAGGCATCTTCAAGCAGATGAAGGAAGAGTTCGGTTTCGAGTATGTAGTATCTACACTCCGTGAGTCATTCTCTGCTACATTCAATGGTTGGAAGGCTCTCATCTATGATGGCAAGGAGTTCTACCAGTCAAAGCGTTACGAGATCAACCCAATCATCGACCGCGTAGGTGGCGGTGACTCTTTCTCTGGTGGTCTTATCCATGGTCTTCTCACTAAGTCAACACAGGGTGAGGCTCTTGAGTTCGCTGTAGCAGCATCTGCACTCAAGCACACTATCAACGGTGACTACAACCTCGTATCAGTAGCTGAGGTAGAGGCACTCGCTGGCGGTAACGCAAACGGTCGCGTACAGAGATAAAGCCCTCCCCCCGCCCCCTTCCTTTTAGGACGGGGAGTGGATGATCACAGGAGACAGATAGGATCGAAAGGCTATCGTTTCCTACGATTCACTAACGAGGAAGTTCTTTACGACACAGAGAATGTGTTGAATACAACTGAGAATTATTTTAAGGTGGGTTCTATTAATTCGCTTTGTCAGATACGCCGCATATTTTTGAGGTCAAAGTGTTAGCATCATGAAGGAGTGTAGCGGGCTACACGACTGAATGTGCTGACAGTTTGAGCCAAAAAGAAGCCAGTAGATGACAAAACGTCAAACCCATAAATTAAATAAAATTACGGTGGGAATT
>JAZLIN010000132.1:0-10876 GCA_045617365.1 Prevotella sp. | reverse complement strand
GGCATCCACCGCCGTACCGAGCGTGAGCACGATACCCGCAATACCAGGCATTGTCAATGCAGACTGGAATGAAGCAAGGATACCGAGTGTGAAAAAGAGGTTGATGATGAGTGCACCGTCAGCCATAAGACCTGGGATAGCACCGTACATCACGATCATATATACACAGAGGAGTACGAATGCGATAGCGAATGACCACATACCCTGCTCGATAGACTGAGCACCAAGTGTAGGACCTACAACCTCTTCCTGTACGATACGTGCAGGAGCTGGCATACGACCAGACTTAAGTGTGTTGGCAAGGTCCTTGGTGTCTTCGATAGTGAAGTTACCAGAGATCTGTGAGTTACCACCAGTGATCTCACCGTTTACGCGTGGTGCAGAGTAAACTACGCCGTCGAGTACGATTGCGATAGCCTTACCTACGTTCTGCTTGGTGAGCTGAGCCCAAAGGCGTGCGCCTTCGTTGTTCATTGACATTGATACGCATGGACGACCGAAGTTGTCGAACTCATCCTTAGCGTCTGTGATTACGTCACCCTCGAGTGGTGCGCGACCTGAGGTAGATGTTACCTTGAGGGCATGAAGCTCGAAGATATTCTTTGTACCCTCTACTGCCTTGGCACTCCAGAGGAGCTTAACGTCAGATGGGATGATCTTCTGTGCATCCTCACCGTAGATGAGCTTGTTGATCTCTGCTGTATCACGCTCGTGAGCGTAACCTACGGTAGAGAGGCTCTGTCCCTGTGTCACCTGAAGGAGTGAGAGGAGTGGGTTCTGTGCCTTAGCCTTAGCATCAGCAACATTGTTTGCAGCCTTATCAGCAGCAGCAGCGCCCTTGTCTTCCTTTGACTTGAGCTGGAAGTTAGCAGCCTGCTTTACTGTGTCGGCAGCCTCAGCCTTTGCTACCTCTTCCTTAGCAGCCTCAGCCTTTACGGTATCTGCCTTGCCTGAAGCAGCGTTGGCAACGTGTGTGTTGAGCTGTACGAGGTAAGGGATAACTTCAGAAGAATTGTATGTCTCCCAGAACTCAAGGTTTGCAGAGCCCTGGAGGAGCTTACGTACACGTTCTGGCTCACGTACACCAGGCATCTCTACCATGAGGCGGCCTTCCTGACCCTCAAGCTTCTGGATGTTTGGCTGTACTACACCGAACTGGTCGATACGGTTACGTACTACGTTGTAAGAGTTGTCGATGGCTGACTGCACCTCTGCTCGGAGGGCAGCCTCAACCTCTGAGTCTGTGCTCTGTGTAGAAACCTTACCCTTGAGCTGCTGTGTAGCGAAGATCTCAGCAAGGCGATGACCAGGAGCATTCTTCTTGTAAGCGTTGATGAAGAGAGTGATGAAGTCCTTCTGACTTGACTCTTCTTCCTTCTTAGCCTCCTGCATTGACTTTACGAATGCTGCGTCGGTCTTGTGGTCAGCGAGTACCTCGACTACGTCAGGTACAGAGATCTCAAGGATAACGTTCATACCACCCTTAAGGTCAAGACCAAGACCAATCTGTGTCTCAAGACACTGCTGGTAAGAATAGACTCCGAGATACTTCACAGAGTCTTTGTAGTTCTGCTGAGCGATAGGATCGCCAAGCTTCGCTGCCTGAGAGTCATAGTAACTCGTCATAGCAGAGAACGACAAATAGAAAATACTTGCAAGCGTCAAGAGAATGGCGGTTACAATTACAATTCCTTTGTTTTGCATTTTTTAGTTTAGTTGATTTTTGTTTATTATTATTTTTGTTATTTTTTCTTTCGCTGGTGATACTCCCGAGAGCAATCTTTGTACTCAGGGATGCACGCCACGTACGTGCACAATACGCCCTTACGTACGGGCGCAATGCGCATAATGCGTGCAAAGGTACTAAAAATTTGGCAAATGACAAAATATTTCATACAAAAAAAGCGTCCGACTATTCACAAAGAACTGTCGGACGCGTATTTTAAAGCGGGTTTGTGTCTGATTTAGATGCTTCCCCCTAGGGGGCTCTCTTTATGCACGATTGTTCATAAGAGAAGCGACACCACATACAGTAGAAACTGCTACCATTGCGATCATAAGCATCATTGCGAAATTTGTAAACATAAGCTTTTTCCTTTCTAATAATTTTACGAGGCGTACTTAGCATCTCTGCCTTGGCATAACCTCTTGTTAAACATATTGTTATCCTGCGAAATCTTTTTCCTTTTATCCTTTTCGCACTGCAAAGGTACAAAGAAATTGTGTACGCACACAATTTCTTTGCAACTTTCTTTCAAAACGGGGCAAATGGTTGACTTCTGTCAAATGAAAGTAGAGGATATGAGGTAGGAATGGGAGGTTTCGGGATTCCGAATGGGCAATGTGTCGAAATGTCGAAAACCGAAGGATCTGTAAATCTATTGGTCTATTGGTCGAAGATTCGAAACATCGATGGATCAATGGCTCGATGTTTCGACGTTTCGATATTCCGACGTTTCGATGGCTCAATATTTCGAAATTCCGAAATTCCGATAATTCGATGAATAGCAAATAAATTTTCTCTGTAACAAAAAAATCCCCCAGACACGGATGCCTGGGGGATTGTATATAAAGAATATTGTGCTTATTCTTAGAGCTGAGGTCCTGCAGCGACGAGAGCCTTACCAGCCTCGTTAGTTGTATACTTCTCGAAGTTCTTGATGAAACGAGCAGCGAGATCCTTAGCCTTCTCTTCCCATACAGAAGCGTCAGCGTATGTGTCGCGTGGGTCGAGGATAGCAGGGTTTACGTTTGGCAGAGATGTAGGAACCTCGAAGTCAAACATAGGGATCTTCTTGGTATCAGCCTTGAGGATAGAACCATCGAGGATAGCGTCGATGATACCACGTGTATCAGGGATAGAGATACGCTTGCCAGTACCGTTCCAACCAGTGTTAACGAGGTAAGCCTTAGCGTCGTTAGCGTTCATCTTCTTAACGAGCTCCTGAGCGTACTTTGTTGGGTGAAGCTCGAGGAATGCCTGACCGAAGCAAGCTGAGAATGTAGGAGTTGGCTCTGTGATGCCACGCTCTGTACCAGCGAGCTTAGCTGTGAAGCCAGAGAGGAAGTAGTACTGAGTCTGCTCTGGTGTCAGGATAGACACTGGAGGGAGCACACCGAATGCGTCAGCTGAGAGGAAGATAACGTTCTTAGCAGCTGGAGCAGATGAACCTGGCTGGATGTTGTTGATGTGGTTGATTGGGTAAGATACACGAGTGTTCTCAGTTACAGTCTTGTCTGCGAAGTCGATCTTACCGTCAGCAGCTACAGTAACGTTCTCGAGGAGAGCGTTGCGCTTGATAGCGTTGTAAATGTCTGGCTCGTTCTCCTTAGAGAGGCCGATAACCTTAGCATAGCAGCCACCCTCGAAGTTGAATACGCCGTTGTCGTCCCAACCGTGCTCGTCATCACCGATAAGGCGACGCTTAGGGTCAGTAGAGAGAGTAGTCTTACCTGTACCAGAGAGACCGAAGAAGATAGCTGTCTCCTTACCGTCCATGTTACAGTTAGCAGAGCAGTGCATAGAAGCGATACCCTGGAGTGGGAGATAGTAGTTCATCATAGAGAACATACCCTTCTTCATCTCACCACCGTACCATGTGTTGATGATAACCTGCTCACGTGAAGTTGTGTTGAAAGCAACGCAAGTCTCTGAGTTAAGACCGAGTTCCTTGTAGTTCTCTACCTTTGCCTTAGAAGCGTTGTAGATAACGAAGTTTGGCTCGAAGTTAGCGAGCTCCTCAGCTGTTGGCTGGATGAACATGTTTGTTACGAAGTGAGCCTGCCATGCAACCTCAACGATGAAGCGAACAGCCATGCGTGTGTCCTTGTTAGCACCGCAGAAAGCGTCAACTACATAGAGGTTCTTGTTAGAGAGCTCCTTCTTTGCGATGTCCTTAACTGTTGCCCATACCTCCTCAGACATTGGGTGGTTATCGTTCTTGTACTCCTCAGAAGTCCACCATACTGTGTCCTTAGAGTTCTCGTCCATTACGATGTACTTGTCCTTAGGAGAACGACCAGTGTAGATACCTGTCATTACGTTTACTGCACCGAGCTCTGTCTCCTGGCCTACTTCGAAGCCCTCAAGACCAGCCTTTGTCTCCTCTGCGAACAGCTGTTCGTAGGTAGGATTGTGGAAAAGCACTGTTGAACCAGTGATTCCATACTGTGTCAAATCCAATGTTGCCATTTCTTTTTTGTGTTTTTTATAAAAAATGCTTTAAATGAAATTACTTTATAATTGTTGCAAAGTTACAAAAAAAATACCGAACGGCAAAACCTATCACCTATTTTTTAAGGTTATTTTTAGTTTTCCGCTTATATGTCATAATTTTGCAAACTGAATGTTACAACTTTGTAAGTTCTGATGAGGGTACGCATCTGTGTGTCACCTTGCCATTCTTCATTTTGAGATTGAATGGTACGTTGGTTACGCCGAACGCCTTGACGAGGGGTGAATCCCACATCATAGTGTCGCAGATAGTGGTAAGATTTTCCGCATTGCAGTTACGCAAGGTCTTGCGGCATTCGCTGATACTGGCATCGAGGCATATCGTCACTACCTTATCAAAGTGCGTCGATGTCTCCGAGCGCTGCTGATAGGCAAGTTGTCTCAGTTGGCTCTGGCTGTCATAGTTCCATGTTGCCCATACGCAGATGGCGGTATTACCGTTGAGCATTTCGCCATTGGTGACGGGTTTGCCATCGATATCCACCCCTGAGAAACGTGGCAGTCTATCACCCACATTCACCTGCCCCACCTTGGACATAGCCTGCATGAGGCGTGTGACACGCATATTGCTGTCTGATGCCTTCTGCATCGCCTTGAGGAGTTCGGTGGCTTTCTTGAAGTCCGGCTTCTGACATACGATAAAATGCTGCATCACGAGCCAGCGCGATACGGGGGAAGCGGGATGATCTGTAATGAAGAGTTCTGCCTGCTTCGCCTTTTCCACCGGCGACATGTCCATGGTGTTCTTACGCCACTCGGTATAATCCTCGTTGGCATCAGTACCCGTGATGTCCATATCCTTGAGTTTTGCGGCATTGGCATCGATACTAATGCTACCGCCCTTCTCCACGAATACAGGCATGCTGGAGTAATTAGGAAAGACGATGACCACGATGCCTTCGTCCTGCATGATATTCTTCTCGTATGTAAAGCGTCCACCCATGACACGTATGGTATCAACGCCATCCATCACGCCGTCCGGACTATACACGTAGAAGTCCGCCTGATTCATATTGAGGAATCGGGCATCAATCTTGAAACGGTCTGACGGAACGGAGCATCCTGCAAGGAATGCTGCCATTACGGAGATGATTATAGTGCGTATTGTGCGTATCATCTTCTCTTCTTGCGTGAGAATACAGAGAACTCCAGGTCGGTATCGGCATACGCCTTGAGCGAAGGGTCCTTCTTGAGTGCATCATTGAGATAACCTTCCATAGCATACTTATTATTGATGCGCGCACACATCACGGCGTGAATGTAGTCGGTCAGTGCGTCCGGTTCCTTAATCTGCGAGAAAGTACCCTTAGCGTTGACATAGTCCTGTGCCATGATCTGGGCAAGCGCTGCCATGTTGTTATATACATGCTTGTAGTTCTCTGCCGCTGCGGAATAGTTACCCTTTGCAAAGTTTACAGCGCCCTCTATACGACGGAGGTCATTACTGTTGGATGCCTTTGACATGTATGCCTCGGCCATCTTCACATCGCCATCCTCCAGACAGAGTATGGCAAGGTTTGCCTGTGGCTCACCAGCTCTTGGATTGATGCCCAGAGCCTGATGTGCATAGCGCTTTGCAGCCTCGTTATCGCCCATAGCGATAGCCATGGCAGCCTGGTTATTAAAGGCGCGGTAGTCGTCAGGATAGATATTGGCGCATGTGGCATATACCTTCATGGACTCAGCCGCAGTCTTCTGGAGTGTAGCGAAATAGAGCAGTTCGTCGGCTGAGAGCTTTGCCGGATTCTCATTATACTGTGCCTCAATCTTATCGTCGGAGCGTCCTACTGACTCATAGTTGATGATCATACGCGCACGGCGCAACTGAGGGAGGATTTCCTTTGCCAATTCCTGGAATCCGTGTGAGAGGTTCTTGATCTGCTGCTCACGCTCTTCCGGGTCCTTGTACATATTCAGCACACGGAGGATCAGGTCTTTGTCCTGGATATTACTTGCCTGCACGAGTTCCTGGAATCCCTCCCAGTCCTCTGCGGTGTAGTCACCTGTGACAGCGCCCTTGACACGGTTCTTGCGGAGTTGTTCGTCAACATATTTTGTTGACTCCTTCTGACGCTGCGAAGCCAGTTTGGTGTTTATCTTTGCAGCTCCCTCTGGCGAAGCGTATGCCAGGACGTTAATCTCATTGATGCTATAGTTATCCCGTTCGGCATTAATCTGCTTGAGGAGTTGTATGAAGTCCTGAATGGAGTTATTCTTCAGTTCGCTCTGTCTGAGCACCGCCTGATTGACAAGGAACTTGATGCTCGCCTCCTTGCTTGCCTGACGTATATACTGGAAGGTATCAGGCGCAATGATGCCACCGCCCTGCACGAGTGCCTTGCGATATAGGCTGGCAGTAGCGATGATGCCGTAGCTTACCCTTACGTCAGGGATATTGATCTTGTCCTTGCCTATCTTGCCGCTGAAGGTCATGTAGAGGCTGGACTTGTGCATGTCATCAGAATAGGTGAAGACATCGCGCATGGTATAGCGTCCACCTATGAGGTACGAGATGGTCTGGTTATTGCCATTGACCTTTTCGCCCTGGAAGGTAGTGCCCTTTCCGCGTATCTTCTTGCCTTTGGAGTTACGCAACTCCGGTGTAACCGTGATGACAGCTCCCTTGTTCATGTATTTCTCAGGGAACGCTCCATAGATGGTGACAGGCACGCTATTGCCCTGGAGCACCATAGGTGTAGGTACAACTTTAAAATTATCCGCTGTCAAAGCAGCCATCTTGCCTGACGAACAAGCAGAAATAGCCACAGCAACTGTTGCCATGGCTATCATTGTTTTGATAATATTCTTCATTATAAAAAGGATATTTGTGTGCCGCGAGCGGGACTCGAACCCGCACGACCGTTTCGGGTCAAGGGATTTTCATGCTACTCCTGCTTTCAAACAGGCCATCTAACGTGAGATGTTGTAGTCTGGACTATTTCTTCGCCATGCCTTAAGGATTAAGGTTTAGGTGTTGCCTGTATAGTCTCTACGCCATTTATCAGCCGTTACAAGAACAACCGAATTTAGTGAGCCATCGCCTTCCAAGATGTCGCCATCAAGGAGGTTTCTGTTTGTTAGGGCAATTCTACATCACCAGTTTCCTGATGAGCACTCTTGTTTAGTCCTCGGTAATTATCTGTCAGTGCGTGACAGTTCGGACAAAGGATTTGCAGGTTTTCTATTCTATTATCACCGTTATCACCATTAATATGGTGCAACTCCAACGGAATTTCCTTTCCCCGCCATTCATACAGTCCACAACATTCGCAGTGTCTCTCTTTGAAACCTTCCTTTAAAAGTCTTCTCTTTAGTTTGTAACTCTGATAGTAAGAATCTTTTACAAGAATCTCTTCTATCGGAATCACACTCTTCGGATTAAACTTCAAACCTACATTCCAGCCTTGGCCTGTAAAATGTGAGGTATCAAGTCCAAACTCCATTATTGCCTTGTGTACTATACGATAGTTTCCGCCTGTAGGACGTATCCCTAATTTCCTGCACACAGAAGCAATACTGTGAGATTCACGAATAGCTGCTTCGTATTCTTCCTTTGTTTTTTTCATACAGAGAACTTGTTAAAGTCCCTCGTGTCTACCAATTCCACCATTGCGGCAGCCGTATGGTTGCTTGGTAAAAGCGGATGCAAAGGTACGGATAAATAATGAAATGAGCAAATCTTTTACACTATTTAACAAATAAAGGCATTGCGGTAACGACTCTGCACACCACATTTGGGAAAAAAACTATTAAGTGACAAGTTATCAAAGGAATTTTGTACCATGTTAATATTTTTATCGTCACTAAATAGCAACAGCAATTTTCGCGAGAATGTTAAAGGGCCCCTTTTGCAATGTTAAAGGGCTCCTTCTGCAGTGTTAAAGGGCCCCTTTAACTTTGTAAAAGGGCCCCTTTTGCAATACAGAAGGTTTCTTGACACAAATGTTTGTACGAAAAGTGACGAAGTGACACCTATAATGCGAAAGGCATTGTATTTACGCTGTCTGGTGCAGTAACACTTCATCTGAAAAGTGACGGTAATGTGTCGGTACATGTGTCACCGTCCATACAGGAACAATGCAGGTGACACTTCCGCAACACTCTGATGACACTATATTTCAAAGTCGTCACCCCTTAATCTATTATAAGCCAATATATTACACACGCTGAAAACACTTCGTCACTTTACACATTGTACACAACTGACAAACAGTGGTTACTTGTCAGAGACCACGAGGACATTACCGTCGTAGCTGGCACGGTATCTTATCAATTTCATGCCTGATGCTCCGCCTGTTACTATGCCTCCATTATTGAGGTCGTATGTCCTACCGCAGGTGTTGCATTTCAGTCCCTGTCCGTTATTGGTCCATGACAGGGCGTAACTGGTCATGGGATAATTGGTTTCGAGACAGTTAGGGCACTGGCGGTCGTAGGCATATATCGCACCATTATTAAACGAGGAGCATCCTATGACGAGTGAATTTCCTGCACCGAGTATGCACGGATAACGCAGTTCCTCTGCAGTAGTCATCTTCATCGTCTCCGGTTGTCCTCCATAGAGGGAGATGCTGAGGCCTATGGATGACGCTGTCCCTCCCTGCTTTGTCACCATGGCGAAATATCCTGGCGCAAGGGGATTGAGCACACCTTTCAGTATGGAGTTGTTATGTATCTTTCCGTCAAATATGAAGTAGCACTGATACTTTCGGCTATATTCTGGCTCGGCAGGGGCACATGCCACTACTCCTGCCACCATAAGGGGTAGCAGGAGCAGCATATAAATTGTTTCTCTTAGTCTTTTCACTGTATTCCTAACGGTTGAGTAGCTTAGCCTGTGCCTCATCCACCTTCTCGAAATGGAAGTCATCGAGGATACTCTGCATGAGGGCCTTGATGCGGTCATTGCAGAGATTGCCTATGCTGCCTTCGTGGGTATGGTGGATATCCTTGTCAGGGGTGAAGTTGCCTGCCTCGATGTCGAGACCCACCTTCTTATATGCATCACGGAATGGCATACCCTCCGCAGCAAGACGGTTTACCTCTTCTACTGAGAAGATAGCATCATACATAGGATTGTCGAGAATATCCTTGCGCACCTCTATCTTATTTATAATGTATGCGCACATACGAAGACAGTCCTTGAGTTCGTCGAAGGCAGGTAGGAATACCTCCTTGATGATCTGGAGATCACGGAAATATCCGCAAGGCAGGTTGTTCTGTATCAGTGTCACCTGAGTTGGCAGCGCCTGAAGCTTGTTGCACTTAGCACGGATAAGTTCGAATACGTCTGGGTTCTTCTTATGAGGCATGATGCTAGATCCCGTGGTGCACTCCTTAGGTAGCTTGACAAACTGGAAGTTCTGCGAGTTGAACATACAAGCGTCGAATGCCATCTTTGCCATCGTGCCTGCAAGTCCTGCGATGGAGAATGCCACGTTACGCTCCATCTTGCCGCGACCCATCTGCGCATACACCACGTTATAGTTCATGGAGTCAAATCCCAGGAGGTCAGTAGTCATCTGACGATTGAGGGGGAATGACGAACCATATCCTGCTGCCGAACCGAGAGGGTTACGGTTAGTCATCTTGTATGCTGCCTGAAGATAGAGCATGTCATCGGTGAGTGACTCTGCATAAGCACCAAACCACAGACCGAAACTAGAAGGCATGGCAATCTGTAGGTGGGTGTAACCCGGCATGAGCACGTCCTTGTTTGCCTCACTCTGAGCAACGAGCTCGTCGAACAGCGACTTTGTCTCCTCCACTACCTCACGCAGCACAGCACGAGTGAAGAGTTTCAGATCCACGAGCACCTGGTCATTGCGGCTGCGTCCAGAGTGTATCTTCTTACCCATATCGCCAAGGGCGCGTGTAAGCATCAGTTCTACCTGAGAGTGAACATCTTCTATGTCATCCTCTATTACAAACTCTCCCTTCTCGCAGATGTCGTATATCTTACGCAGTTCTGTCAGCAGTACTGGGAGTTCGTCATCAGCAATGAGGCCGATGGAGTTAAGCATAGTGATATGCGCCATGGATCCCATGACATCATACTTAGCCAGATAGAGGTCCATCTCGCGGTCTCGGCCGACGGTGAAATCATCGATTTCGGACAGCACTTCGTAGTTCTTTTCCCAAATTTTCATCTCTCAAATATTTCTAAAATCAGCTATAAACAAATATGATAACAAGCTCTGCAAACTCTGTTCTGGCTGGAAGCCATTACCTGATACGAATAACGCTGCGAATACGTATCAGGTACTGCCCTCCAGGCAGAGGCCTCATTAGCAGACATTTATCCGAGGGCGCTGCCCCCGGTTACTAACCGCTCGCTACGCTCGCTGTACTGCCTTCCAGGCAGAGCAGGGCCTGCCTTCCGCATTCTGCATTAAATTTTTCCTCCCACCATCGCCAGCATGTCGGCGAACTGGTTGACTCCTTCGTTGAGTTTTGAGCCGATCATCATCTTCATCATCATGTTGAGTTCGGCGTCAAGAGTCAGGCGCAGTTTGCTGCCGCCGGTTGACACAGGCAGCACCTGCACCCACATCGTGGCGTCGAGAGGCGCCTGGTCGGTCTGGATCTTGATGCAGCGGTCCTGTTCGCGTTCGATGATGCGCAGTGAAAATTCGCCAAACA
>JAZLIN010000131.1:0-6934 GCA_045617365.1 Prevotella sp. | reverse complement strand
ACTTACCATCCATGTTATTGTCCTGCCAGTTGTCGTCGGCATAGAAATGGAAGTTGCCATTGCCGCCAGTGAAGGCAGCACCGCCTTTTGCAGGACCATTGATGAAGAGGTTAGACTCGATGTTGCAGTACGACTGTCCCTCAGAGTCACCACCCATGTTGTATGCGGCATCCTTCCAGTTATACACTATGTTGTTGGCGTACTGGTTGATACCCTTGATTTTATTGTTGCGGGTAGCATTGTCGCAGTAGAGGTTGCGGTACAGGGTCACATTCTCTGTCTGTACGAGTCCGCCGGCAGAGTGCGGCATGAGTCCCTGGCCCATGATGCTGTTTGAGAGGGTGATGTTGTACAGACCACCGTTCTTGCCATCGGGATTGAGAGAGAAAGTCTCATCGCCGCCCCAACCGAACGAGCAGTGGTCGAAGATCATATTGTTACCGTTGGCAGCACCAGCGCAATCCACCTGTCCGGCGCCATGTCCCAGACGGAAACGCATATAGCGCACGATGGTGTTTGTAGCACCAGAGAAGCTCACGCGTCCTCCATAGACGGTGATACCCTCGCCCGGTGCTGTCTGACCAGCCACATGGAGGTTGTTCTTGAAAACGATGATGCTGTTGAGTTTGATGACACCGCTGACGTCGAACACCACGATACGGTTAGGTTGGCTTACGGCATCGCGCAGCGAACCCGTTCCGCTGTCATTGAGGTTGGTGACATGATAGACGGTAGGACTGCTTGAGGCACGTGCACCCAGTGCATAGCGTCCCCATCCTGCAGCACCAGGAAAGGCAAGCTGCTGTTCGGCAGCCTGCATGGAATTGATTGATGCCATACCGGCAAAGAGTATGGCAAGAAGTTTTTTAGTAAGGATCATATTAGTAGTTGGGTTATTATGTCGTTTTCTGCAAAGTTAGCAAAAAACGATAAAAACGGCAAACCTTTTGTAAGAATTTTATTAATAAGGCATAAAAAATACACATTATTATTCGTCCTTTGAATTATTATTACTACCTTTGCAGTGTTATGTCACAGGAAATGGTTCAGACACAAGAGCAACAGCTCGTACAGGTACAGACGCAGCGCCTTACAGCGCAGCAGGTTCTTGCTGTGCGCATGCTTGAGATGCCGCTGGCCCAACTGGAAGAGGCTATCCAGAAGGAACTGCTGGAGAATCCTGGCCTTGAGGCTAACGAAGACCATTCGGAAATGGATATGTATGGTCCGGCTGACGATGGCGACAACGCTGAATATTCTGATGATGAAGTAAGCAGGGAGGAGCGCGAGGAACGCAGAGACGAACTGGACCGTGTGCTTGACCAGCTGGATAGCGATGACCGCATGGAGAGTTCCAACTATGATCGTGTCAACAACAATGACAGTGATGCGGATAAGGAGGAACGTATCTATGGCAATATGGAGTCGTTCTATGACAAACTGATGGAGCAGGTGGGCGAACAGTCGCTGACGGAGCGCCAGATCACTATTATTGAGTACCTGATAGGTTCGCTGGATACCGATGGACTGTTGCGCAAGGACCTCTCCACCCTGAGTGACGAGATAGCCATACAGGAGTATATCGATGCTTCGGAGGACGAGATAGAGAAAGTGCTCACCGTCCTGCAATCATTTGATCCGGCAGGCATAGGAGCGCAGTCATTGCAGCAGTGCCTGCTCATACAGATATTCCGCAAGGCATCCACCCCTGTGACCAAACTGATGTACAAGGTCATAGCTGACTATTATCCGGACTTCGTCAGCAAGAAGTGGCGTAAGATACAGGACAGGCTGAAGATGTCTGACTATATGGCAGAGGAGGTGTTCTCCGAGATACAGCACCTCAATCCTCGTCCCGGTGCCGCACTGGGTGAGACCATGGGGCGCAACATAGACCAGGTTACGCCGGATTTCTCCATAGAGGTGGATGAGGCGGGCAATGTCACCGTCTCCCTCAATCATGGCAAGGTGCCGAAGCTCAGCGTTTCATACGATCTGGAGCAGATGATAGAGGGCTACCACCATAACCCAGGTAGCATGACACGCAAGGATAAGGAAGGCCTGCTATATGCACAGGAGAAGATGCGCCGCGCAAAGATATTCATCGAGGCCATCACACAGAGGCAGAAGACCATGCTCTCTACCATGCGCGCCATAGCAGAACTGCAGAAGCGCTATCTGCAGAGCGGTGACGAGAGCGACCTCAGACCGATGATACTCAAGGATGTGGCTGACATAGCTCATGTGGATATCTCCACCGTATCGCGTGTGTGCAGCAGCAAGTATGCAGAGACCCCTTACGGTGTGATGTCGTTGAAGTCTTTCTTCTCAGAGGGATATGATACAGGCAATGGCGAGGAGATTTCCACCCGAGAGATAAAGAGTGCCTTGAAGGAACTGGTGGAGAATGAACCGAAGGGTAAGCCGCTCAGTGACATCAAACTGGCTGCCGAACTGAAGAAGATGGGCTATCCGATAGCGCGACGCACTGTGGCCAAGTACCGTGAACAGATGAATATACCATCGTCTAATCTTAGAAAATAAAAATTAACGATAAACGACAATTATGTCAACAAAACAAAAGTTTCATGACTTTGCTGTCAAAGAGAAGCAAATGAAGCGTGAGAAGAAACTGATCCTGCTGATGTCACGCTACATCAGTTGGCTGTTCACCCCCTTCTATTTGCCTATCATGGGACTCACGGCACTCTTCATATTCAGTTATCTCAGCATCCTTCCTAACTTCTATAAGATTCAGGTACTTGTGCTGGCAGGCATATTCACCGTTCTCATGCCCACTACGCTGATTCGCTTGTACAGACAGCATCAGGGATGGTCGTTGCTGAGGCTTATCTCACGCGAGGGACGCATGGTGCCCTATATCATTTCCATCACGTGTTACTCTGTGTGCTTCTATCTTATGGAGTATCTGCAGTTTCCGCATTTCATGAGCAGTATAGTGGTAGCATCGATAGTGATACAGATACTCTGTGCACTGATCAATAACAAGTGGAAGATCTCTACCCATACGGCAGCGATAGGCGGTACGACAGGTGCCGTGGTGGCATTCTCACTGATCTTCGGATTCTATCCGTTATGGTGGCTGTGCTTCCTCATCATCCTTGCCGGAGTGGTAGGCACCGGACGAATGCTTCTGCGTCTGCATACCTTGGGAGAGATCACAGGCGGTTATGTCATCGGAGTCCTGGCAGGATTCTTCGCTGTGATACTATGCTGATGATGCCGCCATCACGATATACGACAAATAAAGACAACAACCCAATCAAAAAATATAGCAATATGAACCCAATAGTAAGCATTATCATGGGCAGCACTAGTGACATGCCCGTAATGGAGAAAGCAATGCAGTTTCTTAACGACCAGCAGATACCATTCGAGGTGAATGCTCTCTCTGCACACCGTACACCGGATGCAGTGGAGGAATTTGCCCGTTCGGCAGAAGATCGTGGCATACGTGTCATCATAGCAGCAGCAGGTATGGCAGCCGCACTGCCAGGAGTGATAGCAGCATCTACCACCCTCCCTGTCATCGGTGTACCTATCAAGGGCATGCTCGATGGTCTTGATGCCATGCTCTCCATCATTCAGATGCCTCCAGGCATACCTGTGGCTACAGTAGGTGTCAATGGCGCTATGAACGCTGCCATCCTTGCGATGGAGATGCTCGCTCTCCAGGATAAGGACATCGCTGCCCGCCTCAAGACATATAAGGCTGGTCTTGGTGCCAAGATAGAAAAGGCAAACAAGGACCTCGCTGAGGTGAAGTATGACTATAAGTGCAACTAAGAGCCGGAGAGTTTTTTTTTGCTAGATTTGTCTAGATATTCTAGATGCTCTAGATATTCTAGATGTTCTAGATGTTCTAGATGTTCTAGGGGTTCTAGGGATTCTAGGGATTCTAGAGATTCTAGCCTTTAGAGAATAACCCATGAAAAGAAGATTTACCACTCCTACCCATGTAGGAAACATAATAATCGGTGGTGGTGAGCCTATAAAGGTGCAGTCCATGACTACTACCAACACCAATGATACTGAGGCTTGCGTGGCACAGGCTAAGCGCATCATCAGTGCCGGCGGCGAACTGGTGCGTCTCACTACACAGGGACGCCGTGAGGCTGAGAATATGGCTGAAATCTCTGCGGCTCTCAAGGCGGAAGGCATCATGACACCATTGGTGGCAGATGTGCATTTCAATGCTAATGTAGCTGACATTGCCGCACTGCATTGTGAGAAGGTGCGTGTCAACCCAGGCAACTACGTGGATCCTGCACGTACATTCAAGAAACTGGAATATACCGATGAGGAATATGCAGCCGAACTGCAGAAGATAGAAGACCGTTTCGTGCCGTTCCTCAATATCTGCAAGGAGCATCATACGGCGGTGCGCATCGGTGTGAACCATGGTTCGCTCTCTGACCGTATCATGTCTCGCTATGGCGATACTCCTGCCGGCATCGTGGAGTCGTGTATGGAGTTCCTGCGCATCTGTAAGCGTGAAAACTTCTCTGACGTGGTGCTCTCAATCAAGGCTAGCAACACCGTAGTGATGGTTACGTCCGTGCGCCTTCTCGTAGAGGCTATGGACAAGGAGGATATGCATTATCCGCTGCACCTCGGCGTGACAGAAGCCGGCGAAGGTGAGGACGGTCGCATCAAGTCTGCCGTGGGCATAGGTGCTCTTCTGACCGAAGGCATAGGCGACACCATACGTGTGTCGCTGTCTGAGGAACCGGAGTGTGAGATTCCTGTGGCACGTAAACTCGTCGCCTTCATAGCAGAATGTGCCGAGAAACGCGAGAACGCACGAATAGAAGGCGACACGCTCTACCTTGACTTCAATGAAGAAAGCACAGAAGTCCTCCAATTGAAGGCTGCCATGACCGCCGGAGCATTACTTATCGATGGTAAAGCGAAGGATCTTTTCATCAATGGTGAGCATACGGAATTGTGTGATAGTATCCTCCAGGCAGCCCGCGTGCGCTTCACCAAGACGGAGTATATCTCATGTCCTGGCTGCGGACGCACTCTCTATGACCTGCAGGGCACCATTGCCCGCATCAAGAAGGCTATCGGTGAGGCTGCAAAAGACGACAAACGTTTCGCTACCCTGAAGATAGGTATCATGGGTTGCATAGTCAATGGTCCTGGTGAGATGGCGGACGCTGACTACGGATATGTAGGTGCCGGGCCAAACAAAATCTCCTTATATAAAAATAAGGAGTGCGTGGAGAAGGCTATACCAGAGGCAGAAGCTGTAGATAAATTGATAAACTTTATAAAACAAGATATACAATGAAACAAGTTGCAGACGCTTTCGCTGAAAAGCTCCTTGCCGTAAAGGCAATCAAGTTGCAGCCAAATGACCCATTCACATGGGCTTCAGGCTGGAAGTCACCAATCTATACCGATAACCGCAAGACCCTGGCTTATCCAGAACTGCGCTCTTTCGTAAAGCAGGAGTTGGTACACCTTATACACACTGAGTTTCCAGAGGCTACTGCCGTTGCTGGCGTGGCAACAGGTGCCATCGCACAGGGTGCTCTTGTGGCAGACGAACTCCTCCTGCCATACTGCTATGTTCGTCCAAAGCCAAAGGATCACGGTATGGGCAACCAGATAGAGGGTACTATCCCAGAGGGTGCCAAGGTAGTAGTGGTAGAGGACCTTATCTCTACTGGCGGTTCATCGCTCAAGGCTGTTGATGCACTCCGCAAGGCAGGTTTCGACGTCGTTGGTATGGTAGCATCATATACATATGGTTTCCCTGTAGCAGAAGAGGCTTTCAAGGAGGCAAACCTTCGTCTCGTAACCCTCTCTGACTATGAGCACACCACAGCGATTGCTGCTAAGACTGGCTATATCAAGGAGGAAGACCTTGAGGTGCTGGCAGAGTGGCGTAAGTCTCCTTCAACCTGGAAGCAGTAATGGCGAAGTACGAAAGTAAGGTAAAGCTTATCGCTGCCCCTGTGGAGCGTGTATATTCCTTCCTCTCCGATTTGGAGAATCTGCGTCCTATCCTGGAGAATGCCCAGAACAATGAGGCTCTTCGCCAGCATATAGAGGCAGCAGGTCAGGACCCTTCACATCTGGACAGCCTGAAGGACGTGCAGCTCACCAGTGACCGCATTGCCTTCCCTGCCCCTATGATAGGTGAGGTGGCATTGCAGGTGATAGAGCGCGAGGAGAACAAGTGCATTAAGTTTGAGACAGAACAGTCACCTATCTCTGCCAATCTATGGATACAGGTACTCCCAACCTCAGAGGTCACAGCACCAACAGGTGAGAATGGCACCAAGATGCGCCTGACCCTCAAGGCAGACCTTAATCCTATGATCAAGATGATGATAGGTTCGAAACTCGAAGAGGGTATAGATAAGTTTGGTGATATGCTCGCCATGCTGCCATACTCTATGATGTGATAATATAAAAAGGAGCGCAGGTGATAATGCCTTGCGCTCCTTTTTGTGTAAAGAGATAATTCTTTGTTTTTCGAGAATCCTTTTGATACTCCCTATTTCCTATCCTTCTTGCCAAACTCCGGGTCAATCTTTAGCAGTGCTGTCACGATGAACGTAATAAGACAGCTTGCCATTACGATGATGAAGAAAGTGCGGTAACCCACTGCATCCTTGATATATCCCGATACCATGCCGGGGAGCATGAGACCGAGGTAGGAGATACCCGTGCAGATGGCATAGTGAGAGGTTTTGTATTCACCCTGGCTGTAATATAGCATGTAGAGTGTGAGGACAGTGAAGCCCAGTCCGTAGCCGAACTGCTCTATGAAGAGACCCGTGCTGATGATGGACAGTCCCACGACATCGGTGCTCGATGGCATGGCGTAAGCCAGATAGATGTATATGGCATCAGGCAATGTTATAGCACATACTAGTGGCCATAGCCATCTCTTCAT
>JAZLIN010000130.1:0-3654 GCA_045617365.1 Prevotella sp. | reverse complement strand
CACTCTTTTCATTGCGTAGTTGAGTTACTGCATCCTCATCCATTGAAGAGATTTTATTTCTGAGAGACTGGTTAGTGAGATTAAGGTTGTAAACCTGTGTCTTGAGTCCCTTGTTTTCCTCGGCTAAGCGTTTGTTCTCTGCAATCAACTCTGATAGTTGCCCTTTATAATGCTTATAAATGTTCTTGCACAGAGACGTGACTTGCTTGTTGTAATTGGTATTGCTTATGCCTAGATTTGTCTGCATATCAGTGAGTGCCTGACGTATGTTCTTCATACGTTCATCGCGCCATTTCTTCTGGCCTATCTGCGGGATGGGCTTGCTCAATTCTTCATCAATCTTCGTCTGTGCAGTTTTCAGGATGTCATCAATACTAAACTGTGGGGGTGTCAATTCTTTTTCAGAAACTGTCGCAAGAGTCCTGTAAAGTTCTTTGAGTTTGGCATCTTGTTCTGCGAATTCCTTCTTGAGTTCTGCCTCCTTTGTTTGTTCTTCAAGCATCGTTTTCTTCTCGGTAAGAGCGCAGATTTCAGCCTGTGATTCTTCAAGTTTCTCCTTGGCAACACGTTCAGCTTCGAGGATATTCTTGTTCTTGTGGACATGATCGAGCTGCTCTTCAAATGGAAGATCTTTGATGCACGTGCCTCGTTCAAGACCGTATTTGTGTCCCACTTCATTGTAGTAGTCAGTATGCATTTGGATGTAGGTCTTTGACACCTCATACTTGTTCTCACCGAAAACTTTGGCATAAGAGACACATTCCTTCTCGTCCTTCGCCTTTTCTGTTTGAGTGTATTTCTGTCGTTCCTCTTCTGATAACTTCTTCCACTTCTTAGATGAAAGAACCACCTTCGGATTGTCATTCTTCACATATAGAAAGGTCTTACGACCACGAATCTTGGCCTTTGCAACAGGAATAATCTGAATCTGCGCATGAGGAGTTGTTTCATCAAGATGAACGTCAAAGCCAATGACGTTTTCCTCTCCATAACGTCGGCAGACAAAGTCAAATGTATCCTTTGCCCATATCTCGATTTCGGCATTACGCTTGATGTGGGCATTACTTCTTTGAAGAGTCAGATCCACATCCTGATCACCATAAGCCAGGTTGTGAAGTACGTCGTGATTACCACTGATGACGATTGTAACTGTACAATTTGGGCTGTTGTCTGCAATGACATCAGGACGGTCTTTCTCGTAATAAGGAGAGAAACCAAGTTCGTCAAGACGGTTCTTTACGCGTTCATGAAGGGGGATGGGATTTGAGCCTAATTCCAAAGGCTTTCTTGTGGAATCAAGCTCAAAGTTCAGCTTCTTGCGTGTATAATCGTAGTGATTGTTGGGCTCCTGATTCTTGCGCTGATACATATCTTTATCCCATCCGCGACGTTCAGGTTCTGCACCTTCTGCTGCAGAAAAGGACTTGGCAGGGTCGCCAACGTGTATTGATGCGCGTGGAGTATTATCCATATTTTGAAGTGTAATTTGGCCCGCCAGATACAACTGGTGATGCTGTTATTGACTAAAGGGAAAAGAGTATAATGCGATGTTGGAGGTCGCGGGTGTAAAACCAGAGTGGAGGGTCAAGGGAGAGAGTCACTCGCTTGCATCTGCCTTACAAATGGCAGAATGGTTACAAGGAAGGATAATCCCTCGGAGAGCATAATGGGACTTTTTAAGGAAGCCGACGTAGTGGTGATTCTAAAAGTCCATATTATGTTATGGGATTATAACGCTAATCCCCTCGTCCCCCGACGAGCCTCCAAACTGGTAGTGCGTTACGGTAGTGGCAGAGCCATCTGCTGTTCGTACAACTTAGCGACTCCATTCTTTGTCGCGGAGATAGACAAAGAGGTAACTGCGATAGCCGTTTCTCGCTACGAGTTGCTGAACGTGAGCGTATGCTGACGCTCGCTCATTTTCAGAAAGTCGCTTCCATACCTCGTATGCCTGTGATTCGTTGTCACCTGTCTTGTTGTACAGGTTTCGAAGAACGGCAAACGAACGCTCAGAATCGGATGCATCGAAGGTTTCTGTTCCTTCGTTGCGAGATTCTGTTGCACTAACAGAAGTCGTTGCTTCTGTCTTTCGCTCGGTTTCGCAGCGGTCGCACGTTTCGTTAGCGACTTCGGGCGGTTTGATGAGATCGGCACTGCCAGCAGACTCGTCATCGGTCGAAGCGACATCTGAGTCCTCAGACGAATCATCGTCATCAGACACCTCGTTACTGTCGCTACCGCCGTTGTCACCTGTTGAACATTTATCCTGCCCAGCAGATGCATCCGACTTCTGCTTCTTGTTCTTTGACTTGCCCTTGGCAGATTTGCCTTGGGCGTTGCTACTGTTGGTCTCGCTCTGCTTCTGCTTGGCAGCACGGAAACTGTTGAGATCAGCCACGAACAGCTGATACAACACTTCCATGCCACCGTCAGCGAATGTCTCTGCCTTACTCTCGGTGAGGTTTCGGTACAGAGCCTTGACCATCGCTCCAACGTCTGAGTTGGAACGACCGCACAAGACCTCGGTATATTTGAGGTCGAGTGGAAGATGTGTGATTTTCATCATCTTGCTACGGAAACTAAAAGGTTAAACATAGGGGTTAGTGAATATCCTCGTTCTCGTCCTTTGCTGGGATGCGATTGGCGCGAACCCAAGCGAGGAGTTCCTTGCGCTCAAAGAGGATAAGTTTGCCGTGAGGCTTATAGTATGGTATCTCGTGTGCACTTGTCAACTTGTACAGAGTACTGCGAGAAATTCCTGTATAGAGCGAAGCCTCTTCGAGGGTGAGTACATCCTTGCCATTGCGAAGGACGTTCTCCAGATTCTCGACACGATGCTTCAACTGTGAGACCTGAAGAATCAGGTTCTCGGTCTTTTCGATATTGCTGATTGAGTACATAACATCTAAGGTGTTGTGCCATTGGTCAGATGGCAGTTGTCGCTGGCATTCTTGTTGACCAGACAAGAACGCATGAAAATATTCCTACCCACCCACCGCTACACGTTGCTAGTCTGGAATGTTAGCCTTGACCTCGTGCCACTTGACATAGCCGGCTGCGGTGTCTTTCTCTACATGGTCGTTCATGAAACGACGGATGTCAGAGAGAGCATAGACACACTTTCTGCCAAACTTGCGGTGGCAAAGAAGTCCATGCTTATGCCAAGACCAAAGGGTGCTGTCACATACGTCGAAAATACTTTTCACTTCTTCTCGAGTAAGGAACTTCTCTTCGGCTTCGTCTTCCTTACGCTGCTGAGTTTCCTCGTTGGCGTGATTCTCCAGCGCTTTTTGGACAATGGTATCTGCAAAGCGCAGGAGATCGCCCGAAGAGACAACGAACATGACGTTGTTGCCGGACTTGATGATTTCGTTTAACTCCATACTTGTATATAATAGAGGTAAAACACTGCGCTGTCTCACTAACTTTCTCAGGGTGCTCTAAATCCGACAGCTTCAGGAAAAAGAAACACCGCCAATCCAGCTGAGATTCTGAATGGCGGTTCAAAGGTACGACTTTTTAATTGACTGATAATTATACCTGTAAAGGACAGATTTGGACTGTCCACTGTAGTCCACTGGCTTAACAAAGTTTTACACAAAAAACAAAGAAAATCGTCCTCAGCAAGTGTCCGATTGTGGATTTTTGCTGAGG
>JAZLIN010000129.1:0-20354 GCA_045617365.1 Prevotella sp. | reverse complement strand
TACATATTCCATGACTATACAAAAAGCAAAAAGGAACCACCTCTGGTGAGATGATTCCTTGTGAGAGCCTCTTGTCGGATTCGAACCAACGACCCCGAGATTACAAATCACGTGCTCTGGCCAACTGAGCTAAAGAGGCAGTTCCCAACATCCGAATTAGTCGCAAAAAGGACGTTTTCTTGATTTCGGATGCAAAGGTACGCATAATTTTCGAAACCACCAAATTTTTTGGTAACTTTTTTAATGATTTCTTGTTTTTTCCTTCATTTTAGTCAAGATGACCTTCATTGCATCTACGCATAGGTCAATGCCCTCTTCAAACGTGTCGCAGACCTTCTCTACGAACTGCGTTCCACCAGGTACCTGCGCACTCAGACTCACCTGTTTGTTCAGCGCTGTGGCAGGCTTGACAACTTTTAGTTGCACCTCAACTTTCTGTATATCTTCGTAAGACTTAGAGAGTTTCTCAACCTTTTTCGTTGCGAACTCCTGTAATTTCTCTGTTGCGTCAAAATGGACGGCCTGAATTCTAATTTCCATAGTTTTTTATGATTAAGTGGTTAAACTGATCAGGAGTACGTTCAGTCTTTCGACCTTGGATGTGCCCCGTTATAGCTTCGCTTGAGTTCCTCGAATGTAACATGGGTATATATCTGTGTCGTATTAAGGCTTTCATGTCCCAGTAATTTCTGGACGCTACCCAACTTTGCATCATTGTTCAGCATAGCGGTAGCAAATGAATGTCTCAACACGTGTGGCGACTTCTTTTTTTGCGTAGTAACCATAGCGAGATACTTTCTCACAGTGTTATACACCTGCGACTCAGTAATCCTCTCACCCTTGTCATTACGAAAAAGGGCACACTCACCAGGAACACATCGATCATCCTTATCCCTCAGCGTCATATAACGCTTCAGTTCATCGATCAGTTCCTGTCCCATGGGCACCATTCTCTGTTTTCTCCTTTTGCCCGTCACTTTCACCTCCCGGTTTATGAAATTCACGTCACCATCATTAAGGCTAATGATTTCCGCGCGTCTCATACCAGTAGAATACAGCATAAGCAACAAGGTACGTGCCCTGACATCCCTGACATCATCCATATCCCATTCCAGTTCGTCGAACAATCGGCTTGCCTCATTCTCTTTCAGAAACGCAGGTAACACCTTGTCCTTCTTTGGCCCGTTGACATAGTGAGCAGGATCCTTAGCCACGACACCCTTCCGCAGGGCATATCGATACAACGACTTCACGGCGCTCAACTTCTTACATACATAGGAAGCCTTGTTGCCTCTATCCATCATATCTTCCACCCATGAGCGGATGATGTCGGCATCAGCATATTCGAGGTTGACAGCATCATCGGTTTTTCCAAGAAAAGTCAGATAGTCGTCAAGAGCATCCCTATACGTACTGACCGTAAGAGGCGATGCATCCCGCTCTGCCTGCATATATCTAAGAAAATCCTCAACTATCATGTTGCGAATTTACGGAAATAAATTCAGACCACCAAATTTTTTAACAAGCTTTAATCAATCTTTTGAGAAAAAGCCTGTCAGACGAGCACAATTCTTAGCACTCCTCGTTCTGGCGCAGCTGCTGTACGTAGATGGCATGCTCCATCTTAAGGCGCTTAAGAACAGAAGGCTTGTTGAACTGCTGACGTGAACGGAGTTCCTTCACTACACCAGTCTTTTCAAACTTTCTCTTAAACTTCTTGAGAGCTCTTTCGATGTTCTCGCCTTCCTTAACAGGTACGATAATCATTTTTGTCTTTTTGTTTTTTTAGTTAATAATTGAAATATATATGCCTGTTTCACGTCCGTCCGAAACGGTAAAACGCAAAAAGCGGTGCAAAGGTACAACATTTTTCGGACATGACCAAATTTTTTCGATATTAATTTGTATTTTAGGCAGATAACATCCCGTTAAGAGCACAAAAAGACTGATTATCGTCCTGTCTAAGTACTCATTCTACTATGCCATGATACATGAAGTCGTAGTAAGTGCTGCCACTATAGTGCATATTGCTGTAAGTATTGCGTTTATGATTACGCTCAATTTTGAATCTGTCATTGGTTGGATGTTTTGGGGGTTAGTCGTTTGGTTGCTTGGGGGTGCTTGGAGGCTATCCCCTCCCCCCTGCCGGCCGAGGGAGGGAATAGCCGATTGCTAGCCTACTCATTCCAGAGCTTAGCGGTGCATCCATGTACGAAGGTGCGGCTGACGTTACCGTTGCTGCGCTTAGCAGTAGGCAGGAATCGTACCACCATGCCCTTGACATTCTCCTGCAGGCTGAAATCCTCCTCGGTCATGGCACCGGTGCTCTTCACGTTGATGCGGAAATATCCGAAGTCGTCAAGCAGCACAGTGTTCGAGTTCTGCATCTCGTCAGTCATCACCTCGGTGAGTTCAGTGAGCACTGCGAGTACATCCGACTTCTTCATCGAACAGTTACGCTGGATGCGGTCAGCGAGCTTGTCGCGGTTGATTACCTGTGGGTGATAAGCACGTCCGTAGAAGAGCTTAGTACCGTTCTTACGATTGTCCTGATAAGTCTTTACAAATACTGCCATAGTTGTGTTTCTCCTTTTTTAGATTGTTTGTTAATGAGTGAATGATGAAATGTATTGTGCGCACATGTCAAAACAAATGTCCACGTTCTCCCTTGCTCACCTTGCATCGGTCATTGCCGTTGCGAGTGCTTTGTAACAGCGCCATCGTTTTAACAAGTGCAAAGGTACTACTATTTGCATGCGGTCTAAAACTTCACTGTATTTTTTTTCCAAAAAAGAAGTCCCCTACCCACTAAGGAGGAATTTAGAGCAATGCTACAATAACAAGTTTGTCATATAGAAGGCATTGCATTCTGCCCCCCTGGCTTAGACTCCCATATATATATTATAAGGAACATGCGAGGAAAGCCTATTGAATCATCACGCAACTCATTGACTATATACATTTCATGACATCATTGCACACCCTATGCAACGTGTGCGCAAATAAGGCCGGCAAAGACAACGATTCGTCGTGTCATAAATACGTTTCAGTGATTTTTACCATCATTCCCGAAAGATAAGACAATGAATAACATTAATTTTGCAATACGAAAAGACATAAACAATAACACACAATGATAGAACACTTCATCAACAAAATCAACTTCGACTCCTACGAAGACTTCCTGGAGAATTTTCATGTAAACGTACCCAACGACTTCAACTTCGGATACGATGTCATAGACCGCTATGCAGAAGAGATGCCAGAGAAAGAGGCTATACTGTGGGTCAATGACAGAGGCGAATCACAGCACATCACCTACCGTGCACTCAAGAACGTCACAGACCGCTGCGCAGCCTTCCTCCTCGGCATAGGCATAGAGAAAGGCGACCGTGTGATGCTCATCCTCAAGCGTCGCATAGAATGGTGGTACACCATGATAGCCCTCCACAAGATTGGTGCAGTAGCAATACCTGCTACCCACATGCTCACCGAAAAGGACATCATATATCGCTGTCACATGGCAAGCATATCATGCATCGTGGCATGCGGAGACCCTGTCGTGCTCAACCATGTGCAGAAGGCTCGCCGCTTCTGTCCCATGCTGCGCCACTGCATCTCCATCGGTCCTACCGTCCCTAACGGTTTCTACGACTACTGGCGAGGCATACAGGAGGCAGACCCTTTCATCAAGCCTGAACGCAACAAGGTGACGGACAATTTCCTACTCTACTTCACCAGCGGCACCACCGGCGAACCGAAGATGGTGATGCATGACCACTCATATCCACTGGCACACATCATCACAGCCAAATACTGGCACAACCTGCACGACAACTCCTTGCATCTCACTCTCGCCGACACTGGCTGGGGCAAGGCAGTATGGGGAAAGTTCTACGGTCAGATGATAGCAGGCGCCACCGTCTTCATCTACGACTACGAGGGGCAATTCCAGCCTAAGGACCTGTTGCAGGTGCTGCAGGACTACCATATCACCTCTTTCTGCGCACCGCCTACAATATACCGTTTCCTCATCCGTGAAGACGTATCTACCTATAATCTCTCACGTCTGGAATGGTGCACCACCGCTGGCGAAGCCCTCAATCCAAGCGTCTTCGAGGAATGGAAACGCCTCACCGGCATCACCATCTACGAGTCATACGGCCAGACAGAGACCACGCTCGTCGTAGGCACCTACCCTTGGGTGAATCCTCATCCAGGAGCCATGGGCGTAAGAAATGCCCAGTATGACATAGATGTAGTTGACGAGAACGACAACCACGTCGGTCCTATGGAACACGGCGAACTAGTAATCCACGTGAAAGACGGCAAGAGACCACTGGGTCTCTTCAAAGGCTACTACCGCAACGATGAGATGACAGAGAAGCGCATCGTCAATGGTCTTTACCATACAGGCGATGTGGTATATTATGATGAAGACAACTACCTCTGGTTTGTCTCGCGTATTGACGATGTCATCAAGACCTCCGGTTACCGCGTAGGTCCATTCGAGGTAGAGTCTGCTCTCATGACCCACCCAGCCGTAGTGGAGTGTGCCATCACCGCCGTCCCTGATGACATCCGCGGTCAGATAGTCAAGGCCACCATCGTCCTCACAGAGGAATACCGCACCAAGGCAGACCAGTCGCTTGTAAAGGAATTGCAGGACCATGTGAAGCACGAGACGGCTCCATACAAATATCCGCGCGTCATAGAGTTTGTTGACGAACTACCAAAGACTATCAGTGGTAAGATACGTCGCGTAGAAATACGTGAGAAATCCTAATCCTTTGTTGAAGGGGTTATGAGGTTATAGGGTTATGAGGTTATAGGGTTATAGGGTTATAGGGTTAGGGTGGTTAGGAGAATAACCAAATAACCTCATAACCAAATAACCCACTACGGTTTCCTGTAGCCGCACTTATGACAAAGTCCGTTGTCATCAAGGGCTATACCGCACAGCGGACACCGGTCAACGTGCAACGTCGGCACATACTGCTCCGTCGCAGTATTGTCTCCACTCACAAACGTCAGGCGGGCAATAGGCAGTTTATCCTTCAGCAGACAGTGCACAATCTTTATCATACCCTCCACCGTCATGCTCTCCTTCGTAACCACCAGTCGGCAATCAGGGTATGCCGTAGCCAGTTCCGTCCTGAATGCCTCACCCTTCATGGTGTTCAGTCTGTGTCCGTTCCTGATACCCTGCTTGTCATAGACGTCAAGGATGGCAGGAAGCAACGGGTCATCCTCACGCAATATGAGGGCGTGATCAAAATTCCGCAGCACATCCCATGCCACCTTCTTTATCTCGTTACATGGATATACCATGTTCACGCGTGGGGTGACATCATCCTCCACCTCAATGGTCAGCGTACCCGTATGCCCGTGTAGGTACTGTGCCTCTCCCTGAAACTGATAGAATCGGTGAGCATACTGCAGATGTAATGTTGTGATACTTCTCATAACGTAAATTTGATTAGTTAAACAATCGGCAACAACGTAAATGCCACCGCAAAGTTACACATCTCATACGGCTGTAGCAACCACTTGCCATTATATCTGCTTATACCGTAATTCAAGATTCGCAAGCTCAACTTGCTTAGCAGTTCCCTGCAAGTGCCAACTTTTCCCTAATTTTTCTTTTACCTTTGCACGACGCGCACGGATGAAACGAATTATACTACATAAGGACACACATTTTAGCATTACGATGGGAGAACATAATATTCGAAAGAGGGCGAAAAGCATACATAAGTTTTACAATGTAAAAGACTGGTACTCATGTTCAGTTCCCTTTGTACATACAAGCAGTAAAAATACTGGGGAGTCATAAAAGCAGAGAAAAGTGTTCCCTAACTTAACTGCCACTCTAATTACTACTCATATAGATAAATGGATTAGAAAAGCAAAGATAAATAAGCACATTACGTTTCATTGTTTTAGACATACTTTTGCTATGCAATTATTAAACAAGGGAATTGACATATATACTATTGCATCTCTTCTGGGCCATAAACAAGTAGCAAGTACCCAGAACTATGCAAAAATAACACCACAAAGAGTTCTTAAAGCCATATTTAAGATGGATAAATAATAAACCTTTGGCCATAAAAGAGAATGTATTAACCATCTGAATTTTGATACATTCTCTTTTTAAGATTTGCCTTAAACTGTTTTACATATAAGACACGAAAAAAAGAAACAAACACGCAAAAACCACCTATAATAGGACGCTAACGCATTTTTTTTTAATATTACCGCCCTACTATCGCTCGATTTTCGATTTATTTTATTAACTTTGCAACCAAAATCAGAATAAAGGTAATATGGCTTACAAAAGTACAATCATAGGCAGAAAGCATGAACAAGACATACTTTCAAAATGCATCGAATCTGATAAAGCTGAATTTATAGCTGTTTATGGACGAAGACGTATTGGAAAAACTTTCCTTGTGAAACAATTCTTTTCAGAGTCTTTCGATTTCTATGCAACAGGTGTATATAAGATTACACGGTCAGAGCAACTGAAACTTTGGCAAGAACAACTTGCTAAATATAGCGGAGTAAAAAGGACAAAGCCCAAAGATTGGTTTGAGGCTTTCAGTCAATTGCGTGAATACATTGATACTGTTTGCGAAAAGGAGAAAATAGTAATATTCATAGATGAACTTCCATGGCTTGACACCCCGAAATCTGGTTTCATACGTGCACTTGAATTGTTTTGGAATGGGTGGGCTGCAGAACGACGTGGTTTAAAATTAGTTGTATGTGGCAGTGCAACAACATGGATGACAAACAAACTGCTTGGCGATAAGGGCGGTTTACACAACCGTGTCACCCGACCAATCCGCCTTGCCCCTTTTACACTGAAAGAAACAGAGGAATATCTTAAGAGTATCAATATTGAATGGGAGCGCAAAGATGTTCTTGACACATACATGATACTCGGTGGTACACCATTTTATCTATCACTTCTTCGGCCAGAGCTTACATTATGGCAAAACATCGACGATCTTTTCTTTAGTCAGGATGCTGTACTGAAAACTGAGTACAACTTCCTCTTTAATTCTTTGTTCAATGAAGCTAATTTGTATAGGCGTGTCGTTGAAGTACTAGCAACAAAACTGAAGGGAATGACAAGGTCAGAACTTATTGATCATCTAAAGGTAAAAGATAGTGGTAAGATTACGGAAGCCTTAGATAATCTAGTAAAATGCGACTTCCTTCGCCGTTATCAAGCATTCGGAAAGAAAGAGAGGGATATGTTGTATCAACTCTCAGACATGTACACGCTCTTCTACCTACGATTTGTCAAAAACTATCATGGCATGAATGAACACGCCTGGAGTAATATGGAAGAAGGTAAACGTAATGCATGGGCAGGATATGCTTTCGAACAGGTATGCATTCTTCACATCAATCAAATAAGGACAGCGCTTGGAATTTCCGGCATTGCCAGCGATGTATGCTCCTGGACGTACCGTGGCACTGAACAAAGTGCTCAGATTGACCTGATAATAGATCGTGGAGATAAAGCTATCGATTTATGCGAGATGAAATATTCTGACCACGAGTATGAGCTAAAGAAAGACTATGTTGAATGGCTGCGTGAACGCAGAAATTTATTCCGCGAAGTAACAGGAACAAAGAAAACTCTTCGTCTTACAATGATAGCATCGTCAGGTATCAAACAGAATATGTATTCCTCCTCAATTCAAGGAAAGATCTCTTTGGACGATCTCATATAATAGTACCCCCAGACTGCGCAATCATTGAAGTAAGTCAACAGGATTATAAATATCTCTGTTATCTACAGCAAAGAAACTGCCTTTAGAACCTGCATATACTGTAAAATTGTAACTAATTATTGAGTCCAACATCCTACTAAAAATCCAAACTGATTTTATAACAATTTCAACCGCACAGACGGAAGAAAATCATTACTTAATTTGTATCTATCGAATATTTTTTGTACCTTTGCCCCAACTATACTTCTGCATCTACTAAATTTTACGATATGAAACTACTAACTTCTTTATTGACTACATGGCTGTTGTGTAGCATCACAGCCATGGCACAGATCACATTATCATTTGACCCCGCACAGCGCGGACATAAAATCGGAGACCTGCACTACGGCATCTTCTTCGAGGAGATCAACCATGCTGGCGACGGCGGTCTGTATGCCGAACTGGTGCGTAACCGCTCCTTCGAAGACAATGACGGCTTTGCCGAGTCATGGTCCGTAGAGGGTGGCGCCACAATGACGCTCACCAGTTCCGGACTGGCTAACGCTGCACAGCAGCACGCTCTGCACATAGAGATGCCTGCAGGAGCCACACTCGTGAACGACGGTTACTGGGGAATGGGTATGAAGGCTGGCGACAACCTGAAGTTCTCATGCCTGGTGAAGAGCACCAAGGCAGGAAAGATGACCGTAGCGGTATATGACGGCGCAAAGGCCGTAGCCACAAAGACCATCGACATCCCTGCCACAGACGGCACATGGCAGAAGATCACCATCACCGACGGACTGACCGCCAACAGCGACATCAGCAGCGGACGATTGGTGATGAGGGCAGAGACAGACCTGTCCCTCGACCTTGACGTGGTGAGCCTCATGCCACCGACTTACAAAGGCCGTGAGAACGGTTGCCGTAGAGACCTGGCGCAGATGCTCGCAGACCTGAAGCCTTCCTTCATGCGCTTCCCCGGCGGTTGCTACATAGAGGGAGAATACAGGGACGGTTCGCAGAACCGCTTTGAGTGGAAGAAGACCATAGGAGCGATAGAAGAGCGTCCGGGACACTGGAACGTAAACTGGAACTACCGCGTAAGCGACGGTCTCGGCTACCACGAGATGCTGCAGCTCAGCGAAGACCTCGGCGCCGCACCGCTCTTCGTGGTCAACATGGGTATGGGTCACGGATGGCGCGTGGCTCTGGAGGAGATCGACGAATACATACAGGAGGCTCTTGACGCTCTGGAGTATGCCAACGGCGATGCAAGCACTAAATACGGTGCCATGCGCATAGCCAACGGACATCCGGAACCATTCAACCTAAAGCTCATAGAGATAGGCAACGAGAACTACCAGCGCAATGCCAACGAGCAGAGCTGGGAGTATGCCGAGAGATACTGGATGTTCTACCAGGCCATCAAGGCAAAGTACCCTGACGTGGTATGCATTGGTAATGTAGAGGCATGGGGCACCGACAACCCTACATGGCGTAACTCTTACCCCGTGGATGCCGTTGACGAGCACTACTACCGCGACCCGGCATGGTTTGTCAAGGCATACGACAAATATGACAAGTACGACCGCAACACCATGCCGAAGGTATATGCCGGAGAATATGCCGTGACCAGCAACTTCGGAAAGACGGGCCACCTCACGGCGGCTCTCGGCGAGGCGGTGTATATGCAGGGCATGGAGAACAACTCCGACATCTGCGTCATGGCAAGCTATGCCCCTATCTTCGTCAATGTGAACGACCAGAAATGGATGCCTGACATGATACGCTTCAACAGCACCGAGGCATTCGGCACTCCTTCATACCACGTACAGAGCATGATGGCAAACTACGTGGGCAAGGAGAACATACGCTGGACTGAGAGCGGCAACTCATACGCACCGGAAACTGCCTCAACGGGACTGAGCACATGGCTCACCGCTGCACAGTTTGACAACTACACCATCACCCTCGCCGACGGCACACGCATTACCCCTGAGTTCAACGGACAGAGCGGATGGCAGTCACAGGGCGGTGACTGGGAAGAGAGCAACGGTTCGCTCATGCAGTACAACACCTCGATGGAAGGCAAGATGTACCTCTCGCCTGGCATGGACCTCGGCAGCAGATACACCATAGAACTGGATGCCACAAAGACGGATGGCAAGGAAGGATTCCTCATTGCCTTCAACGTGAATGATGCCAACAACTACTGCTGGTGGAACCTCGGTGGATGGGGCAACACCAAGCATGCCGTGGAGGTCTGCACCAACGGTATCAAGACCACTGTGGCGGAGCATGGCGGATACCTCGCCACCGGACAGACATACCATCTGAAGATTACGGTTGACGGTCCTAAGGTGGAGTGCTATCTTGACAACGAACTGATACACTCTTTCTCACTCCCTGTTGACAGGAAGGTTTACGTATCATCAAGCATCGATGATGAAGCCGGCAAACTATATGTGAAGATTGTCAACCCTGGTGCACAGAGCCATACCGGCATCATCAGGCTGCAGGACTATACAACGACAGGCGGTAAGCAGATCGTGATGACCAGCGACAACGGTACCGACGAGAACAGCATGGAACAGCAGGACAACGTTGCACCTCGCGAGTCTGACCTCAATATCTATGGTTCGCAGTTCGCATACGACATTCCCGCATACTCCATCAGCATCCTCGTACTCGACATACGTCAGGGTGGCAGCACCGGCGATGACATATCTGTCATACCGGGCAACTACTACCTGAAAACCACCATCAGCAAGGATGGCGAGAAGAAGGAGGGTTATCTCAGCCGCGGTGACAGCTGGGGCACACGTGCCACCATTGACCGTTATGGCATACCAGTGAACATAGCACGCAACGAGGATGGCACACACGCCATCTCCTTCCCTGACAACGCCACCGCCAACCGTTTCCTCGGAAAGGACAACGCCCCTTACACGGACAAGAATACCACCTTCCCTACCCAGTGGACCTTTGAACCTGCTGACGGTGGCGGACTACTCCTGCGCAATACTGCTGCCGGAGAATATCTCATGGCAGGTAGCGGTCTGGGCAGCGGTGCTAGCTTCACTGCAGACAAGAACATGGCGACAGCCTTCTCACTCCTTTCGACTAAAGACTATGACAAAGTGCTCTCTGCAGAAACTCTCCGCGCTGCTGAATATGCCAAGTGCACAGCCACCGACATCACGGAGAGCGTGATGCAGAGTCCTGACATGACGGTGTCGATGGAGGGATGGAGCAGCACCTTCTCAAAGAAGATTGCCTGCAACTATGGCGTCAGTGAGGTGTTCGAAGGTTTCGGTGCCGTGGAGCAGACCGTAGTGGGTCTGAAGCCGGGTGCCACATACCGCTTCTCCGTACCTGCGCTGTACCGCTCCGGAGCATTCGACATGATGAATGCAGCAGCCGACAACGGCATGGTCATTGGCAATGCCTATATCTATGCCGGCAATGCCACAAGACGCATCACACCATGGGTGACAGAGCGCACCCCTGCGAGCTATCCTAACACCATGGCAGAGGCTGCCGAGTGTTTCAACGAAGGCAGATACCAGAACAGCATCGTAGGACGCGCTGACGAAGACGGCAAACTCACCATCGGCATCTGCTGTCCGCAGAACAACCACGCCGGTTGGCTCATCTGGGGCAAGGCAATGCTGGAGCATGTAGGCGAGAAGAAAGACTGTACGAACTACATCAACAATCCATCATTCGAAAACAGACTGACAGGATGGGACAGCAACATGCAGACACAGAACAACAGCGAGGTGTCTGCCATGAAGCAGGGCACATACTACTGCGAGAGTTGGGTGAAGGTTCCTGCCACCCTCTGGGATGTATATACACGCCAGACCGTCACAGACCTGCAAGCCGGCAGATACAGCATCACCGCTGCCTGCCACGCAGAGAATCAGGGAAACAATGACATCATCAACGGCGTGTATCTCTATGCCAACGACAAGAGGATAGAGATCGCTGAGCCTCGCGACTATGATGTGACCGTAGATGTTACCGACGGCACACTGGAGTTCGGGGTCATCACTGAGGGCACCAACGCCAACTGGGTTACGGCAGACAACTTCCGCCTCACATGGTATGAGATAGGCGATAACACTGAGGCATATCGCGCTGGACTGAATAATGTGATCATAAAGTTGGAGAACCTGCTCGACACCAAGAAGATCCTCTCTGACAAGCAGAAGGGCGATGCACGCAAGACCATCAGCGATGCAAGGAAGGCCGAGGACATTGAGAGCCTGAAGTCATATACCGCCATCATCAACGACCTCTACAAGGAACTGAAAGACTACCGCCTTGCGGTGGACCGCTCCGGCGAAGACTATAAGGGTTATCTCTTCGCCTATTTCCCTAACAACAATGATGAGAATCTCTACTTCGCCTACTCTGACGATGCCTTCAACTACACCGTACTCAACAACGGACAGCGAGTGATGGCATCCGACACCGTCAGTATCAAGGGCGGCATACGTGACCCACACATCCTGCGCGGCGTAGATGGCAAGACATTCTATATGGTGGCTACCGACATGGTAAGCCGTGAGGGATGGGCCAGCAACCGTGGCATCGTGATGTACAAGAGTACCGACCTCATACACTGGCAGCACTCTACGGTACATTTCCCTGACCGCTTCCCCAACGGATGGAGCTCTGTGACAAGGGTCTGGGCTCCTGAGGTCATCTGGGATGCCAACTATCTCAACAAGGACGGTTCGCGCGGACGATACATGGTATATTTCTCCCTGCTCACCAGTGACGACGGCACATGCAGATACGACAAGGTATATTGCTGCTATGCCAACGACGACTTCACCGACCTGCTCGACTATCCTGTGCATTTCTATGACCACGGCTCTGCCACCATCGATGCCGACATCGTCTTTGACGAGACAGACCAACTCTATCACATGATATACAAGAACGAGGGGGCCGGCGGCATATCCCATGTCACGGCAGAGACGCTGATGCCTCGCGAGGGCGAACCTTCTGGCAGCCAGTGGACCGAACCTAACGGCACGATACAGCAGACAAATGTAGCTGTAGAGGGCGGCGGCATATTCCGCCTCATAGGCGAGAACACCTGGGTGGTGATGTACGACTGCTACGGCAGCGGATACTATCAGTTCTGCACCACTACCGACTGGACCAAATACCAGCTGAAGGCACAGACTGTGATGAAGGGAGCCTTCACACCACGCCACGGCACGGTGCTCCCTATCACCGAGCAGGAGTATAACAGACTGGTGACTGCCTTCCCTACCCCAGGCCTGAAACCTACTGCTATCATGCAGACGGAGCAGAGCGCCTCACACGCTCCTTCTTCCATCTACGGCATTGACGGCAAACCTATCACCACCCCTGTCAAGGGACAGATAGTAATCACAGAAGGCAAAGCCGTCATATACTGATGTGTGTGGGGCATTTTAGCCCACTCCCAGCCTCCCCCAAGGGTGAAGAGTTGAAAAGTGATCAAGCTTTCGTCCACTAATCTCCTCCCCCTGGGGGGGGTAGGGAGGCATGGCTTAGGATGGTAAAAACACGGGCAGTTTTATGCCAAAGTGGTAGTAAAGTGTTAAAAATGAGTCGCAAAAATGCATATTGTATGGTCAACATGACTGATCAGGAGCGTGAGATGTACAACATCAGTCTTGACTCCTATCGCACAAATCTATCTGTGATGAAGAATGAGCGAGCAGAAGGACGAGCAGAAGGACGTGAAGAAAAGGCTATTAAGGTTGCACGCTCTATGAAGAAAGATGGCATGTCCATAGATACAATCATGCGCTACACAGGTCTCACTTTAGAAGATATAGCATCACTTTAATTTGGGCGCAGTATCTATGACTCCTACACCCAACATAGCATCAACATTAAGCAGACGCAACGCGGCTGTCTATGTTACATTATGTGATTCTCCAAATTTCATAGAGGGGTATCATACAGATTATCGATTAGATACAATAAACACAACTCATTCAACAAGGACTCCTTGTGTCAACACCTTGCAAATATCCATGCGAGGTTTATGACATAGGGAGTCCTTGTTGCGTTATTACAATTTAAAATTTATGAAAAGAATCATCTACCTACTATCACTCTTTCTATTTGCTGTCAATGCAGCATGGGCAGATGACATCAGCGTTGAGCAGGCGTTGCAGATAGCAAGGCAATTCTCGGCTATTCCTAATCAAGGTGGTACTGCCAGAGCTAAATCTGCAAAGGCAACAACAGCCGAGCCCCGATTGGCACATACCGTAAAGTCAAAGTCCACGCAGAAGGACAACGTCTATGTCATCAACCTTGGCGAAGACCAAGGCTTCGTTATCGTGGTTGGTGACGACCGTGCTGATGCAGAAGTCCTCGGCTATTGTGACCACGGATCATTTGAGTACGATAAGGCACCTGTGCAGTTGAAGGACTTGCTGACAAACTATTCCGCCGGTGTGGATTCGCTGAGGCTGAATCAAGTGACCTCGGCAAAGGGAGCGTTCATTACGACGGCAAGTAATGCTGCTAAAACGTTGGATATACGCCACATGATTCTCGGGGATATTATTGTAGAGCCGCTGATTACCACAAAGTGGAGCCAGTGGGCACCATATAACAATCTATGCCCTACGGGGTGCCCTACAGGATGCGTTCCTACTGCCATCGCACAGATTATGAACTACTGGAAGCATCCAGAGGTGACTACAGGCAGACTCCGCGATAGTCATGAGGACTTCTCTGGACATACCTATGACTGGGATAATATGCTGGACCAGTACGAGGATGGCAAATATACAGATGAACAGGCAACAGCTGTTGCCAAACTCATGGCAGACATAGGCGTGGCTTGCAGAACGATTTATACTCCAACAGAGAGTGGGACTACTATTGAAAACCTTAACCACTGGCCTTTGGCTTCAAACTTCAGATATTCACCTCAAAGCAAATTCTACTCTGCTGGAAGCGCAGAGGCACTGATAGGGTTTATGAAAGATGAACTGAACATGAGTCGCCCTATTCTGTATGATGCAATGCCTATAGAGGGTGAGGGACATGCTCTGGTCATCGATGGATACACGAGAAACAACTATTTCCACTTCAATTACGGCTGGGGTGGAGACTCCGATGGTTGGTACAAGAATGCGGTATGTAACACATTCAATGTAGGTCCACGAATTTTGGTTGGTCTGTGTCCTTATAATGCTGTAGAGATCATTCAGGACAATTTGCGCTACGAATTGCTTCCTGACGGTACAGCTAATGTGGCAGAATATCTTGGGGTCAGTAATAGCGCTATGGACTTGGCCATACCAAACACTTTGACAGACAGTGAGGGTAGAGAATACAAGGTAACACGCATACTAAATACCCTAATTGACAAGCCTTTCGCTCATTTCACCCGACTGCAGATAGGCGACAATGTCAAGGAGATTGCGGCAACATTATTCAACAACTGTTCCATAGACAAACTGATTTTCTGTGACGGGGCAGAGGTTATTTCTGCTAACGTTTTTCCTGGAGCAAAGATAGGCGAACTGGTTATTGGTTCCGGCATGAAACGCATAGAGGAAGGGGCGTTTGCGGCAGGTTCGATTCAAAAGATCACCTGTAACAGTCCTGCTGTTGCCGTCGGTGAATTGGCTTTCGGATACTGCAAGATACCCGATGGCGAATGGCTTGACTGCTTGACAGAACTCGGTGCTGCTGCTTTCAGAAACGTAGATTTCCCCAATACTCCATCTTTCTCTAAACTGGAGAAGATAGGGGCACTATGTTTTGCCCAAACTTCAGGACTTTATGGCGAGTTTCTTATATCTGATAAGGTCAAGAAGATTGACCCAGAGGCTTTCCATGAGAGTCAGTTGACCCGCATAAGGGTGGATGGGAACAATCCATATTATTCATTGCCTAATTTTGCTGTTGTATGCAACAAAAGTGAGACATCACTTTCTTTGGTTTTCAACAGGGCTGGTGTTGACCTTACAGAAGATTGGATTCCTTCAACCGTGCTGAAGTTTGAACCAAGAAGTATCCCGACTCGCAGTGGATACAGCGTTACCATTCCTCGTACAGTGGAAGACGTCACAGGGGCATTCAGCAGTTGTGAGGCTCTCAAGAGTCTTATCAGTCTTGCCGTTGTGCCACCTACAGCCAATGACAATACTTTCAACGATGCTCTTATCAGCAATCCCACTATGACGCTTCACGTACCTATGGGTACAGAAGAGCTCTATAAGAATGCTCCAGGTTGGCGCCGGTTCCAGAATATTGTGGGCGATAAGCCTTATGTCCGCGCTCCATTGCAGGCTGGCCGTGAATATTACATGGTACTTCATTGTACTGGGGCTGATGGCGAAATTATGAGCAAGCGCATACCTACAAGCAGGGTGAAGGATATCCGTGTTGGCGACTATATTGCCGAAGAAGGACAGACCATCATTGTTACCGAGGAAGGCAAGGAGAATGCCTACCGAGTTGATGAAATTACGTTCATGAAGGGCTTCGTGTATGGAGAAGCAGAAGTGTTCGACATTGCCCCCGATGCCCCTGTAGCAAAGGCCAACTCATGCACCGTGACCTTCGGTGGAGCCGCTGTTACCAAACCAATGCAGGTTTCTATTAAACAGCCTATTACCGTACCGCCTCTCGTAGAGAATGTCAAGCAGTGTGTGGCTGTGGATATCAACCTCTCGACCGATGAGCATCAGCTCAATGGCATAGCCGAGATCACTATACCTATGCCTCGTGGCAATAATGACCAGCTCCTTGCTGCTTACTATAACATGGATACAGGCGAATGGGAACCAGTCCTTGCCATATACAACGAGGAAAAGCAGGAGGCTACCATCGTTACCGACCACCTGTCCATGTTTATGGTACTCAGCACAGAGAAGGAAGGTACATCTCTTGCCTATCAGAAGTCTTACGATAATTTCTTGCTGTATGATGCCTACGACACCTTCAATGGTGCTGTGGCAAAGATGTTCAACCTTGTCACCAGTGATGCCCCAGATGCCTATGCCTTCCAGAAAGCAAGGGAGGAGGTAGGAACATGGCAGACGTTGGGCATAGACTGTCTGCTTTCAGCCGCATCTGGCTTGGGTTGCACCGCGGAGGCACTTGACAATGCCGTGTCAGCCATAGGATGGCTCAATACTGCCACAACTTTCCTTGACGCTGCCGTTGCAGATATCAAGGGCGATAATACTGCCGTTGCTGTTACCTCGCTCAAGACCATCATGGGCGTCTTGCAGGGGTACAGCGGCACACTCTTCAACGGTGCCAGTGCCATGTCGCTCTCCATGGCTGGAGTAGCGCTTATAGGTCTTGGACTTGATAAGTTCGGCTCATACGTACAGCAAGCCAAGAAGGACTATGTACGCGCTATATACCGATATTACTATAGCCCAGAGGGAGTCACCAACTGTTCAGGACTATCAAGTTTCGGTACAAACTACTATCGTGAGAAATGGAACTGGTATGAGCTCTTTATGCCTGCCTTCAAGGAAGGTAAAGTGAAAGAAATCGATGCCTACATCGAACAGGTGGTAAGACGATACTGCGACCGTTTCTGGGAAGAGAACGAGGATGTTATAAATATATGCAAGTCAACGGCAAGCCTTGCCGGCTTCACACCTATATTATATATTAATGAGGACATGAAGCAGGCGGTATGTGATGAGTACTTCGTAGAACTGATGCAGGGACCAGTGGCAGAAGCTGTCTCTGATATCCGCAAGAACCTTGCTGCCAACACACAGTTCAAGGACTACATGAAGGCTGTCAGAAACTACCAGTCGTTCGTGAATACCGGTTTGGCACTGTCGTTCATGGACTCTTCACGCCCTGCTGATGACTACTCAAAATACAAGGGATGGACGGTGCGCTTCACAAATATTCCTGCCACCATAACCGACCCTGAAAAGTTTGAAGGCACCATAGACGAGAACGGCAACTGCGAACTTGGTTGGTTCACTTACTATGCTCTCATTACTAATCAGATAAAGACACAGGTTGCACTCTTCGACAAGAAGGGCACAGAACAAGCGGTTTACGACTTCCAGCTTCCATCTGCAGAGAAGAAGGTCATACTCAGTATTGATCTCGCCAAAGAAGGGAAGGAGGTCACTATCCTGAATGATCTCGGTCTTGAATATGAGCCAGAATCGTTCGATCTTACTATGGGTATTGATTATACGTGGACTAATAAAGACAACTTCTGGGGTGATAAAACTAACAAAGACTCTGTTGACAAATGGATGGAAGAATATGTCCGTTATGATACAAATGTCATTTGGCAACCTGATCTTGGAAATACCCCTAAGCACAATGTTGATTCACTGAGGAATACCCGTTTCCAGACAGAGATAGAGAAATTCTTCAGAAAGCACGACAGCATAACTTTTGAGTTCGGAAAGGTAAAGATAGGCAATGACATTGTTGGCGACTGGAATGAGGCCACGCAGGAAGGCAGTGGCAAGTTTACCATCAAGACAGATTATTCCTTCGTTGAGCAAACCAGAGCCGATTTTGTTGCTAAGTGGGATTCAATACAATATGTAAATTCATTGCTCGAAGGAACCATGTCGCATGATATTGACTGTACCTTCCATGTTAAGCATCTGGACAAAGAGGATGGCTATGAGATCACCTTCACAGGTGAAGGACGTTTCCATCTGTATGCAGGAAAGGTGGCACGACTACAAAATGTGAATGCAGATCCAGCCATATATGAGTTGGCTGATTTGCCTGGATTGGGACTTCGTCTTGAATACTGTCAGATTGGTCCAGAGAATCTCTTGATCCAATACGTCACGGATGACGGAAAGGTAAAGTTGAATTATACCAAGAAGATTATAATAGAATGATGTTTCAGCGTCACTAATAGCAATAAGAATTATGAGAAAGTTTTGTATTCATAATATAATCAGTCTGTTGGCATTATGCTTTACCACAACGGCATTTGCCCAGAACATCTCAGTCATGAGCCCCTTTACAGAGGCAGAGTCACAAATAGATTTGCAGACCAAGGATTACTTAGAGAACGCCTTTGTCGTATATCAAACCGATGGCTATGTCACAGGCTTCGCATTTAGCGACAAACCAGTTCTTTCATATAGTGGTGAAAACCTTGTAGTAACCACCAATAGCATAACGGTTCAATACCCGCTTGCCATGGTCAGCAAGATAGTGGTGGAAGGCAAATGGCAAACCGTAACAGGTATAGAAGAAACTACTATTGATACCCACTTCTCATTCTCCGACGAGGGTGCCAATGTGCGTGGTGAGAAGCCTGGCACTCCGTTCTATGTATTCGACATGAAGGGAAGCAAGATATCTCAAGGTACTATTGACGCAGAAGGCAAGGCGAACATCAGATTGTCAAGTCTTCCTTCTGGAATATATATAGTAAAGACTCAGTCCACATCGTTCAAGATTAAGAAGTAATAGTCAAGGTAATATCTCTGGATTCAAAACGAAAACTGATGGCAACGCATCACATGATGCGGTGTCATCAGTTATTTTTTATCTTCATTTCATTGCCTTCGTGCCTCGCTACTTCCGTTTGCCGCCTCCTCTCATAAGTCGCTTTCTCATTGCTTCATCCAAGTCATCCTTCGTCTTTCCATCCCAACGTGAATTGTCGTTGCTGCCACCACCGCCACATGCAGGATTATTATAATGACCTCCAGAAGCTGCCATCACAAATTCCGTAACGATTTCCTTGGTAAACGACACCTCACTACTCAACTGCCTTGTGCGTAATTCCGTCAGATCTGCCTGTCCTTCTGTGCATCCTTCCCAATTCATCTTTGACAATAACATGTTGACAGCTGAGTCAAGAGATGCTTTGGCAGTAACATCAAGACCTTTCTTCTCGGACATGGCAAGAATGCCATAGCATACTTTATTCTCTTCATCCGATGTAAAAATACTTTTCCATCTGTCAAGAGTGAAGTCACGAAGTGTCTGTAGGGCTTCTGAGATGAAAGAATCGAGAGTATTTTGATAGTCACGTTCAATCTGCTCTTTTTCCAAAGTGTCCTTCCATATCTGCATGATGGCAGGGATGCCCAACATGCGCTGGACAATAGACTCTGCTTGCTGCGCCCTCTGGGTTACACTGTCCACGGCATTTCTGGCTTCACCTGCACGTCTATTGGCAGAGTTGAGTTCAGAGCGGAGTCTGGTAATCTCAGCATCCTTCTCTCTTCGAAGGGTGGATATTGCCATTTCGTCAATATTGGAGATTTTATCTTTGAGAAAGACATTGTCGGCTGTGAGATACTTGTTCTCAGTAGTCAGGCGCTTATTTTCTGCAATAAGATCTGCTGCCTCCTTCATGGCATTTGTGTACAATGACCTACCAAGTTTAGTTACTTCTGCCTTCTGCAAACCTACAGACTTGATGAGTTCTGTCTGCAAATCTGTGAGGATGTTCTTTATTGCCTTCTTTCGCTCAGCTCTCCATCCCTTATGACCAAGAGCAGGGATAGGAATGTCGAGTTCTGCCGGTATCTGACTATAGGCATTCCTTACGGACGGATGGACATCAATGGCATGTGCTGCAAGTTCTTTCTGCCCAACTTTGGCAAC
>JAZLIN010000128.1:0-11229 GCA_045617365.1 Prevotella sp. | reverse complement strand
AGAGAAAAGTAATGCAACATTGGTAAGTGTATGCAGTAACACTAGTCTCATATTTAATGGCACAATTGAGACTGTACCTAATTCATTCAAGAGTTACAACATTTTAAGAATCGAGGGTAATAATATCAAGGTCTCAGGATCGGGTACTATCAAAGGTGATAAGACCAATCATACTGGAACTGAAGGAGAATGGGGCATGGGTATATTTATCTCTAATTCCTCAAACTGCAAAGTGACGGGCTTAACAGTGAGAGATTGCTGGGGGGACTGTATTTACGTTGGTCATGGTTCGAAGAATATCACATTATCTCAACTTACATTGGTTAACGGAAGACGACAAGGCATATCAATAACAGATGGAGAGAACATTAAAGTGACCAATACAACTATTACTGACGTATCTGGCACATCTCCAGGATATGCCATTGACATTGAGCCAAACAAACAGAATCATATACGCAATGTCATAATCGAGAATGTTACAACAAAAAACTGCGATGGTGGATTTGTGGTATCTGTTATTCATCCTGATGAGGCATCTGTTGATGGAGTGTATTTCAACAAGTGCAGAGTAGAAGATGTACAGAAGAGCTATCCACTCGTATTGAATAAATGTAAGAACATAGTTGTTCAGCGATCTTACCTTGGCCCTTGTTCTTTCTCGTATAGTTGTACAACTTCACGAGTCGAAGGTATTAAATTCATAGACAACATCATCCATACAAAGGATGTTGCTATTAATAATATCTCAAATGTATCGTTTACGGGGAATGATATTTATGGGAATGCTTTATATCGAGAGAACATAAAGAGTTTATTCTCTTCAAAACAGAAAATTAAAAACAACAAAATTCATAAGCCTTAAATCCGCTGATCTGGCGATAACATCCTATATACATGAGCCACCACAGAAATAAACACTCATGAGTGACCAGATGATTTCGCTGTACTGATAACCAAAGAGTTTACATCTCAAACAGAGCGTTGAGTCAATTACAGATGAAAGCATGGAGCCAAATTTTTCCGTATTTGAAAAATACCACCAAAAAGGTATGATTTTCTCTGATTTTATTTGTACCATTGCTATGTCTTGTTACGATTTTGTTTGTTTTTGGATTCGCAACACAAAAATATGTTAAAAAACTGACATAACAAAATCCAGGGCAGCTCAGCATTTATAACGCTTTGCCAGAAAAGAACTTTTTGTTACCCAGGATATTATAAAGAATACAAACAAACTGATTTTCGGAATTAAGGGAATAAATTATGCTATTCAACAGTCTAAATTTCATCCTATTCTTTGTGACTGTAGTGGGGATATACTACCTACTACCTAAAAATAGTTGGCGTAAGGTGTTCCTAGTGGTAGCGTCTTACTATTTCTATGCCTGCTTCAATGTGGCAATGCTGGCGGTATTGCTGTTTGAAACAGCATTGGCGTATTGGTATGGACTTTATGTCAACAAGTCGAAAGTGAGCCTTACAATGACTATCGTCTTGTTACTCTTGCCATTACTTGGCTTTAAGTACCTGAACTTCCTGATGGGTACTGTGGTTGATGTGCTAGCTTTGAGTGGTGCTTTGGTTGAAATGCCATCATTCGAACTGCTGTTGCCTATCGGAATTTCGTTCTACACCTTCATGGTTGTTGGCTATGTGGTGGATGTGTATAAGGGGAAAATTGAGGCAGAGAAGAACCTGTTGGACTTCGCACTATTCGTGGGTTTCTTCCCTCAGATTGCGAGTGGTCCTATCGGTCGTGCTGGGCAGCTGATACCTCAATTGAAGGAGAAGCGCCCTCTGCTCTATGCCTACATTACGGCTGGCGCCAAGATGATGCTATGGGGTTTCTTTATGAAACTGGTTGTGGGCGATCGTGCCGGTATCTATGTGGATACTGTATTCGGAAACTATACACACCATAACGGTACATCATTGCTATTGGCTACCTTCATGTACACTATACAGATCTATTGCGACTTTGCCGGTTATTCGCTCATTGCGATTGGTTGTGCAAAGATGATGGGCATAGAACTGATGGAAAACTTCCGCAGACCTTACTTTGCAACTTCGGTGGTTGACTTTTGGAGGAAGTGGCACATATCACTTTCGACTTGGTTCCGCGACTATGTGTATTTTCCCTGTGGAGGTAGTCGTTGCAGTACGTTGAAGACCTATCGCAATCTAATGATAACTTTCCTTGTGAGCGGATTGTGGCACGGAGCTGCCTACAATTTCATCCTATGGGGAGGGTATCATGGACTTAATCAGGTGCTTGGTAAGTTGTTACAGCCTATAAAAGATGCTTGTAGAAAGGTTCTTCACATAGGCGACACAAGCCTTATACGCAAGATGTGGGACATATCCTTGACCTTCTGCCTGATAGCATACGGGTGGATGCTGTTCTATGCTCCGGATATGCAGTTCATCATGGATGTGACTAAGAGCTATCTGCATCTGGGTGCTCCATACATCCATCAGACAACAATTTTCTTCTTTGCCATCGGATTCGCTTTGCTGCTCCTAAAGGATTTCAAGGATGAGTTCTGTGCTGAGAGGGTTACTCTGTTCAAAAAGATGCACCCGAAGTTCAGCATTGGTTGGAACTATGTAAAGTTTGCCGCACTCGCCATACTGATTGTATGGATTGGCGTACTTGGTGGCGGTCAGTTTATTTACTTTAAATTCTAAGGAGGCAGCATTATGCAAGAAGTTAAAAAGGTTCTGGTTGGATTTGTTTCTATCATAGTGCTGCTCGTAGTGGTAGACTGGGCAGTAGGTACTTGGAGCGAAAAGATGTACTACACCTCGAAATATGGAATGTACAGACGTCAAATATATGTGATAAAAGAAGCTAAGGAGGACATTTTAATCATGGGTTCATCACGCGCTGCTCACCATTATGTACCTGAGATAATAGAGGACTCATTGGGCATGACATGCTATAATGCTGGTAGCGATGGTGAATGCATATACTATCACTATTGCTTGCTTTCAGCTATGATTGAAAGGGGAGCCAAGCCCAAGATTGTAATATATGAAGTAATGAATTTGGATGCGGAAATATCAAGAGGGGCGAGTTTTACGCTTGAAGCAGCAATGGACAGATTAGCTCCTCACTATGGAGAGTATCACGATATTGACAGTCTGTTCGCTCTGAACGGAAGGAAAGAGTGTTTAAAATTACTCTCGAAGACATACCGCTATAACTCGAAATTGGTGCAAACAATCAAATGTAACTATATACCTTGGCCTGAAGATAGAGGATATGAGGCATTAAAGGGGAATATGGATGTAGAATTATATAAAAAAGATTCAGTATCAAGATTATCTATACAAAAAGAAACAGTCAAGATAGAAGAACGTAAACTGGAGTATATGGAGAGATTTATCAGGCTATGCAAAAAAAATAATATTGCGTTGGTATTGTGCTATTCACCATACTTTCACAATACTCCAACAAAAGGAGTATTCAAGATTCAGGAAGTGGCAGACAAGTATAACGTACCGTTCCATAAATTCGCTACCGATAAGGAGTTTGATACCCCTGAACTTTTTAAAGACGAAATGCACCTGAATGATAAAGGAGCAAAAAAATATACAAAAAAGTTAATTCCGAAAATCCATGGAGTTATTATCACCAAGTCTTATTCACACTCCTGAATTGAAAGACTCTTTCAACACGGATCTTCAAGGGGGGTGAATCTATTTGGACAAACCTCTCAAGACCTATTCCTTGACAAGCAGCTTTACCTTATGAACTACTTCAATTGAGTTCAGAGATATGCGGATTGGATAGATTCGATTATAACTGATAACGAAGACAAAACGGTTATTTCTCATGGAACAGAACGACAATCATAGAGCCTTAGTTCTCATCGTTGGCCTCTCCATACAGAATTGCAAGGTTCTTAGAAAAAAATACGTATATGTCACATTTAAGAACCTTACGTAGCTTATTGAAAATACTTACCTCTTTTGCAAAGACAAGCATCCTTGTCAACAAAAACACATTTTTCTCCGTCACCGTTACGCAACCTTGCGTTTATCACTAGTATTCACAAAATTACATAAGTGACGGTGCAGACGGTAAAAAAGTAAAAGAAAAACAAAATAGATAGTGGCAGAACGACAGATGTCAGAACAACTATTCTTCGAACTAATACGTGTCGCTATAGGCAATCAAAGTAGTCTTTCGCGATTACCCAAGAACCAAGAATGGGGTAATATATATACGATAGCAGAAAAACAAGGTCTTGTAGGAATATGTTTTGCTGGACTTCAGCGACTCGGAGCAGATGCCGATGAGGGTTTCGTCAGAATCGGCATGAGCGAGATGCTGTATCTGACTTGGATGGGCATGGCTGCCGGAATACAACAGAGGAACAAAATCGTTAACCGCCAGTGTGTTGAACTGCAAACTATGCTATCTACCGAGGGATTACGTTCCTGCATATTGAAAGGACAAGGGGTTGGTCTGCATTATCCTGACACTCTTCGTAACCTCAGGCAGAGTGGTGATATTGATATGTGGGTAGATGCTCTGAAAAAGGAAGTTGTGGATTGGGCAAATGCACATGGTACGACAGGCCATAGGAATTATATGCATGTGGATTGCTGTATATTTGAAGGCACCGAAGTGGAGCTACATTACCGTCCAACATATATGCGGTCAATGAGACATAACAAACGTTTACAGGAGTTTTGCGAAAAACATAAGAAGGCCTGGACGGAACGTGATGGGATGATGGTTCCTTCGTGGGAGTTTGATGTAGTGTATCAGTTGAGTCATATATACAGACACCTGTTCGGATTGGGTGTTGGGTTACGTCAGTTGATGGATTACTATTGGACTCTCTCTAGCTCTCCCGTAAAGGGCGAGAGCCCAGAACTACTGAAGACACTTAAGTTTCTGGGATTGTATGATTTTGCGGGAGCTGTGATGTACGTGTTACGAGACGTTTTCCAATTAGAGGAGCGATCTATGATTTGCCCCGTGGATGAACGAAGAGGTAGAATGCTGCTGAGTCAGGTGCTACAGACAGGTAATTTCGGACATAAGGATGCGAAACAGAGAGAGGTACGCACTTCGGCATTGGGTACAATGAGATATAAGATGTCGCAATGGTGGAAACTGGTAAAATACTATCCCAAGGAGACCCTGAGTGCTCCATTGTGGGGCGCCATAAGAGAATTTGTTTGAATAATAACGTAAAACAAGGAATAATGAAAGTACTGATATTAGCGAATTACATGATGGGCTTGATGAGTTTCCGAAGGGAACTGCTTGAGGCTCTTCGTGCGAAGGGCTATGAAGTGGTGATTTCAGCTCCATACGACAAGAAGTATGATGGTCAGCTGGAGGCATTGGGATGCTACTTCATAGATACTAATGTGGATCGCAGAGGTATCAATCCTGTGACCGACATGGAGCTGATAAGACGCTACAGAAAGTTGCTGAAGCAGGAGAAGCCTGATGTGGTGTTGAGCTACACCATCAAGCCCAATCTGTATGGTGGTTTGGCTTGTAAGTGGGCGAAGGTACCGCAGATAATCAATGTGACTGGTCTTGGTACGGCTGTCGAGAATCCGGGACTGTTGCAGAAGTTTGTAATCTGGCTTTACAAAGTATGCCTGAGCAAGGTGAGGGTAATATTCTTCCAGAATACCGCCAACTGGGAATTCTGCAAAAAACACGGGATGATAAACGGAAGACCGGAGTTATTACCTGGATCGGGAGTGAACTTGGAACGCTTTGAGGCTAAGCCAATGCCCGAGGGCGATGTAGTGAGGTTCATCTTCGTGAGCCGCGTGATGAAGCAGAAGGGCATCGAGGAGTATCTGGGTATGGCTGAAAGAATAAAAAAAGAGTATCCGAATACAGAGTTTCACGTGCTTGGTTCTTGCGATGATGGCAACTACAAGGAGCGACTGGAGAATATGCAGCAGGAGGGTACGATAGTGTATGATGGCGTAACGAATGATGTGCGCCCTTACCTTAATGCCGTGCATTGTACGGTACATCCTACATTCTATCCAGAGGGCATGAGCAATGTGCTGCTGGAGAGTTGCGCAAGCGGAAGGGCTATCATCACAACCAACCGCCATGGTTGCCTGGAGATAGTAGAGGCTGGCAAGACTGGTTATGTGTGCCGAGAGCAGGATGTGGAAGATCTGACTGCAAAGGTGCGCGAGTATTTGGCATTGTCGGCAGAGGAGCGTGCTGAGATGGGCAAGGCTGCTCGCGAGAAAGTGGAACGTGAATTTGACCGTCAGATAGTAGTGAAAAAGTATCTGGACGAGATAGAGAAAATAGCGAAAGGAGAATAAGCCTATGTTATACGCAATAGCTCATTTTTTGAGAGACCAGATGCCATGGTTGTGGGATCTGGTGGATGTGCTGAATTCATGGCTGTTCAGCTTGAGGTTTGGAGGTAAGCTAAGCAGGATTGAGGCTGAGATTCTTGATTGTTACGGCAAGGAATGTGGTATGAAGATTGTGCCAATGCGCGAGGTGCCAACGGAGGATTTGGTGGCTTTCTTTATGGCTCAGCCTGAGGAGGCGTTTACGTTCTTCAAACCTCATGCTTTTGATGCAAAAAGTATCAAGAAGTTGCAGAAGAACAAATCTTTCCTTGCATATATTCTTGATGATGGTTCTGCAATAGCAGGTTATGTCTTCATTCGTAGTTTCTTCATGGGCAAAGGCTTCCGTGGTAGAATGGTGGGCATCAGTCATCGTGGTCGCGGGCTTGGCACGCTGATGAACCGCATGATGAATGAGGTGGGCTTCGGTATCGGTCTTCGTTTATTTGAGACGGTAAACAAAAATAATGTAGCATCCTACCGTTCGGCTATGTCTGCCAGCAATGTGAAAGTTTTGGAGGAAATGGAAGATGATGATTTGTATCTGGAAATATTGAAAGATTAAACTGATATGATACTCAAAAGACTTTTTGATATTCTTGCAAGCTTCTTTGGCTTGTTGATTTTGTGGCCAGTATTGGTAGTTGTGGCGATTATGGTTACGGTGAAAATGCCTGGAGGTCCTGCTTTCTTCGTACAGAAGCGTGTGGGACGTGGTGGAAAGTTATTCAACTGCCATAAGTTCCGTTCGATGACCGTAAAACATAGTGGCTCAACGGTGTCGGTGGCAGGTGATAGTCGCATCACACCTTTTGGAGCAACATTGCGTCACTATAAGTTGGACGAGCTGCCGGGACTGTGGGATGTACTGATTGGCAATATGAGCTTTGTGGGGCCACGTCCAGATGTGCCTGGATATGCCGACAAGCTGGAGGGTGATGATCGCGATGTGCTGAAGCTGAGACCGGGTATCACTGGACCGGCAACGCTAAAATATCGTCTGGAAGACGAAATGATTTCTGACTATGTGGCAAAGAAGCAAGCAGAGGGTGATACTCGACCTATGCAGGAGATCGCCACGGAGTACAATGACAACGTTATCTATCCCGACAAGGTACGTCTGAATTGCTACTACTATCGTCACTACAGTTTCATCAAGGACATCGAGATGATCTTTGCCACGGTGCTGGGATGGAAGGTGAAATTTGCAGGCGAGGAAGTATAATATGAAATACATTAACCTGCATTATTCACTCTACAAACATTGCAGGCTTGTCGTTGAATTTACGAGGAATAAACACGAGGTCAGCAAAGTCTTTGCCTATAGTTAGTTCGCGATGAATGATCTAGTCGTTTTTACATAAGCTCAAGTCCGAAATAGTAAAGGTGACAGCCAATAGAAAATGAAGGTTCTATAGGCTGTCACTTTTTTTAGTTTGCGTGAATATTCTTAACAAAAAAAGGGAAATGCTGTAAAAAACGTTGTTGTAATGTTTGTTTTTCCATTTTTTTTACTACCTTTGCAACAATAATAAGTTTATTGAACAAATCTATTATAGAACAATGGAGAATTATCAATATCATATATTCAGTCCTTACCGTGTTTGTCCACTGGGTGCCCATGTGGATCATCAGCATGGACTCGTTACTGGATTTGCCATCAACAAAGGTGTTGACCTTTGGTTTAATGTTCGTGAGGATTCTAAAGTGAATCTTTCATCACTCAGTTTTGAAGGCGATGTACACTTTGACCTCGCTACCCGTTCGGAGGTCAGGGAGAAGCACTGGGGTGACTATGCACGCGGTGCGAAGTATGCCCTGAAGAAACGTTTTGACCTGACACATGGCATTGATGGTGTGCTGCAGGGTTCTCTGCCTGTCGGCGGTTTGTCGTCATCGGCTGCCGTGCTGATAGCTTACGTCATGGCGTTTGCCAAGGCCAACGGCATCAAGCTCCAGCCTTTCGAGATAGTACAGATAGCATCAGAAGCAGAACGTGAATATATTGGTCTGAACAATGGTTTGCTGGATCAGTCATGTATCGCCCTTGGCAAGAAGGACGGTCTGCTGTTTCTGGACTGTGACAGCAACGAGTGGCGTGTCATCAAGCGCAACTCTTCCATGCCGGAGTTTGAGATTGGTATTTTCTTCAGCGGTCTTACACGCTCACTGGTGAACTCTGATTACAACCTCCGTGTGTATGAATGTAAGACTGCGGCATGGAATATGCTAGCATACCAGAATCAGCCCCTCAAGACATTTGACAAGACATTCCTCCGCGATATTCCTAAGGAGACATTTGACAATACCCGTGATATGATGCCACTGCGTTTCGCTAAGCGCGCAGAGCATTTCTATTCGGAATATCGCAGGGTACGTCAGGGTGTTACGGCATGGGAAACAGGCAACCTGCAGTTGTTTGGCAAACTGTCATTCGACTCCTGTGAGAGTTCGATACATAACTATGAATGCGGTTCGCCGGAACTCATCAGCATCTATAACATCATGCGTCCTCTGCAGGGTGTCTATGGTGGACGATTCTCCGGGGCAGGTTTCAAGGGAGCGGTCATCGCCCTTGTTGACCCTGCACACAAACAGGAGATAGAAGAAACACTGACACGCGAATATTTGGCCCAGTATCCAGAGTACGAGCAGACGTTCAAAGTCTATTGGGTAAAACCTGATAATGGTGCCCGCTTTGTGGAGGATTAGACAAGAAATAAATATTATTAATTTCCATATAACCATACAATACAACAAGCATACAACATAATAATGAAGAATATAGTTATAGCAGCTGGCTACGCCACCCGTCTGGGAGCATTGACAGCCAATTATCCCAAGCCTCTTCTCAAGATTGGAGAGAAATCCATACTTGAGCGAATGCTTGACGACATCGATCAGATTCCTGAGATTACGGAACATATCATTATCAGCAATCACAAGTTTGCCCACCACTTCGAGGAATGGAAGTCACAGATGCATTATACAAAACCCATCACTATCATTGATGACATGACGGAAACTAATGACACCCGACTGGGGGCTGTATGCGACCTTCTGTTTGCAATGGACAAACTGCAGATTGATGACGATATGCTGGTAGTCGCAGCCGATAACCTGCTTTTCTTCTCGTTCGCAGAGTTTGTGAAGTTTGCGAAGGAGAAGGACGGTTCATGCATCATGCGCCACTACCAGCCATCGATTGAGAAACTGCAGCGAACCGGTGTTGTTGTGCTTGATGCTGACGACAAGGTGCTCAACATGGAGGAGAAACCTCAGGAGCCTAAGAGCCACTGGGCTGTACCACCATTCTATATCTACCAGAAGAAAGACCTTGAACTCGTTCGCCATAGTGTAGAGAATGGTTGCGGCAAGGATGCACCGGGCAATCTTGCACACTACATGGTGGATAACACCACAATGTACGCATGGGAGATGAAGCGTACTGATGGCAACGAGAATGAGCCTATCCGCTTTGACATAGGCAGTCTTGATACGTATAACGAAGCATGTGAGAAATATGGTAAACTTTAATGTAAATCTAGAAGGAAAGACTGTACTCGTAACGGGTGCAGCAGGTTTTATAGGTTCAAACCTTGTTAAGCGTTTGTTTCAGGATGTCAAGGATGTCCGTGTCATCGGACTCGATTCCATAACCGATTATTATGACGTGAATATCAAGTATGAGCGCCTTGAAAATCTCTCTGGTGCAGCCAAGAAAGGAGACGGATATAACCAGGAATGGATCTTCATCAAAGAGAATCTTGCAAACAAAGAAGCTATTGACAAACTATTTGCTGACTACAAACCTGCTGTAGTGGTCAATCTCGCCGCTCAGGCAGGCGTACGCTATTCCATCACCAACCCTGGTTCGTACATAGAGTCAAACCTCATCGGTTTCTACAATATCCTTGAGGCCTGCCGCAACAATATGGTGGAGCATCTGGTGTATGCCTCATCATCATCGGTATATGGTTCAAACAAGAAGGTGCCCTACTCTACCGACGACAAGGTGGATAACCCTGTATCACTCTATGCTGCGACCAAGAAGAGTAACGAACTGATGGCACATGCCTACTCAAAACTATACAACATACCATCGACAGGTCTGCGATTCTTCACTGTCTATGGTCCAGCCGGTCGTCCTGACATGGCATACTTTGGTTTTACCAATAAGTTGCGTGAGGGAAAGACCATACAGATTTTCAACTACGGTAACTGCAAACGTGACTTCACATACGTGGATGACATAGTGGAGGGCGTGGTAAGGATCATGCAGCATGCTCCAGAGAAGCAGAATGGTGAAGACGGTCTCCCTATCCCACCATACAAGGTATATAATATAGGTAATAACAGTCCGGAGAATCTGCTTGACTTCGTAACCATACTCCAGGAAGAACTCATCGCAGCAAAGGTTCTACCTTCGGACTATGACTTCGAGGCGCACAAGGAACTGGTACCTATGCAGCCGGGAGATGTGCCTGTGACATACGCTGATACCACCCCTCTAGAGGAGGATTTCGGTTTCAAGCCTAACACATCCCTGCGCCAGGGTCTCCGCAACTTCGCACAGTGGTACGCGAAGTACTACGGCACGCAGGAGTAATTGTTTCGACATCTACGGATGAAATAGCATACAAAGGTTTTATCGAAACAAATACGCACAAATACGCATAAATTCTTTTCACAAATTTTCAAAAAATATATTTGTGAGTTAATTCGTAAGCATCCATTAAAATACACATTGTAGCAGTTGTAGATTTGTTGTACCTTTGCACCCGCAATATTGCAACAGAACTACAACTGCTATTATTATGACCAAAGAAGAATTTGCAGAATTACAGTTTCGCCACCAAGAAA
>JAZLIN010000127.1:0-41582 GCA_045617365.1 Prevotella sp. | reverse complement strand
TGTTATACACCAGTCATCATTGTCTTGAAGTAACAAGTTCTTTAATATGTCTTCTGTACTTAGCATGGTGCAAAGGTACAAAGACTTTATCAAATAATAGCAGATAAGTATGTTAATTCATACTAAATCCTGTAGAACCATAATAGATACAGTTGTCGTGAGCCGTAGGTTGAAGTTTTGACATTACTACGATAGCCTTCTTGGTATCTTTCAGCGATTCGAGAATCCCCTTCAGATGATGTCCACTGCCAAGTATTAGTATATGGTCTTTAAGATTATAGAATCTTCTGCCATTACGTACGGAGTCAGATATGTTTTCGAAAACGTTGGTAAAGACACTTACAAGTAATGCTGAGAAGAGAAATATACTCAGCAATGCTATCGATAGTCTGAATATGTCATGTCCTTTGTCGGCAAAGCTACCGAATACGCCAGGGTCAAGAAACAGTCCCACGACATCCTGCCACGACAAGATGTCATCGTTGAATATGACTCGTGCGATGAATATTGCGATGAATATACATGCAAGAGTAATAGCAAACAGCCAAAGTAGCTGACTGCCGTGTCCTTTGGAAAGAACTATGTCGATTCTTCGTTTTAGCATATTGATGGCTTAATACATAATCTACTATTATATCGGGGTTTACAGATTAGTTTCGTCTATTTCTTCACGATACACTCCTCTATGTTGCGCGTCTCGCGCGAGATGTTCATGCCGATGCGGATGATCTGCTGTCCGGTGAGGGCGAAAGGCAGAGCATAATCCTTGCTGGAGATCTGGTCTATGGCATCCTGTGCCGAACCGTCGAACTTGAACTCTATGACATAACAGTACTTAGGTGTCTGGAGCACCATGTCGATGCGTCCGAAACTGGTGTGGTACTCTGTCTGAACATACATACCGAGCAGTTTGTGGATGAGCCACACCTGATTCTGGTAGTGATTCTCCAGGTCCCTGATCAGTTCGTATGGAGTGTCAGCGAAGAGTGAGCGCATACGAAGGACGAACAGGTCAACGTTGCCCTCACGAATGTCCGAAACATAGTTGCGGATATCAAAAGAGGTTCTCTTTTCCTTGTTGCATAAATAGTAAGGTATAAGGAATTTTACGAAACCATCCTCCACTTCTCGCCTCAATATTGACACTTCGTCACTTTTCAGCCAAACATTTCAGTCATGAACAGCTGTTAGGTTGCGGAAGCAGCCCTTTGACCTTACAAAAGTAGCCCTTTTACCCTGTCAAAGTAGCCCTTCAACATTGTTAAAGCAGCCCTTTTGCAGAGAAAAAGTATACCTTCAACGAAGTGCCACTTCTCTTCCAAAAGAAAGTCAGATACTGCATGAACAAAACTAATACAGGTTAAGCCTTACACATTGAATTGTTCATACCTTGATTACGCCTTAATGTGCTTGGAGTGTTGGGAGTTTCTAATCGACCAACCTACTTCTTGGCTATCGCCTCAATCTCTTCCAACGTTCTTCCAAGACTGACGGCAATAACTTCTTTTGACATACCTGCCTCCAGAAGCATTTTCACTGACGTACGCAGCATATCACTCTGCTCTTTTAGTCGTGCGCTTTGCTCAGCTATCTGCGCACCTTGCTCGGCTATCTGTGCACCTTGCTCGGCTATCTGTGCACCTTGCTCGGCTATCTGCGCACCTTGCTCGGCTATCTGCGCACCCTGCTCGGGTATTCGTTTGTCACGCATGAGGATTTCGGTGTCACGGTTCACTATGGCAGAGAAATATTCATCCTCCACATTCATGTTATGACGCAGCGACGCATCAGAGGCAGCGCAGAGCAGACGGTGCACTATGAGTTGCATCTCGTCATCACCAGCATACATTGCCTCGTCTATGTTGAGCATCTGGCGGTTCTCGGTGTCTTTCCTTGTCTGGTCAAAGATGCTGAGCACCTTCTCCAGCCTGTTGTTGTTTACGTGACCACGGATCAGTGGTATCTGCACTATTATGCTATCGTGGGTCAGACTGTCAACGAACGGATGTGGTATGCCCTTCGTCACCTCGTTGCCGTCATAGTCAAAGGACTTACGCTTGACGTAAAGCACGGGTTCCTCTATGTCACCTACCCTGTGACCGAGCAGATATACCGTCACCATAGGTATCGCATATCCTTCCTTGCAATCTGGCATCAGGTTGTTGGGGCTGGCATACTGCGCACCGAGGTACTGACGGAAGCGTAGCGTCTCCGTCTCCAGCCAGGTCTTCTGTAACTCTATGAGCACCAGGCGCACCTCACCGTCATCGTCACGTATCTTTGCTCCGAAGTCTATGCGGAAGATGGATAGCGTATCGCGTGTAGAGTCGGTATATTCATGCGGACGCACCTCTACTTCAAGCACCTCCTTCTTCAGCAATGCAGAGAGGATGGTCTTGGCAGCGCGGTTGTCCTCCATGAGGTACTTGAATATGATGTCGTATAAAGGATTTGCAATGTGTAGCATGATTCCCTCCTTAATTTATTTGTGTACTGTTTGCAAAGTTACTAATTTTTCTTCAATTATCGTTCATTTCTAATGCTTTTTGTGTAAACTTTAACATGACCTGGCAACTTTTCCATTATGGCATAGTGGAGGGGAATGTGCTATTTCGTCAAAAACGTGATTAAGTTATACGTTTCTTAGCATAGGAAGTACAGCAATGCTGTTGCTGCCAATGCCGTTAGCAGGATCATGATTATGGCTTTTCGTTTCTTGCCATATCCTTTCTGACCTTCCTCCTGTTCTTCCTTGATGTCTGGCAGCATGGCGAGGAATTCATCTATTGTCTGCAAGCGCTTCTCTGCAACGGGATTCATTGCAGCCTTTATTGCGTCAATACTCTGCTGGCTGACATTCGCTGATACCAGCGGATGGGTGTTGATACCATTGGAAACAATCTCGACAGCCTTGGGTGGGGTCATGTTTGTCAGCATCTTGTAGTATGAGGCTCCTAAACCATACACATCCAAGGAGGGCGTGAACTGATGGGTGCTGTCCGGAGACGATTGCTCCAAAGAGGCATAGCCTGGAGTTCCGGCACCGAAGTCTTCCGTTGCCTCTGCTTCCCCTTTGTTGTCGTACTGTATAGACAGACCGTAGTCGATGAGTTTCAACTGCTCCTTGTTCTTGAACACCATGTTTAGAGGCTTGACATCAAGGTGAACTATTTTCCTGCTATGCATGTATGAGAGTGCACTACCTATTTGCCTGATGAATTTCAGAGCTTCCGCCTCAGGTAATCCGTTCTTCTTGTCGATATATTCATTCAGGGTACCGCCAGACAAGTATTCCATTGTGTAATAGCAGGTGTTGTTGGCAATAAACACTTCAAGCACCTTTACGATGTTGGGATGATTCAGTTCAGCAAGCTTGTCTGCCTCCATGTAGAAGCAGCGGGCGTATGAATTCAGTTGCTCGTCTTCGGAATCCCTTTCTACCATCACACCGTTTCGTGTCATGTGACCTTCAACGAACAATTCCTTCAATGTTACGTGAACAAACGTGTCCAGCGTACCAAGTTCACCTTGTATCTGTACGTTGGTCGTAGCCAGATATGTTATTCCGTATGCGCCAGAACCAAGGACATGATCCACGGTGTAGGTCAGGTTAGTACCACGTATAACAGTACCTGGTTGTAAAGCATGTTGCAGTTTCTTCATGTGTTATTTATTGCTTACAAAAAACCTTTTTATCTTATTTAGCAATCCCTCTTTCTTTACGTTATCGTGTTGCATGAAGCCCTCGCCGTCGTTCTTCTCCGCTGTCTCCACCCTTACTATCCAAGCAGTGTGATTGTCTTTGTTATCCTTACAGAACGTAAGCATTATCTGTACACGCTCCTCATCGGTATAGTCTGGGTTTGTCAGTATTGCTGTCAAGTCTTCGTCATACAGTTCTTCCAGTATTCCGTCGGAGCATAGGAAGAAGATGTCGCCAGGCATTATGTCCGTTGTCTTGTGGATATCCGCCGTGGGATGTACCTTCAGTCCAGCAGACATAGCCTTTACCAGTACATGACGCTGTGGGAAGTTCTGTACCTGCTGGAGAGTAAGTCTGCCGCTGTGCAGCATCATGTTGGCAAGCGAGTGATCTTCCGTACGGAATAGTATCTTCGCATTCCGGCGTCCGTTGGCAGGTCGTATATGATAGACCCTGCTGTCGCCGATATGCGCTATCAATGCACCGCCCTCATGCAGTGTCAGCAGTGTCATCGTCGTTCCCATTTTGCGCACCTCTGCAGGATCATCCAATGTATCGAGGGCATCCATTGCCTTGCTGACAGCTTTGTGTACAAGAGCTTCGCAGAATGGGCTGCCTTCCTTTTCCGCGTCAGACAGATAACCTCCCATTACCTCACACACCAAGTGGCTTGCCACCTCTCCGCGTTCGTGGCCTCCCATACCGTCGCAGAGTATGAAAAGTGAGTTCTCCGTATGCGGCACACCATCATAGAATGCTTCCTTTCGCTCCACCTTGTCAAAGTGTCGCTTGTCGTTGAATGAAGGATAATGAGCGTCCTCCTGATTCGAACGGTTACCTATGTCGTGCAGCAGATATGCCTTGATGCCGTATTTCATTGTTTGCTATTTTGCTTACAGTTCCTTCAACCTCTCCATCGTCCAGCCACGCACTACGAGGGCTATGCGGTGGAGGGTCCAGTTGTTTGCCTGTGCCTTAGCCTGCAACGGGTGGCTGTCGGCGTACCTGTTCAATTGGTCTATGGCATCCTGATAGTATTGCTCAACCTCCTCCGGCGTTGCCGACGGCTTAAGGTACTTCAGTTCTATTATATAGGCATGGTATAACTGATTGCCGATTGGTGTGAGCATGATGTCAACATATCCGTGGTTGGCTGGGTGTTCCGTGGTGCACACGAAGAAGCCGTTGTTGTTGCCGATGGTTGAGATGATGTATGCCTTCACGAACGCCTCGCCGTCACGGTTGAAGTCACGGACGGAAGTCTGCTCGTTCATCTGCTGACAGATATACTCCAGCAGCGGCAGACCCTCGCCACGACGCGCTGCAAGTCTGCCAAGGTCGCCGACCTCCCTGTAGTCCGTCTGCCATTCCGTGTGCTCGTTATAGTATTTCGCAAGGTAAGTATAATACTGTTCGCGCACCACCTGGTTTGTAATCACCGGACAGATATATCCGTCGTCACTCTTGCCATAGCTCAGGAGTCCGAGGTAATACAGTAGTCCCACGATGCTGTCCGGATCGCCGAGGTTCTCCAGACGGAAGGACGCTGCCACGTTGCGGTCTGTCCAGCCCTGATAGAGAATTTCCTCTATCACACCTGCCTTACGTCCCGGCTGCTTGTCGTAGTTCACCATCTTCTGCGTCTTAGCCATGTCGGAGGTGACGTTCTGATCTATCATATTTTTAGGGAATTGTCCTTGCTCTACGTAGGTATTCATGAAGTAGAGCATCATGTCCGAATTGAACATACGATCATCTTCCGCACACTCCTCTGCAAAACAATAGTTATCGTACCACGGGCGGATATATTCTATTATCTCATCATTGGTATGACGGAACACGCCTGTTGCCTCACGGTAGTAGTCGAGCATCTCACGCACCTCCGTCTCGGAAAAGCCTATTGCCTCGTTGAAACTTTTCTCCATCGAGATATTCCTGCCGATGTTGAAGCCAGAGGTGACGTCGCTGAGCGTAAGAGGGGTCACGCCTGTCACGAACAGTCGCTGCACAGGCGATCCCGTACCAGTGGTTGCTCCCTTGAGGATATTGAAGAAGAGACGGAAGAATCCCGTGCCATGCGTCAGCGTACGGTAGCCCTCCTCGTCATACGACAACAGGGTATTGGCAAAGTTGTCGTACTCGTCAATCATGATGTATATGCCACGGTCGCAGTTCTGCCTTACGATAGACATCAGTTTGTTCAAGGCGAGGTCACACCGCTTCTCCTCCATAACAAATGCTTTGGTATCCTGAGGCAGGAACTCTGCATAGTAATCTATGAAGAATTCAATATCATTCAATACGATCTTATTGAACGACTCATCCACCATGCTTGGTTCCGGGTTGACGATACTGAAATTGAACTTCAGCACCATATACTTTCCCCTGTCAGGTGTCGCATGGCTATGGATATACAGACCGCCGTATATCTCATCAAACTGCTCCGCGCGCTTCACGTCGTAGTAGTCATTCAGGACATCCAGAAAAAGACTCTTGCCGAACCTGCGAGGGCGCATAAAGAATATATAACGTCCTGCCCGTTCCACTTCTGCAATGTAACGGGTCTTGTCAACGTAGTAATAGTCTTCTTTACGGATTGTAGCAAAATCCGTCATGCCGTATGGTATCTTCCTCATATCGTCATTTATTAATGTGCGTTGCAAAGTTACAACTTTTCTCTGAATTATGCAACAATTCCGAGATGTAGAAGTAGAAATAATTTCTTCGGCTCCAGGAAAATAAGAACGTAATAATTTGCGCATTCAGGAAAAAAGCAGTAACTTTGCAGACGCTTTACGGTAGTCGGGGCTGATACACCATATTATTAGTATATAAAGGTGTACGCAAACCCGACGCAAGGGAACTCCGGTGCAAGACCGGGACTGTGCCTGCAGCTGTAATCCTCACGCCAGCACTACATCACGCTGGCAACATGGGCAAGGAAACTATGCCACTGCTTGTTACGACAATTAATGTCAACAAGTGGGAAGGCTCCCTGCCAGAGGTAAGTCAGAATACCTGCCGTGAAAGTCTTGTGCCGAAATAAAGCTCCAGGGTTCAGAGCCGCATTTCTGTTTGCGTACTTCTGCATGTCACATCTTTGCGTGTACCATATATCACGCAGTTGTGTCTGCATCCATTTCACGTACATATCTCCGCAAGACTTTTATGGTTTCCCTACTATTACCGTCTGGCATAGATTTTACGAAACAGATTCAGTCTGGGAAATATGTACAAACAATTATTCGTAACATTCATTTCGCTATTAATACCATTCGCCTGTAGTGCATCCTCGTCGCTACAGGACAGTCTCGCTATGTCATCACAGCAAGACCCAAAGACATATAAGGAGAAAGGACTGCACAACATACTGGTCTATGGCAAGGACCGCACACAGAAACTGCGCGAGGGGGCTCTAAGCATCAATGCCCTTAACGTAGGCGACAAGGTCAATACCATCACCGACATCACGGAACTCATCAACCGCACTGCCGGCGTCAAGGTGCGCAGCGACGGGGGCATGGGGGCAGATTTTGACATCACCATCAACGGACTATCGGGCAAATCCATACGCTATTTCATAGATGGCATACCATTTGACACGAAAGGCAGCAGCATGAAACTCTCCGACATCCCCGTGAACCAGATACAGCGTGTAGAGATATACAAGGGTGTGGCACCTTCATCCCTCGGCATAGATGCACTGGGAGGTGCTGTAAACATCATTACCCGCAAGGAGAGCAAGGATTTTCTCGATGCCTCATATACCGCAGGTTCGTTCGGCACACATCAGTTGAATCTCAATGCCCAATATGCGGAAAAACATTCCGGCCTTATCCTCCGTCCTGTCGTGGCATACAATTATTCACGTAATGACTATACCATGAAGGAGGTAGAGGTGTGGGACGAAGCATCACGAAAATATATCCTGACGGAGCGTGATCGCTTTCACGATGCCTACTCTTCCGTCTTAGGACAGTTGGAGGTAGGGTTTCAGAATAAGTCCTGGGCCGATGCCGCCTTTGTCTCTGCATCCTACACACAGATGCACAAGAATCTGCAGACGGGCGCTACACAGACTCGTGTCTATGGTATGGCTGAGCGTGAGAGCAAGGCATGGAACCTATCTGCCCGCTATGCCAAGCACGGTTTCCTCCTGCCGAAGATGGATGTCAGGATTTCACTGTCACACACCTGGGACAATTCCATTACGACCGATACCTGTTACCGTAAGTATGACTGGAACGGCGACTATATTCTCTCCTCACGCAGCGAGATAACGGGCAGAGAACGTTCGCGCCGACACTATGGACGTCCACTCTCTGTAGGTCTCGCCAACATAGGCTATACCTTCAGCGACAATCACCTGCTGGACTTCAACTACTCCGTAAACCGTATAGGCAATGAACAGTGGGACGAGGTCTCCGAAGCCTTTGTTCCATCCAATGACCTTATGGTAAAACACATTCTCGCCCTTACCTACAATCAGATGTTCCTCAATGACCGCATGCAGAATACTTTCTTCGTAAAAGACTACATCAATCATCTGAGCGTAGAACAGAAATATATCCCGACCGTCACCCATTCTGATGCAGTGATGGGTAGCAGCACCAAGACCTTCTGGGGACTGGGCGCAGGCATACGCTATGAGTTCATGCCTATGTTAGCAGTGAAGGTTTCCTATGAACGCAGCGTGCGTCTCCCCCTCTCGCGCGAACTGTTGGGCAATGCCTCGACCATATATCCCAACCTGGCATTGACACCAGAGCAGAGCAACAACTGGAATCTCGGAATCTACGGCACCATACGTCCTGCCGCCGACCACAGCATTGGCTATGACATCAATGCCTTCATACGTGACGTGGACAACTACATCCAGCCTACCGTGTCGGAGAAAGAAGGCATGATGCAATACGACAACCTGCCTGGCATAAGTGTCAAGGGTATGGAGGCAGAGGTGCGCTACGCCTGGCAAAACAGAATGAATGCCATGTGCAACTTCAGTTGGCAGGATGCACGCGACAGGATGAAGCTTAAAAGCGACGGCAAACCCTCTGCCACCTATGACAATCGTGTACCTAACCGCCCATGGATGTACGTCAATGCCAGTGCCGATTATTCCTTCAGGCATGTATTCTCCGCAGACGACCGTCTGAGGTTCGGCGTGGACTATCAGTGGGTGCACTGGTATTACCTCACATGGGAGGCATACGGATATGCCAAGACCAAGGCACGCATACCTGAACAGCACGTGGTTGACATCACTGCCACCTACTCCATACATGGCGGTATGTACAACGTCACGCTCGGATGCGATAATATCTTTGACCACATAGTCTATGACAAGTACAAACTACAGAAACCTGGACGCTACCTCTTTGCAAAACTAAGAATCAGGTTTTAGTGGTTTAGTGGTTTGGTGGTTTAGTTGTTTGGTGGTTTGGTTGTTCCACCGAACCAATCGTTAAATGTAAACTGATATTATAAACAATAAGTTAAACTCAAGTAAAAAAACAATGAAGAAGCTTAAATTTATCCTGGCGACATTCATGTCGCTGATGATGGCAGTATCATTTACTGCATGTTCCAGTGACGACGACGATCCTTCCGTACCTTCCACACCTACGGTTGACGAGTCACAGTATCACTTTGACCTCTACCTCACCGTGGGCAAACACGGAGGTATGAGCAGTAAGAACACCACTATCGTGCGCAGCATCTCATCACTCGATGCCAGTCAGGGCGTCATCGGTATCAGCGGCGTGGGCACAGAGTTGGGCGAATACTCTATGGAGTGTATCTCCAAGGACGGCTACTACTATCAGGTACCTTCCAGCAACGACCGCTTCACCAAGTACCAGATCAAGAACAACAGCATCCAGGTGGTACAGGAACAGAAATTCGTAAAGAATACCTTCAAGGTACGTTCCTACACCCACGCATGGCTTGACGATAACACCCTCCTCATCGCTTCTGCCGACGGAGAGAACAAGAAGGTCATCTGGACAAAACTTGATGTGCGCAACATGACTATCATCACTGAGGGTACTCTTGACCTCACCATAGACCAGGGATTTGAGACCATCACCACATCTGGAGTCATGACATACCGCAAGTCTGACAACAAACTCTTCTACTTCTATCACAGCAAGACCACCGTGGGCAAGAAGTCAACAAGCGACAAGAGTTTCCACGTAGTAGTGCTCAATCCTTCTGACATGAGCATCATATCCAACGAGAAAGTTCCTTTTGTTGCAGAAGAGGCTGGCAGCGCCTACGGCGAACTGATGCAGAATTTCTGTTTCTATGATGAGGCTGGCAATATGTATTTCGCAGCCTTTGAAACCGTGGGTGACGTAGAGATGGGCAAACTTCTCCGTATGCAGCCAAACAAGACAATGTTTGATACAGACTACAACGGTTACCCTAACGCAGAGGGCAAACTCCTCACCGTACAGTATCTGGGCAACGGCAAGGTGCTCGCCTACGGACGTAATGATGCAGAGGGCACAAGCATCGACTCATATTCTCACTACTACTCTATCCTGGACCTCAACAAGAACACACGCACACGCATTGCTGTAGATGGCAAGGAACTGGCATACAGCGGCGGTCGATTCTCTCAGCGCAGCGTAGTATTCAATGGTAAGGCGTTCTTCGGTGTGAACACTAAGGATGACACAAACTCTATCATCTACATCTATGACGCCAAGACCGGCACCGTTACCAAGGGCGCAGAGATCGAAGGCACTCATTTCTTTGATATGATACGCGTAGTAAAGAACTAATTCTCTCTAACAAGACATCTCGTTAGCGACGAAGGACTCCTATCCCATACCTATCATCAGGCGGGATGGTAGTTCTTCGTTTTTTTTAGGAGTAAGCAGTACATTTTTGCTTCTATTTCTTGCTTAATTCAATATTTCTTTATACTTTTGCAGTCAGAAGCAGTGTAGGGATTACACAGCGACAATCTTTAATTACTAACACATTATGAATATCAAGAAACTTCTCCCATTGGCCCTGGTATTTACCATGCTCAACGGAGCCAAAGCTGACACAGGGACTACTAACACTCTCTATCCACAACATTTTGCACTTAACGAGATAAAGTTAGGCGAATCCCATCTGCGCAATGCAATGATCCTCAACATCAAAGTATTGCTCGACTATGATGCCGACCGACTTATGACTCCTTTCGTCAGACAAGCAGGCCTCAGTTCCACCACCGATACCAATAGTCGCTATTACCGTTGGATACAGAATCATCCTACATTCGGCAACTGGGGACAGAGCGACTGGAGCCTTGAGGGACACGTAGGCGGACACTACATCACTGCCCTCTCACTCGCCATTGCCGCTACTGACGCTGACGCCACCCTCTCTGCAGAGAATACACGTTTGCGCGAACGACTAACATACTGCATCGGCATCATGAAGGACTGCCAAGATGCTTATGCCAACAATACCTCTGGCATGAAGGGGTTTATAGGCGGACAACCTATCAATCAGGTATGGACCGGACTATATGCCAATAACCTTACGGAATTCAAGAAATACGGTGGATGGGTACCATTCTACTGCCAGCACAAGGTGCTCGCCGGTCTTCGCGATGCGTATGTATATGCTGGTGACGAGACCGCACGCGAACTGTTCCGTGGACTCAGCGACTGGAGTGTCAATTTGGTATCCAAACTATCCGCATCAGACATGCAGACAGTCTTGGGATGGGAGCACGGCGGCATGAACGAGACTCTCGCCGATGCTTACTGCCTGTTTGGAGACAATAAATACCTGGCTGCAGCCAAGAAATACAGCCACACATACGAGATCAACGGCATGCAGTCACTCAACAAGTCTTTCCTTGATGGCCAGCATGCCAACACACAGGTTCCTAAGTTCATCGGTTTCGAAAGGATATGGCAACTTGACAATACCGCTACTACCTACAAAACTGCCGCCCACAATTTCTGGCAGGATGTAGCAGACAACAGAACCGTCTGCATCGGCGGTAACTCCGTAGATGAACACTTTCTCTCTGCCAACAATGCCGGAAGCTACATCAGCAACCTCAATGGTCCGGAATCATGCAATACCAATAACATGCTGAAACTCTCCGAGGCTCTCTTTGATGAGACTCACGAAGGCAAATATGCAGACTTCTACGAGATGGCAATGCTCAACCACATACTCTCCACACAGGATCCTACTACTGGAGGATATGTATATTTCACCACACTGCGCCCACAGGCTTACCGCATATACTCCAAGGTCAACCAGGCCATGTGGTGCTGCGTGGGCACGGGAATGGAAAACCATAGCAAATACGGACACTTCATATATACTCAGCAGAAGGATACTGACGGCAACGCCACACTCTTCGTCAACCTCTTCGTCGCATCCGAACTGACAAATTCTATCTTCGGCATACGCCAGGAGACAGATTTCCCATACACTCCGTCAACCAAACTTACCATAACAAAATCCGGAAATTACACCCTTGCCATACGCAAACCATCATGGACCACTGCTGACTATGATCTGACAGTAAATGGCACATCATTAATGGCACAGGCAACGACAAAGAACGGATATATATATATCACACGCCAATGGAACGAAGGCGACATCATCACTGTCAGCCTCCCAATGACACTCCGCGCAGAGAAATGCCCTAACCTAAAGGAATACATGGCATTCAAATACGGTCCGGTATTGCTGGCAGCACGCACCACAGCCAGCTCCATGCTTGAGAGCACCAACACTGGCCTGCCTTACGAATCTCTCAAAAATGAGTATGCTGGTGAGGGACGAATGGACCATGCTCCTGGCAGTCGTGCCACTTCACTCTCCATCACATCATCTCCATTGCTCATCTGTAATCCTGACACCGTGCTCAACCTCATCGCTCCGAAGGATCTCAGCAAACTGCAGTTTACAATCTCTGCACCTGAAAATGTTACTGATGCAGCACCATCGTCAATGTGGAACCAAAACGAGACTCTCACCCTCGAACCATTCGCCAACATCCACCATGCACGATACAACTGCTACTGGTATGTGCAGACTGCAGAAGACTTTGCCACATCTGACATCGGCCAGACTGAGGCCATTGCCACCGCCCTCAACGACCGTACACTTGACTACGTAGGTACTGGCGAGCAGCAGAGCGAGGCTGGCCACATGGCAAAATACAGCAATGGCTCGACCTCCGGAAATTACAACGGCGAGTTCTATCGCGATGCACAGGCCAACGGTTACATAGAATACACACTCAGCAACACTCAGCGACTGACTGACTCCCTCGCTATCATGTGCCGCTTTACCGTAGCCGACAAGGGACGCAAGGGTACCGTCTCCGTCAACGGGGTACAGATAGGAGATGTCACCATACCTACTACCTATGCCACACAGGACGATAAGGGTTTCTACAACATTGAATTCCCTATACCTACCCATCTCCTCACAGATGAAAAGGGTGAAGCAAAGAACGAACTATCATTCCGTATCACTGCCTCATCCGCAACTCTCTGCCCTGGTCTCTATCAGGTACGTCTCGTAAAACTCGCCTCTACTGATGACGCATCACGCGGAAACTACAAATTTATCGCTACCGACTGGACCACTGGTGATGCAGGACGAGTAGCGGCAAGCAAATTCTCATACAACAGCACTGACAATTCCTTCACCGTCAATGCCGGCACCGGAGCCAACAACGTAGCACTTATGATGAAGTGGCAAGGCAGAAGCATTACCGTAGGAGGACTAAGAAAATACCTCGTAGTACGCGGTACCAACCTCAAGACTACCACAGGTGCCAGCTACCTATGGTGGCTCAACGGCATGAATCGCGGCACACAGGTTGCTCCTACCAAGGTCATGACGCTCCCTGACGGTGACGTCATCATAGCATGGGATGTAACTGCCAGCGGCATCGGTGACAACTCTACCGGCATTCTATACAACGCATGCAAAGGACAGACTATCTTCGGACTGACATCCACCACTGGAACCTCCACTATCAAAGACATCGATTTCTGTGAAGACATAGAGTCATACATCTCCGATGCCACAAGCATCAGAAAAACACCTGCATACACTGACTACCGCTCTGCACTGATATACGATGTCGCTGGACGCACGATACAGTCGCACACCAACGGTATAAGTATCATCAAAGGAAAAAAATACGTAGGTAAATAACCCTCTATGGCCCCCTTCAAGCCTAACAGGGAATCAATCGAAACCCATTACTATGGTTCTTACTTAAAAAAGGGCTATTACGTTTTTCCACAGAACCCATACTAATACAAAGTGCTCCGGTTGTTATTTTAAAAGGGGCCCTTTTGTTGTATCAAAGGGTTTCACAAGATTTTGGTAAGCATTTTAGTAAGGGAGTGCTCTAAGTATAGAAATTTTAAGTGAAAAGTTGAAGTTTTCAAGTTTTTCAGCGCACCAATGTTGGCTACGATACTTTACCACTCAATATATTTTTACATAGCAAACTTGTTATCAAGCCTTCATTCTTCAAACTCCTCATCCCTAAGGGGAGGCATGGAGGGGGCCTCAGTATACTTACGGCACGGTTAGAAGACCTCAGCTATCGCCTCAATCTCAATGTTGGCGCCCTTAGGCAGAGCTGCTACAGCAAATGCAGAGCGTGCTGGATATGGAGCCTCAAAGAACTCCTGATACACCTCGTTGACAGCAGCGAAATCATTGATATCAGCAAGCAGTACAGTCACCTTAACCACGTTCGCCATAGAGAGACCGTCACTCTGAAGAATGTTACTAATGTTGGTGAGCGACTGACGAGCCTCCTCCTTGATGCCTCCAACGGCAAACTCGCCAGTGGCAGGATTGATAGGTAACTGACCACTGACATATACAGTGCCATTGGCTTTGATGCCCTGACTGTAAGGACCAATCGCTGCAGGAGCGTTCTCTGTAGATAATGCTTTCTTTTCCATAATTGTTTTAAAGTTTTTCTAAAATAATCACTGCCTATACACGCAACTTAAGCTGCATGAATTAGTTTCATAAATGACACGGATTTAAATTTCCGTAAGTTCCGTGCCTTCTGTTGACAAAGGCTATACCCTCTGGTCTGGGTTGTCAATGAATCCTTGATATTCCGGAACTAGTCCTGCCATGATAGCAGCATAACTCTCATTGAGCATGCGCTTGACGTTCTCCGGTCCTTTGCACTCAGGGTATATTGGTTTGTGTATTGACAACTTCAGTGGATGACGCTTGATGAATTTTCCATCGTTCATCCTCGGCAAGATGTCAAACGAACCATTGATGGTCATAGGTATCAGAGGCAACTGCAGTTCGTCAGCTAGTTTGAAGGCACTGCGCTGAAAAGATGCTATGTGACCGGTAAAGGTACGTGCACCTTCCGGGAATACCATGATGGAGGCTCCTTCCTTCAGTGCCTCTTCTGCTCTGAGATAGGTGCTGCGCACCTTAGCGGCATTGCCCTTGTCAACGAATATATATCCGGCATTGCGACAACCTATTCCGAGGAATGGTATCTTCTCCAGCGAACGCTTCATCATCCAGCGTATCTCTGCTCCGAGATAGCCACATACCAGGAAGATATCGTACGCTCCCTGATGATTGGCGGCAAAGATATATGAGGTGCCAGGTTTTATATTCTCCCTACCCTCTACCTCTACCTTGATGAGTGAGGCGGAGATGATGACTTTTCCCCAGATACGTGAAGCAAAAGTGCCCCACCAATCCGGACGTGTCATGATGCCCATACTGAAGGGGAGAGTCCTCTTTAGGCAACCTGTAAAGGGACACATGATGGCCATAGTGCTACCTGCCCATGCACTAATGAGCACAACGACAGGAACGAGAACGAGTATTTGATATATCTTATATAACACGGCTAATAAGGAATGAAAAATTGGAAATGAAGAGTGAAGAACTTTGAATCTTGAATTCTTAATTCTTAATTCTGAATTCCAAATGTTCTCCTCTTGCATTCATGTCAAATGTTCCTTTATTATATATTAGGTGGCCATTGCATAGAGTCTGCTCCACACTCCACAGGAACTGCCTGCCCTCTAACGGGCTCCATCCGCATTTGCTTTCTATGCAGTCCTTGGTTACTGTCCATGGAACCTCGTTGCGCTTCACTATGACGATGTCTGCCTTGTAGCCTGAACGAAGGAAACCGCGCTCACTGACCTGAAAGAGACGGGCGGTGTTGTGACTCATCACCTCCACAAGACGTGGCAACGAGAGTATGCCCTCATCTACGAGTGACAGCATGGCTACGAGCGAGAACTGTATCATTGGCATGCCCGACATGGCCTTTGCCGCCCCCCCCTGCTTCTCTTCAATGGTGTGAGGAGCATGGTCAGTGCCTACTGTCATGATGGTACCATCAGCCAAAGCCTGACGTAGCGCATTGCGGTCTTCAATGCTCTTGACGGCAGGATTGCATTTTATCCTGCCACCAAGGGTGAAATAGTCTGCATCAGTGAATAACAGATGCGCCACAGTTGCTTCACCGCTTATATTCCCTGATAGAAGGGGAATCTCCTGACGGGTGGTGAGGTGGGCTATGTGCAGGTGTGTGCCGTGTTTGCGGGCAAACTGCACTCCCAGTTCGGAGGACTTCAGACATGCCTCGTGGCTTCTGATGGCGGGGTGGCTAGTGATAGCGGGGTCATCAGTACCTTGCTCTGTCTTGACACGTATCATATTTCGGCTGATAGTCTCAGTATCTTCGCAATGAGCCATGACAGGAAGGCCCATCTCCTTGGCAAGTGAGAAAACTGCATCGAGGGCTTCTCCCTGATCTACGAGCATATTGCCAGTGGATGATCCCATGAAGAGTTTGATGCCTGGTATCTGGTTAACATCAAGCTGGCGAAGTTCGTCGATATTGTCATTTGTAGCACCTGGGAAGAAGGCATAGTTGATGTGCATCTTCTCTGCTGCGATTTTCTCCTTGTCAGCTAGGGCTGCAAGTGTGGTGGTCTGCGGACTGGTGTTGGGCATCTCAAATACGGATGTCACTCCACCGCATGCTGCAGCACGGCTCTCACTCTCCATGTCAGCCTTGTGGGTGAGGCCTGGCTCGCGAAAATGCACATGGGCATCAATGACGCCTGGCATTACGATGCATCCTTCGGCATCTATTATAGAATCAAAGGAATCAGCGTCAGAGACGGTGATTCCTTCTGTGATGATATCTTTTATGCGGTCGTCTTCGATTATGATACTAGCAATGATTTGCTTGCCTTCGTTGACGATTGTTCCACCTTTTATCAGTGTTTTCATAAGTCGGTATTCAAAAGTATTTATGAAATGTTTGCATTCGGCAAGATGTGTAAGATTACTCTTCCTCGGCAGGAGCAGCCATCTGGTTTGGAGTAGGAGGAGTGCCCTGCTGCATAGGTGCAGTGGCATCAAGTGTAGGTGCTGGTACGTTGGCAGGATGATTTACCACCTGCCCTGGTTCTGCCACGCCAGTCATAATGTCCTGATTTTGTTGTGCCACCTGCATGTATTCCTTTACATAAGGGTCATTCTTGAAGGTATCGGTGGCCTTTGTCATCAGTGCCTCAATCCATGGGGTTAGCATAGGAAACTCATAGGCGCTAGTGGCAAGCTGGAAGACATAGGAACCAAGGCAATTGTCGAAATTGGATGAGATAAAGTCACTGATAAGACGGTCTTCCTGTATAACCAAGAGCTGTTCTTTCTCTGCCAACTGACGATTCACCTCATTCATATCCTCACCGTTCATAATAGCCTGACTCTGTGTGTGGGAGAGTTCCTGCATCTGCATTACCAGTTGCTCATATTTCTTATTAAAGGAAGTGAGGGTATCATTGAGCGGAGTACCCTTGGCTATCTGACGTTGCTTGTTTATTTCTATCTCGATCTTACCCTCTTCCAATACCACAGGAATCACTGGTGTATCATCCACACTGAGCGTGACTACGCATGTGCTATCCAGATGCTGCGAGAACTGGAATTTTCCGTGTACGACATCGCATGAGTCAATATTGCGTATCTCACCATCGACCACAGCCTTGAGGAAAAGTGTACGACCATCAAGTTCCTGCATGTCAGACGAACCTGTGATGTTGTATTTGGTGCATGATGTTGCTGCTACGAGTGTAAGTAATATAAGTAGATAATTCTTCATATAGTATTTTTGTTTTGTACTACAAAGGTAGCAAGAATTATCCATTTCAAGAAATTAATTTATGCTTATTAATGAAAAAACGCATCGTTTTAGCATTTTTCACGTTTGAGGCGCTTTTGTTATGAATTGTTAACGAGTAAACTCCTTCTTTATCTCGTATGCTATACGGTGTGTGGTGTATAGTTCTATGACTGCACCGATGAGTAGAGGTATCACCCAGTTATTATATATATAATGTACGTATGTATTATACCCATCAATGGTAGTAGCAAAATATGGGAATGCGAAATGATACACATGCTCCAGCATAAGCAGTGCCGAAACTATGAAGCAGATGTCGCCTGCCACCATAATGCGGCGCAGTCGACGTATGGTGAGACTGTCACCGCTGTAAGTCTGCATCATTTGCATAGCAGCAAAGGTGATGGCGCCGATGGCAAAGATGACGGCTGCTGCCTGGGGAATAATATTGAAGACTACGAGGCCCGTGCCTGTAACCATGAGCAGTGCACCCAGAGCCAGTGCTATACTTTGTATCTTTGTAAGTTCCTTCATTTCTGCAGGGTTATTTCTCTACATTATTATCTTCTATATTCTTATCAGTACTGAGGATGAAGATATCCTCGTTTGGACGCTTCATGAAGTAGCGTTCGCGAGCTATGCGCTCTACACCTTTCTGATTGGCATTGAGGGCACTGAGACGGATCGAGTCACGCTCAAACTGCTCTTCGGCTTTTTCCAGTTCGGCCTTCAGTTCGCTGAGTTCCATGTGCAGCATCACCTGCTTGCGAAAGCTATTCTCGTCGATAACACCTGTTATTGCCACCCCTATTAATATTACCAGGAGATATATGTGACGACGAAAGTATGTTAAGATAGAGTTGATCTTTCTCATGTAAACAATAATGGGAAATTAAACTTTCACAAGGAGAGAAAACTGAGGTCGCTTAGTGGTTTAGAGATATCTGGCGAATCCTTTCAACAGCACATAGCAATTTGACTAATCCACCAAATGACTAACCCACCAAACGACCCCTGTTTTCGTCACCTACGAAAGTCGAACTGTTAACTTATAATTGTCAACTATTAATCAAAACTTAAATGAGGTATTGGTTGGAGATACTCTCATTGTTTATGACACGGCGGATGGTCTCAGCAAACATGTCTGCAACACTGAGCTGCTTAACCTTTGCGCAACGGTGCGAGTAAGGAATCGAATCCGTAAAGACAATCTCTTCGAGGGCAGAGTTCTGTACACGTTCACTGGCAGGACCAGACATTACGCAGTGGCTGGCAACGGCACGAACAGAGCGTGCACCTGCCTCCTTCATAATGTCTGCAGCCTTGGTGATGGTACCGGCAGTATCTACCATATCATCAACAATAACTACATCCTTGTCTTTAACATCACCGATAATCTGCATCTCAGCAACGACATTGGCACGTGCGCGGGTCTTGTTACACAATACGAGCGGACAGTCAAGGTACTTGGCATAACTCTTGGCACGCTTAGCACCACCAACGTCTGGCGAAGCGATGACAAGATTCTCGAGTTGGAGATTGGCCAGATAAGGGAGTATAACGCCTGAACCGTAGAGATGATCGACAGGTACGTCGAAGAAACCCTGAATCTGATCAGCATGGAGGTCCATGGTGATCAGACGATCTATACCTGCAGCACTAAGAAGATCTGCTATGAGTTTTGCACCGATGCTCACACGTGGCTTGTCCTTACGGTCCTGGCGTGCCCATCCGAAGTATGGAATCACAGCATTGATAGAACGTGCAGAAGCTCGCTTTGCCGCATCGATCATGAGCAGGAGTTCCATAAGATTATCAGAGTTCGGGAATGTACTCTGAACGAGGAAAAGGTCGCGGCCGCGGATACTCTCCTCAAAACTTACAGCGAACTCACCGTCGCTGAACTTTGTGATAACCAGGTTTCCCAGTGGGCAGTCAAGGCTTGCACAGATTTTTTCTGCGAGGTAGCGTGTTGCTGTACCTGAAAATACCATGAATGATGATTTCTTGTCGTCTGTCATAGTTAATTTATGGATAATTTTTCTTGTTGCTATGTTTTTAGTGAGAACTATTAAGTCTCACATTTGTTCTCGAATGCTTATTGTACTGCTTTGCGCAATTTGCGGAAATGACTGATGAGCTCGTGGAAATTTATCTCATGCTGTATGCTGAACCTATTCCACAGGTCTCCGCATATCACTACACCGCCAAACCCCAAGTCTTTTGCTTGCGGTATTCTTTCGAGTGACATACCTCCGAGTGCATATACATGCTTGTCTATGAGTCCTTTCTTGCGCGCCTCCTTCATATCCTCTAATGTTAGCGACGCCTTTATGTCATCGTGTAGGGAATCATAGAGAGAATGAAGCATAACGTAGTCGCAGTGTTTCTTCAGTTCCTTCAGTTCCACAACGTTTGATGTACTGCGAGTGACATGTCGTTTGAACCCCTCAGGCACAGGATCAGAAGGATTGTCTATATGAATGCCTCTGAGGTCATACTCTTGTTTCAGATAGTAATGCTGATGCACCGAGATATGGTCATAGTGATCCTTAGGCAGAAGCGAGAGCAGTCGTTCTGCGTAAAGAGGTTCAGACTCTGGTTTGTTTATATGCAGTATGTCAAGACCTTCGTCAAACAATGCTGTAAGTATCTTGTCCTCCTCCACAAAATACGTGGGTTGGGTCATTATTATCAACTTCATAATGCCAAATTGTAGCAATTTTGAAAACTTTTCAGTGCAAAAGTAAGAAAAAAATGTTAATTGCGCAATTTTCCCGAATATAAATATTAATTTTGTGGCGAAAAATTATAATAAATTAATCAATGAACAGCAAAAAACATATTTTTGATACCCTTACGGGACCTACATACGTGCTGGAAGAGTCACTTCTCCGCAGAAACCTGTCTCTTATAAATAAGGTAGCATCCGATGCTGGCGTAGAAATCATTCTCGCCTTTAAGGCGTATGCTCTTTGGAAGACTTTTCCAGTCTTCCGCGAATACATAAATGCCACGACAGCAAGTTCGCTCAACGAGGTGCGACTCGCCTATGAGGAGTTTGAAGCTCCCGCGCATACCTATTCGCCAGCATACACCGATACTGAGATTGAGGATATAGCACGCATGTCGTCACACCTGACGTTCAATTCACTCTCGCAGTATGAGCGTTTCCATGAAAAGGCAGCTGCGGCGCATGCTCAGACAAACGACACCGAACCGCTGGCGATGGGATTGCGTATCAACCCAGAATACTCAGAGGTGGAGACGTTACTATACAATCCTTGCGCTCCCGGCACCAGATTCGGAGTGCGCAACACATCTCTGCCAGAGACCCTGCCGACAGACATCACAGGTTTCCACTGCCACTGCCACTGCGAGAGCGGTTCGGAGGTCTTCGAACGTTCGCTGCAGCATATAGAGGAGAAATTCTCGCGGTGGTTTCCACAGATACAGTGGATAAACTTCGGCGGTGGGCATCTCATGACCCGCGCAGACTATGATGTACCAAGACTAGTAAGGATTCTGAAAGAATTCAGAAAGCGCTATCCTTGGTTAAAGGTAATACTTGAACCCGGCAGCGCTTTCGGTTGGCAGACGGGTCCGCTCGTGTCGCATGTGGTGGATATCGTAGAGGATGGCGGAATACGTACCGCAGTGCTTGATGTATCGTTCACATGTCACATGCCTGACTGCCTGGAGATGCCCTACTGGCCCAAGGTGTGCGGCGCAGAGTGTACTGAGGGTGAGTATACAGACGGTGAGCACGTATATCGCCTTGGCGGAAATAGTTGTTTAAGTGGCGACTGGATGCAGTCATGGCAGTTTGATCATGAGCTAAAGATTGGAGAAAAGGTAATTTTCGAGGACATGCTTCATTATACGACTGTCAAGACGTGCATGTTTAATGGCATCGGTCATCCTAATATCGCATTCCTGCGTCAAGACGGTACACTTGAGATTCTTCGTAAATTCACATACGAAGACTACCGTAACCGCATGGATTAATTGGGGAATAGCGACACAAACTTGACATACATCATCAAAGAGCCAATTTTTCAACATTAAACACAAAAAACACACCAATTAATTTTGCCATTTCGGAAAAAGTTACTACCTTTGCATCGCAATTCAGAAATGGTGCCCGTAGTTCAGTTGGTTAGAGCGTCAGATTGTGGTTCTGAATGTCGTGGGTTCGAGTCCCACCGGGCACCCTAAGAGGAAGACTTAATGGTCTTCCTTTTTTTGTATCCTGCATACACCTTATTTTTGCTAAAATATAACATAATCCGCTACGAAACGTTAAAATGTGTAGTTCGTAGCGAAATAAAGCGTATTTTCTGTGCAAAATCCAATTTTTATTATTAACTTTGCATTCGTACAAAAAAGAATAAGACCATGTGTGTAATAATCGGACGTAAGAAAGAAACAGCCGAATTGAAGCGTTACCTGAACAGTGGTAGAGCTGAACTGATAGCAGTATATGGCAGAAGACGTGTTGGTAAGACATTTCTTATCAACGAGGTCTTTCGTGATCATATGGTATTCCATCATACAGGATTGTCACCTTACAACAAGAAACGCAAGGTGACATTGAAGGATCAGCTGCAGAACTTCTACTTCTCACTTCTCAGACATGGTGCTGAGGGTATTGCTATCCCTAAATCATGGATGGAAGCCTTCTTCATGCTCGAACAGCTGTTGACTACACAGGACAACGGTAGCCGACAGGTGGTATTCATTGATGAAATGCCATGGATGGACACACCTCGTTCTGGTTTCCTTACAGCCTTTGAAGGATTCTGGAATGGATGGGGCAATACACGTCACAATCTTTGTGTTGTGGTATGTGGTTCCGCAACATCATGGATGCTTGACAATTTCATTGAAGACAAGGGAGGACTCTATGGTCGTACCACCAATTCCATGAAGCTCTCACCATTCACGCTGAAGGAATGTGAGGACTTCTTCAATGACCGTGGTGTGAAGATGACACGTTATAACATCATCCAGGCATACATGGTATTAGGCGGAATACCTTATTATATGAACTATTTCAATCCATCCTATAGCCTTGCCCAGAATATCGACGCACTGTTCTTTGCAAAGAATCCAAAACTGGACGATGAATTTGAACGACTGTTCAATTCCATTTTCGACAAAGCTAACGACTGTATGGCTATAGTCAGAGCACTCGGTAAGCGTAGATATGGCTATACACGTGATGAAATATCCAAGATGACAGGTATAAACCCAAATGGAGATTTCTCAAAGATGTTGAAGGCTCTGTGCAAAAGTGACTTCATCATCAGGTATGTGCCATTCGGCTACAGTAAGCGTGAGGAACACTATAAACTCGTTGATAGTTTCTGTTGGTTCTGGCTACATTTCAAAGAGGATAAGGGAGTTAAAGAAACAGACTACTGGCAGCATCACCTGAAGGAATCCGAGATTACTTCATGGCGTGGCATTGCCTTTGAAGAGGTGTGCTTCCAACACGTTGAACAAATAAAGCAGTCACTGGGAGTATCTGGTGTGTCATCACGTGCTTCTGCAATGGTTGTACAAGGAACGGACGGAGGCAAAGGCACACAGATTGATCTGGTCATAGACAGGGACGATGATATAATGAACGTTTGTGAGATGAAGTATCTCCGTTCAGTTGAGCACATGCCATCATCATACTCTCAAACGATCGAAAGGCGATTGGCGATAATGCAAAATGAAAACAAGGATAAGATTATTCACATGACACTCATCAGCAACAATCCCTACAACAATGCCAATGATTCATTTACATCTGTAATTTCCGCTGATGATTTGTTCTAACCCCTTATTCTATTAAATAAATATGACTCACTCTCTGCAATAGGGAGTGAGTTTTTTTGTTTGCTGATGATTTGTAATTTGGTAGTTTCAAAAAAAAGTATTACCTTTGCACTACGTTTAACAGTTAAAAATTTGAAAAGTCAAAAGGGCAACAACCCTAAAAACTTCTCAGCAAAAACCAGCGCATAAAAATAACCTCCCCAATCTGAAACACGATATATTTCAAATAGAACAATAAAACGATGGAATTTCCTCCCCGTGTAAAAGATTTGAAATTGAGGAGAAAAGTGCTGTAACAATTTGATAATCAACGTAGATAGAGTGTCCTCTTATCGGCTTGTAGTTCTGAATGTCGTGGGTTCGAGTCCCACCGGGCACCCAACCGTAAAAGCCTTGGAAATCGTTGATTTTCAAGGCTTTTCAAATAAAGTAAAAGTCCTAATTCATACACTTAGAAATCGATGAAAATTCGATTTTTAGGGGCAAAAAAGTCCGCAAAATGGCACTTTAGCCGCAAATAGTCCGCAAAAATCTGAGTGTTTTCAGAGGTCTATAATTGCTCTAAAGTCCAGTATTTATTAGCATTGCCCCGCATTCCCTTTTTTATTCTCGTGACGACGAAGCCGCAAAAATCGTGTTTTTACCGATTTTTGACGGTGAAATTGGTCGCAAAGTAATTCATTTCACCTTCATTATATATAAAAGGTGGCAAACTTGTAAATTCATTATGAACTTACGTATTGAAATAGGCAAACCTAAAACCGATGGCACATGCAAGGCATACATTCTCATTGGAAGCTGTAATGACAAACAACGCATACCAACCAATGTAATGCTACATCAGGGAGAATTTAAGAAAACACCTAATGGTCTTAAGATTCTGAACTTCGAGAAGGAGTTCGCGCTTAACAAGATTATCATGGATATGCGCTCTGATATGATGAACAATCCGACTCTTGCTCTCGCTGGTAAAGAAGTAGGTGCAAGCAGAGTGAAGAGCCTGTTGCTTGATAAATTGGTATCTTCTGACTTCTTCGCATTTGCAGATGAATGGATATCTACTTGCAGACTGAAGGGAAAGAAAAACTATGTTACAACAATCAATTCCTTCAAAGTATGGCTAAATAGAGAACACGTATCATTCGCAGAAATCACCCCAGCCCTCCTCATGCGTTATCAGAATAGTCTTAAAGATAGACCACGCGCACAGTCTATGTATATGGCAGCATTGCGTAAGCTTTGGAATGAGGCTGAGCGTATCTACGATGATGAGTTACCTCGCAACCCATTCCGTAAGATTGATATTGTTAAGCAGCAGCCTAAGGGACAGCGTGCTACTGACATAGCAACCATACACAAGATTCTCAACTATAAGGGTACGTCAAAGCGTGCTATCCTTGCCCGTGATGGTTTCATCCTTTCCTTCTGTCTTATGGGCATGAATTCTGTTGATATGTATGAGTGCACCAGTTTGAAGGGAGATACCCTTGCTTACGATCGTGCGAAGGTAAAGGAGCGTCGTCGTGATAATGCTCATACTGAGGTCAACATTCATCCTTACATCAAGGGACTTGTCAAGAAATACCTTGATAGGTCAAAGGGCAAGCACGTATTCCGCTTCCACGACATGTATGGTTCTTATGCAGACTTCAACAGAGCAATGAACCTGGGACTAAAGACGATACTCGGAACTAAAACAGAAGTGACCTTTTACTCTGCACGTCACGCATGGGCAACCATCGCCCGTAATGACATTGGAGCTGATAAGGGAACCGTAAACGATGCCCTCGTCCACGTTGATAGAGAGATGTCCGTTACCGACCTTTACATCAAGAAGGACTTCCGTCTTATCAACGAACTCAACACCAAGGTCATTGACTTCGTGTTCTCTGAGTATATAAAGTAGTGCTAATACAAAAATGTACTTGTATGGTTATGATTTAACCACGCAAGTACATTTTTGCATTCTTGAATCGTGAATTTTCTTTGTTTCTACTTGTTTGCTTCGTTGTATTGTTCGTCTGTTACCGGTTCAAGCCATTCGTTGCTTTCGGGATCACTGACATGCACATGACTTGCGAGGTGCTGGAACCAAGAGTCCTGGGTTGCACCGTGCCAGTGCTTTGCGCCTTCAGGGATGTCGATGATGTCACCAGCATGGAGACGGATGGCAGGCTTGCCCCATTCCTGATAGATACCTTCACCGCTGACGCAGATAAGAATCTGGTGCGCTCCGTGGTGGATGTGCCAGTTGTTGCGACAACCTGGTTCGAAGGTGACGTTGGCATAGCTCAGAACAGTCTTTTCACCTTCTGCAAGGTTCTTTGGCGTGATAGGTGCAAGGTGACTCTGTCCTGTGAAATACTGGGCGTATGCATCGTTAGGATTGCCTTTAGGCCAAGATCCAGCTTGTGCATCGGCAGAAGCATCGCATTGCGAGAGACCATTACCAGAAAGGAACTTGCATAGTTCATCGACCGTTTCCTGACTATTGCCCATGTTTACGGCTCCAGCCTTGTGTGCTGCAAGCTGAGGTGCAACGCCTTTGAGTGCAGAGAGGGCTGCTACGGTAACAATCTCACGGTCGGCTGGTGTGAGTTGGTCGCCAGCGAAGATGTCACCGAAGAGGTGAGCCTTCAGATAGTAATCATTCTGAGGGCAGAACTCATAGTTGAATGGACGCCCCGAGAGTTGTGTCTGTACCTCTGTACCAACAGCAAGTGCCTTTTGTGCGTTCTCCCAAATGGCTGGGCGAACCCATGACTTGCCTTCATTGTACTTGCCGTTTCCTGATTCTATCACTTTACTCAATACTCCAAGAGCATTAAGAGAACGAGGGAAGCCTGTATAAGCATATAGCTGAGAGAATGCTTCTTTGATTTCATTGATTGTTACACCACCTTCAAGAGCTTCAATGATGGCTGGTTCGAGACGAACAAGATCGCCCTGTGCTTCGAGTGCAGCTATAGTCGCCAGATGCTTCTGGCGGTCTGTAAGTGACTGAGCTGATATTGTTGTTGCCATAGCTAATAATATTATAAGGATTGAAATTAGTTGTTTCATTGCTTTGCTTTATTGAAGATTAAAGGCAGACACTCTGGTGCCATCTGGCGCATATCCACGAGGTCAAGACTCTTTACCATGTGGAGGGTGCCTTGCTTGTATGTCTGGAAGTGCTCCGTTTTGATGTGGTGCTGATAAGCTTCCTGCGAAGCATAGATTTCGAGGATGCGAATCTGGCAGTCGTTGCGGAGTTGCTGCATGGGGTAAATGCAGATAACGCCCGGTTCTTCTTTTACGGATGTTGCTCCTACATTATGGGCAAATTCCAGATACTCCGTGAGGTATTCGGGATAAACCTCTATTTCGCTGATTCTTACTATCATTGTACTGTCGATTTTTATTGATGTTTGCGACTGAGCAGTGATACTGATCAGAAGCAACAGAAAGGTGATGATTTTCTTCATTTTTCAAATAGTTGGAGTGCATTTTTGTACAAAATATTCCCTGTGTCATTCGGTACGATGTCGGCAAGGTTCTGTTTCAATGCAGAAAGATTCTTCACGAGAACTGGCGCCTTGACGTATGGATAATCCGTACCGTAGAGCAGATGTGAGGGCGATGTTATGGTGAGCAACTCACGAATCGTCTCGGGCGTTGCAGCTCCTGCCAGGTCGTAGTACAATGCCTGGAGGTTCTGCTTAATATCTACTCCTTGCAAATACCCCACACCATTCATCACAGGCATCAAACTCTGCATTCTCGGGATGGCCAACGGCAGGAACGAACCGCAATGAGGCACTACGACCTTCAATCGTGGGTAGCGCACCATGACGTTGTGACCTACCATGTTGAGTATGGCACGAGTCGTTTCGGCAAGGTATTCATACGATGCCAATGGCACGACCGAGGTGAGCGTTTCGTTGTTGGAAGTTGGTTTATGTGGATGGGTGATGATGACCGCTCCACGTTCGTTCAACACCTCCATCAATGGGTCAAGAGCAGGATCACCAAGGTAAAGTCCTCGGCTATTTGAAGCGAGTTTCACGCCATCGGCATGAAGCGTGTCGAGCGCATAGATTGCCTCACGAATGGCTGCATCCACATCGGGCAAAGGCAAGGCGGCACAGAACAGGAATCGCCCTTTGTGCTCAGCCTTCACCGCCGCCATCTCTTCGTTCACCTGACGAATCAATCTGGCACTCTCCTCGCTGTCCCCGCGCTCGGCTCTGCCGCTTTGCTCGTCAAAGAACCAAGGTTGCGGAGCTGGCAAGGTCAGTACAGAACACTCAATACCCGCTTCGTCCATAAACTGCAGATGCTCCTCAACGTCCCAATGCGGAATGGGGAAATCCTCATCGAGCAAGGCATCATGCTTCGACAGACAATCGAGATACGACTGCGGAATCATGTGCGTATGAGTATCAATAACCTGTTGTGCCATAGCCGATAATGAAACGAAGAGCAGAATGAAGGAAAGAAATATCTTCATACGATTACTTCAATGTCTCACCGTAAGCCTTTCCCATCTTCACGCAATCACCGATGACGTTGCCAGTGCGCAGGTATTTGTAAGTTGGCATTTCAAAGAGTACTGGCTTTAGCTTCTCATAGTCAGGCTTGTCGTTCTCTCCGAGCATGTCCTCTTCAACATAGGTGTTGAGAATCGTGCAGATATAGTTATGGAATCCGTCAATCTCGTAGGTGTCAATCACCTCGCATTCCATCACCAGAGGTGACTGATCTATGACTGGCATTCCTGCTTCACCAAGGTGATAAGGCAGAACCGTTGATTTGTCGGTATTAGCACCGCTCACGCCACCAGTATAGTCAGCAGCAGCCACAAACGCCTCGTCTATTATATTGACCGACAGACGCTTTGTAGCATCAATAGCCTTCACGCTATGATGAGCAGAATGGATGCTCAGCAGCAGCTTCGAGTGGCTGACAATACCCACATGAGCTACAAGCAACCAGTTTACCTTACCCTCTTCTCCAACAGTACCTACCACTGTAGCTGGCGTAGGGTACAGAGCCAGCTTCTGTCCGATATTCTTTTTCATTGTCTTTGTACTTATTTAATTGTTATTCTATTACTTTTTTCTCGCCATTCACAATATAGATGCCTTTATGCGCCTGTGCCACTTTCTGGCCGTTGAGGGAATAGATGGCGTTTTTTTTGTCCACAGTGCTTTTGACCGCATTGACAGCTGAGGTCTGCTGATACTGCTTGATGTTCGTGAGCCAAGTGTTGATGCGGTCGGTGTCGTATGACGAATACGTCACGTCAAGTCCTTGCAGTATGACACTTTCAGGTGCAAGCTTGGCAATGGAGCTGATGGTTTGACCGAAACGTCCGCCACCCATAGAGCAGAAAGGTACGATGGTCTTGCCACTGAAATCATCATGCATGAGGAACGAACGTACAGGTGCTGGAATGGATGCCCACCAGTTGCAGTAGCCAAGGAGAATCACGTCGTAGTCAGAGATGTTTGGCACGTATGCTTTCAGGTCGGGAACGGCAACTTCACGATACTCCTTAAGTGCTTCGGCATAAAGACCTTGCGAGTTGTAAGTGGCAGAGTAAGGCGTTGCACGCTCGATGCGAAAAATGTCGTAGCCGGTCATGTCGTGAATCTTCTGTGCCAAACCATCGGTATTGCCTGTCTGTGAGAAATAAACGATGAGCACTTTGCCGCCAGGGTTGTTGGCTTTAGCTGTGCAGATGCTCTTTCGAACACCCTCGCCAGGCGTTACGCTTCGTACCACACGGAAACCTGTTGCATAGAGAGGCACATCGGCTGGGAAGGCGCTGCGATAGGCAGAACGGATGTGCTTTGGGAAGTCGTTCCATCCACCTCCACGCACCACCTTGTAGTGCCCTTCCTCGGGATTCGTGCCGTAGGGAGCATACCAATCCCACGTCCATTCGGCCACGTTGCCGTGCATGTTGTAAAGGCCGTATGCGTTTGTGGAATAATTCGTTACCTCCACTGTGTGCTCCAGATAGCCGTTCACCCAATGACCGCTGGCATCGTTGTTGTAACCATAGGCATTGTAGCAGTTGGCATCAGAATCGTGAACGTAGTCGCCAAAGTTGAATGGTGTCTGCCTGCCACCACGGGCAGCAAACTCCCATTCAGCTTCGGTAGGGAGACGATAACCGTTGGCATCCAGGCGCCAAGTGATGTTTGTGCCGTTTACCTCATAGCATGGCATCAGGTTCTCGCGCAGGCTTAAAGCGTTGCAGTACGCTATTGCATCATACCATGTCACGTTCTCTACCGGCAGATTCTTACCTTTGCGTTCGCTCGGATTCTTACCCATGACATCTTCATACTCCTGCTGCGAAACCTCCGTGCTCGACATCAGGAAGTCGCCAACACTTACTTCGTGCAACACCTCGTCAGCATCGCGTTCAGCCTCAGTCGTAGGACTTCCCATCTGGAACGTGCCACCCTTGATGAGCACCATGCCGTCGTTCTGTGCCTCTGCCGTACAAGCCGCCATTGCCATAGTACCCAACATAATTGCTATCTGTCTCATCATTTTACAATCTTCTTACCTTCTTTTATATATAATCCTGCAGATGGCTCTTCTGCTAATAATCTGCCGTTTACATCATAGATTCGTGCCGATGCTTTATTTGCCGACTTCACTTCGCTGATGGCGGTTACGGAATTGTAATTGATGGCAGTAAGCCAATCCTGTATCAATGAACTACGGCGAGAACGGTTGGAATCGCTTATCCAGAGGTTCTGACTGAAGTACTTGCCGTCAGGAACGAGTCGCTTACAGTCGGAAACGACTCCGCTGATGCCGCTGCTGGCGCTTGAAACGATAAGGCCAATGTTCTTGTTTGCCATCTGACTGCCGTAGCTGAAGAGGTACGACTGCATGATGGCTGCCATCTGGCTCCACCAGAGCGGAGTGACGATGATGATGGTGTTGTAATTGTCAAGAGAAGTCGTTACTGGGTCAATGGCAGGATAGCTTTTCGCATCATTCGGATTGGCTTTGATGGCGTTCAGCAACTGCGTGCCAAGGGCATAGCCGTTTGCTTCATAGTGCAAGCCCTTCTCTGCAGGCTGGATTTCCAATACATCAGCGGAGATCTGGCTGGTCAAAGTCGTCACGATGTCGCGACAGCTACCAGTGTAACTGTAATACACCACCAGCGTCTTGTTGTCGCCATCGTTGGAATTGTTATCAGCAGGAGGCATTGCATTCGCATCCTCACTTTGACATGCCATCATGAAAAGGGCAGTCATAATAATATAAAGGTGTGATATAAACTTTTTCATGATCGTTTACAAACTTGCTTTAAGAATATCAATTACTTCCTGACGGGTGAGGGTGACGTAGCCGCTGTTGTTGATTGGACAAGCGTCGGCATAGTTTTCAATGTCTTCTGCCTTGGCTTCGCAGTCGGTAATGTTCATGGCTAAGCCAAGTTCTCGCATCCATGCCTCCATAGTTTCAAGACCGTTGATTGCACCTTCTACGTCCCAAACATTCTTTGCCAAACGCTCAAACTTATGCTTTGCATCCTCCGAATGCTCAATGAGGAAACGATAGTAAGCTCCACTGACAGCAGAGAGGGTGTGACCGTGGGTAGCGTCTGTATAAGCAGCTACTGCCTGACCGAGCATGTGAACCATCCAGTCGGTTGACTTGCCACATGCAGTAAGACCGTTGAGTGCCCATGTGGCTGTCCACATTATATTAGAACGTGCCTCGTAATCCTGTGGGTTCTGGAGTGCCTTGCGACTGCTGACGATGAGTGAGCGCATAAGACCCTCAGCGATGTAGTCGGAAGTGTTGTCATCGGTATCAGAGAGATACTGTTCCAAGATGTGCGACATGATGTCGTAGATGCCTGCAACCATCTGATACTGAGGTACAGTGAACGTGAACTCAGGGTTGAGGATAGAGAAGTCAGGGTTGCGGAAATAGTAGAACATCTTGCGGTTCTCTGCGTGAGACGATATTACTGAACAAGCATCCATCTCGCTGCCTGTTCCAGCCATTGTGAGCACGCAAGCCACTGGAATCCACTGGCAATCGAAAGCACCAAACTCATGGAAATAATGCTGCCAAACGTCCTTGTCCTGATAGGCGCAACCAGCCACAGCCTTAGCATAGTCACAAGTAGAACCACCACCCACAGCGAGGATGAGGTCAACCTTCTCCTCCTTGGCAAGCTTTGCACCTTCAAGCACCTTCTCAATCGTAGGGTTTGGCATAACACCTGGTTCTTCGATGATAGTCTTGCCGGCAGTTTTGAGGATCGTAATAATCTGATCGTAGATGCCATTTTTCTTAATAGAACCACCGCCATAAGTAAGCATAACCTTAGGGCCATAGTTCTTGAGTTCATCACTAAGTTTTGCGAGCGACTCCTTACCGAAGTGGAGTCGTGTAGGATTTTGGAATGAGAAATTACCTTGCATAATTACATTTACAATTTATTGATTTACAATTTACAATTTTCTGGCTGCAAAGGTACTCACATTATTTATATTATGGCATACCTGAATTTTGGGAAATATAACCAATGTTTAGGATTTTGCTATTGTCTGTACGGAAATACAAAATGGGCGCAACCATCACCCTGATGATTGCACTCATTTTTTTGTTATTTGCTTGTTATCTTCAGTTCTATTTCAATACCTGCATTCCCTTATTTGCGCCACAAATCTCGTGTGGGCGATAAGGCTCTTCGAGGAAGGCGGCTTCCTCATCGGAGAGTTTGAGGTCGATGGCACGGACGGCAGCATCGAAATGTGGAACTTTCGTTGCGCCTACAATAGGTGCTGCCACACCGCGCTTGTATTGCCATGCCAGGGCAACTTCCGTCATCGTTACACCAAGACGTTCGGCAAGGGTTGCCACACGTTCAATGATCTCCAGGTCGTTTTCCATGGCTCCGTCATACTTCTTGCGAAGGGTTTTGTCGGTGTTGCTGCGTGATGTTCCGCTTTCCCAACCACGGTGGGTCAGGTGACCGCCTGCAAGAGGTGAATATGGGATGCGGCTGACACCGTATTGCTCGCAGATTGGGATAAGTTCGTGCTCGTCTTCGCGATACATCAGGTTGTAATGGTTCTGCATAGTCGAGAACTTTGTCAAGCCGTTCTGCTCAGCGCATATCTGCATGTTGTGGAACTGATAGCCGAACATGGCCGATGCTCCGATAGCGCGCACCTTACCTGCCTTGACGAGCTTATGGAGAGCCTCCATCGTTTCTTCGATAGGATGTGTATAGTCGAAGCGATGAATCTGATAGAGGTCGAGATAGTCGGTACCGAGGCGCTGGAGTGTGCCGTCAATCTCACGGGCGATGGCTTCAGCAGAAAGGTTGCCTTCGTTGAAATAAACCTTCGAGGCAAGCACCACGTCTTCACGCTTGATGCCAAGGTTGTGGAGTGACTGACCAAGGAACTCCTCACTGCTTCCCCATGAATAGCAGTTGGCTGTATCAAAGAAGTTTACGCCAAGGTCGAGTGCGTACTTCACCATTGCCTGAGTCTCTGGCTGTTCGAGAGTCCAGAGGTGAAAGTCTTCGGTAGGTTTGCCGTAAGACATGCATCCTACACAGATGCGACTGACACGGATGTCCGTGTTTCCAAGTGTTGTATATTCCATATCACTATATTATTTTGAGTATTTTTGTGCCAATGCCTTTACCTTCTGCACGGCATCGGTCTCGTTGATAGCCCCTGGCACGTTCATGTTGCCATAGGATAATTCTTCGTAATCCCAACCAACGAACTCGGCACTCTTTTTCAGGATGACGCGGACACCTTCCCAAACATTTGTCTCGTTGCCTTGTCCAGATGTTCCCATTGCGAGGATGGTCTTTTTGCCAAGTTCCTTGCCTCCAACGAGGAACGAATAGAAGTGGTCGAGGATGTTCTTGGCCTGTCCTGGCATAGCGAAGTAATAGACGGGAACGGCGAAAACGATGGTGTCGCTGGCGAGAACCGCTTCTGCTATCGGGTCAAAACCATGTTCAAAGGCGCAAGCGTGACCCGTCTTGTAACATGCATTGCAGGCATGGCAGCCGTCAAGGTTCAGCTTGATAGCATCGAATGTTGTTACTTCGGCACCGAGGCGCTCTGCCTCTTCGGTGAACCACTTTGCCATCTGGAGTGAATTGCCGTCCTTACGAGGACTTGCTGTGATGATTGTAATCTTGCTCATATAATATTTATTTAATCAATGATACTATTGCTTCTGCCAACTTCTGCGCGCGAGGAGCGTTTGTTCCATGGATCGCAGTGCCAGGCTTCAGATTTGCCGAAGGGCACGCTGTGCGAATGTCCTTCTCCGTACTGCCCATGACGCTGCCTTCGTGTGTACAGAACGGGATGATGGTCTTGCCCGAGAAGTCATGAGCTTCGAGCCATGTGAGCACACACATCGGCATGTGTCCCCACCAGTTGGGATAACCCAGGATAATGGTGTCGTATGCTGAAGGATCAAAATCCGCTTTCAGCGCAGGACGCTCCCCAGCGTGAAGCTCTGCCTTTGCCTCCTCGATGCAGGTCATGTAACTGTCCGAGTATGCTTCGGCGGTATCAATCTGGAACACGTCTGCGTCAGCCAGCTGCTCCTTGATCATCTCTGCCACACACTCCGTATTGCCCTTCTTCAGGACTTTGATGTCACCGCTGACATAGTTCTCGCCACGGCGGCTATAGAATGCTATAAGTGTCTTCATAAATTTATTGTTTTTGAATTTGAGTGCGAAGTTACATACAAAATCCGTTGCGACTGATACACAAATTACGTCAAAAAGTTCACATATTTACGAAAAGCATCGTTTGTTTGGATAAAAAAACTTATCTTTGCACCTGTTATGAGACAAACGCAGACAAAAATAAGGTTCTCAACCGATTGGCATGACATTGTTGGTTCGGTCAAATGTAATGCTTGCATCCACATGATCTGCCTCTCGGGTGATGGTCATTTCCTTTATAACAAACGTCCGGTCAGTTTCTGTTCGGGCAATATCCTCGTCATGCCAAGAGGTACGGAGATAGAAGACCTCTGGGTTTCTGACAACATAGAGGTGGAGATACTCCTTGCCGACGAGCGTTTCCTGCACAATCAGCTGCCAGCCAACCATTACGGCATCGGTGGTTCGATTGCCCTTTATCAGGACCCTGTTTTTGTGGTCAGCGAGGAAGATGCAGAACGTTTCCGTCAGGATATTCATCGAATCAAGGAAAGGTTGAACGATAGCGACAATCATTTCTTTGACCAAATTCTCGGCTCCATGGCACTGACCATGATGTACGATCTCTTTGAGTTTCACGCCAAGCGTCACTCCGGCGAACAATTCTCGGACAGAAATACCGACATTGTAAAGCGTCTCATGCTCCTTCTATCGACCGGTACGACTAAGACCCATAGAGAGGTCGGTTATTATGCCGACCAACTCGGCGTATCAATGAAATACCTGTCTGAAACCGTTAAGCGTCAGACAGGTAACACAGTGATGGACTTCATCGTACAATATACGAAGCCCATTATTATTGAATATCTAAATAATCCTCGTCTATCCGTAGCGCAGATAGCCAATGCCCTGAACTTCACCACCTCTAACTATTTCACCCGCTACTGCATCAAGCATCTAGGCAAGTCCCCGACGGAGTATCGGGCGGCACATCAGCCGAAGAATAAAATTTAGCTGAGCTCTATCATTTTTTACATCGCAAATGGTACATTGCTTATGCTATCATGCCGCTCTCCACCCAGTTGGAGTCTTTCCCGTAAGAGCCTTGAAGAAGCGGACGAAGTGTTGTGGATATTCGAAGCCGAGGCGCTGGCTGATTTGCGTAATAGACAGCACGTCAGATTGTAGCAACTCCTTTGCTTTGGCAAGGATGCGGTCGTTGATAAGGTCTTTGGCTGTTCGCCCTGTCTCTGTCTTTACCAATGTGCCGAAATAACCGGTGGAGAGACAACATTTGTTGGCAAAGTAGGCTACGGTTGGTAATCCCTCGTGCTCAGCTTTATCTGAGATGTAGTCATCGAGAAGAGACAGGAACTTCTTGACAACAGAATGATTGATCTCCTCACGAGTGATGAACTGACGATCGTAGAAGCGGAGGCAGTAGTTTAGGAGAAGTTCGATGTGACTTACCACCAATTCGCGTGTGTGTTTGTCAATAGCATGATGCAACTCCTGCTCAATCATATTGAGTACACCACGGAAGATTTCTACCTCCTGTGCAGAGAGGTGAAGCGCCTCGTTGCTGGTGTAGTCAAAGAACTCATAGCGACTCATCTGCTTACCAAGTGAGGTACGGTTGAGAAGGTCGGGATGGAATGCCAAACCGATGTATTTTGCAAATGGCACCTCAGGGTTAGGTTCTACTGTTACCACTTGACCTGGTGCAAAACTCGTTACGGTCATTTCGTCGAAGTCGTACTCCGTGCGTCCGTAGGATAGTTTGCAACCCTTGTTCTCTTTCAGGTAGATAGCGTAGAAGCCATAGTGCATCATGCACTCCTTGATGTGCTCAGTGTCATCGACATGAATAACGCTCACAAGGGGATGAAGCGTCTCCATCCCGTTGTAGTCGTTGAAGTCTTGTATGGTGTTGAGATGTATTTCTTGCATTGTCTTATTTTACTATTTTCGGCTGCAAAGTTACTCACATTATTTATATTAGGTCATACCCGAATTTTGGGAAAGATAACCAATTTTTAGGTTTTCGCTATTGTCTGTGGGGAAATAAGTAATAGGACTTCGTTAAAAATCTATATAAAAAAGTAATAAACAGATGTGACATACAAGCAATTTTGGCCCTCTAGACCTTATTTTATATTACATAATTATACTAAAAAACTGCTGTTTTTAATTACAAATACGTTTTTATCTGTCCGTATATAATTATCCAGCAACGGTTAAGAGGCTTTTCGCCATACATATTAAATGTGCCCATTCTGTTCTTCGAGCAGATTCATTGTGCTAATTCTACGGTATATGTCATTTACAACATACTCCTTTAATGAAATATTGCTACCAGGATTTTGTTCTTGATATTCCTTGTATCGCTTGGCAATGATGTTTATGGCATTATAGATGGAATCTTCTTCGTTGGTGAATGGCATCCTTCTCAGTTTAGAGTCAAGTCTTAAACTGTCTATTGGCAAATCGTGAAAATCTGCTAGTATTTCTAACTTTGAAAGTCCAGGATCCTTCACTTTCTTGAAGTAATTCATAGATTGCTTTGCCTCACCAAAAAGCTTCTTTAGGAGTTCTCTTTTCTTCTCTATTGGCAATTCTGCAAAGAGGTAATCAATGTAATTAATGTCTAACATGTTTTACTTATTTTAATTAATATTTTCGACAAAGGTAATAATAAAAATTGATACACGCGTAAGAAATTACGCAATTTAACTCAATTCTGAAAATTTGTTAAATTGGTCATTTTTAGTCAATAAAACACAATGATAAACATAAACCCTAATATCTTACGCATAAATTTGGTCATTTTGATTTATAGATAGACATAGTTTTTTATGTTGGTAAAATTCCGTTTTGAGGGCTTCCGTAAAATCTTTTCAACGAAAAAAATAGTTATTTTTTCGCACTTTCAAGAAGCAGTTTTATATACTTTTGATATATGCGATATACTCAATATACACGATCTGCACGATATTCATGATATTCACGAAAAATGTGCATAATGTGTTTTCAAACATTTCAGTAACAAAGTTTTACAACATTTTTGTTTGTGCTCATTTTGGCATCTGGGCAAAAGATTTTTTATATGGTTTGTCTATGGTGGGTTTTATTGGAAACGACTAATTGGTTATCTTTGCGGATCGTTGCCAATAATGGTTTTAACATTTCTCGCACATGCATTCATTATACATACGCAAGACCCTTGGAGAATTAACATTTCTGTGAAATAATTATAAAAGTTTTTGAATTATACTGCGTAATGTCTTACGATTAAAAAAATCTTTATAACTTTGCATCGCATTTCGGAATAAATGTATCGAGTAATCTTGCGCAATGCAGGACATCCGTTATAATTTCACTTTAATGGTAAAATATGAACAAGAACAAAAAGACACATGAGCCAGCACATGCAAATACAATGTATCTGACACTTAATGGTGTTCCGCAGCTTTATTATCTATTTAATCACGATGAATACATGGAGTTGCAGAAAAGTGCAGATAACGAAAGCCATCCAGCTGCAGTTCTATCAGCAGTAAGACCGAGTGTCTTGGAAACGGAGGATGAATACATTGATCGTGACAAAGTCTCAAAACTTCTCCATGTTGACAAATCAACTCTCTGGCGATGGGCAAAAGAAGGTAAGTTGAGGTATTACAAGATAGGTTCTCGCCGCGTGCTTTATAAAACAGAAGACATCAGAAATATGTTGAACACTCAAAAATAACCCGACTAATGGAAGACAAGAATATACTTGCCGGACTGAAGGAGGATATGTACTCACACAGCCTTAGTGTCACAGGAAGGACGGAGGCATACCGAGAGGAATCAGACTTTCCCTTCGAATGTTTTCCTCCAATGGTACAAGACATTGTCGTTGGCTTGCGTGAGAGCATGGGATTTCCAATAGACTACACATCCATAGCGATGCTTACTGCAATAGCAACGGCTATCGGCAGTCCTACTCGCATCAGGAACTTCGACAACTGGACGGAGCCTTGCATCCTGTTTACCGTCATCGTAGGACATCCTGGTACAAACAAGAGTCATCCGCTAAGTGCTATGCTGAAACATCTCTTTGATATCGACAAGGTAAACTACGAAAAGTACATGGGTGAGTTTGCAGAGTACGAGCATAATCTTCAGATATTCCTCAGTAAGAAGAACGAAGATGCCGGCGAACGACCTGAACGTCCTGTCCGCAGACAGATCATTGCCGATGACGTGACGATAGAAGCATTGTTCGTGATGATGGCAGAGAATCCCAGAGGACTGTGCATCTGCTGTGATGAGTTCTCATCCTTGCTTGACAATATGGACAGATACTCCAGAGGTTCATCAGAACAGGCTTATCTTTCAATCTTCAATGGCAAACCCATATCTAAGAACCGTAAGGGTGAAAAGATGTCGCTGAGAATAGATACGTCATTCGTTGTCATCACCGGCACAGTACAGCAGGACATCATTGCGGAACTGATGGATGGCAGACGACGTAAGAATGGTTTCGTGGAGCGCTTGTTTGTGGCTTGCCCAAAGAAAGAAGTACATCCTTTGTGGATGGATCTCCGTCAGCAGAATAGCAAGGACTATTACTCAAAGTGGAACGAGGTGATAAATACCCTATACAACGAGTCGTTAAAACGTATGGCTGATGGTGGACGCATCATCACCTTGTCAGAGGAAGCCTGCGGTACGTTAGACAAGTGGCAGAAGGATATCATCGAGCGTCTGCAAAAGGAGAAGAACGGCAACATGCGCGACCTATATAGCAAGGCATCAATCTATATACTCAGGTTTTGCCTTTTGCTTCATGAACTCGACAATGCTTGTAATGGTACCGATAAGCTTATTGTCAGCATGTTCACTGTAGAGAAGGCAATAAAGCTGGCAGAATACTTCATCCAGAACTCACTAACGATGATAAGGCACATATATCGTGACTCACTCAGGGATGATGAGAAGGATGTGTATAACACCTTGCCGGATGAGTTTCGCCTGAGTGAAGGCGTGAAGATTGCAACAGAGGTTGCAGATTGGTACGAAAGGAAGATGCAGCGTTACCTTGACAAACATGAAGGTTCGCTTTTCCTCAAAACCTCTCATGGGGTTTACCGCAAGCTGCAGTAAACGTATTCCTGGTTCTATGTAAAACTACTATAGAACTTGTCTATATTGTCTATTTGATGGACGAAATAGACAAAATAGACACTTTTCCATAACACTTTTTTCAAAAACAACACTGATATGCAGAACAGAGAAAGTTCCGCTATGGGGACTCCTATGCCTTTTTCCAACGACAACAGCCACCGTTTCCGACTGAAGAAATGCAATGCCAGGACTAAGCTGACATGTCCTTCATGCGGCCAGAAGCATCGCTTCGTGCCGTACTACGACACCGAAGGGAAGATCACGTTTCCCGATTATGTGGGACGTTGCGACCGTGAGGATAACTGTGGGTATCATTGTCCACCCAGGGAGTATTTTGAAAAGAATCCTGATGCAAAGGAAGGATTGTTTGAAGAAGGGCATAACATCCCTCCTGTCAACCATGTCGTAGAGCAGAAACCGAAACCTCCACCTTCCTTCATCTCTCGTGATCTGATGCAACAGACGATGAAAGCGTATGACCACAACAACCTCGTATTGTTCCTGCGCACCATCATGAGTGCGGAGGCTGCTGACAGAGCAGTCAAGCGTTACAATGTAGGTACTGCAAAGAAGTGGGAGAACTCGACGGTGTTCTGGCAGGTGGATATGGATGGTAACGTTCATGCAGGGAAGATTATTCTCTACAACGCTGATGACGGACATCGCGTTAAGAACGAGAACAGAAAAGATGTGGCATGGGTGCATAGCACGTTGCGAATGCAAGACTTCGTACTCGAGCAGTGTTACTTCGGTGAGCATCTACTCGTTGACAGATCCAAAGCTGTGGCACTAGTGGAAAGCGAGAAGACGGCTATCATCGCATCGGAGTTCTTTCCAAACTACATCTGGATAGCATCAGGAGGTAAGAGCGGTTGTTTCAACAGTAGGATGCATATCCTCAAAGGTCGTAACGTGGTTCTATATCCAGACCTCAAGGCAACAGCAGAGTGGCAAATCAAGGCTGAACAGATGCGACGTATTGGTATAAGCGTAGAAGTATCAACATACCTCGAAGATGTTGCATCAGAGGAAGAACGTTCTGCTGGTCTCGACATTGCTGACTATATAATAAAAGGTATAAGAGAACGCCAGTTCATAGAGTCGGCACCACGTCGTGAGAAAGAAGAGCTGTTGAGACGATTCGTTGAGAAATATCCTGCACTACAGATTCTAATAGACAAGTTGCAACTTGAACTGATATATTAACTTTTTAATTTCTTAAAGAAATGGCAAACAAGAAGACTAAAAACAAAGGCAACGTCAAGTCGCCTAACCAGGAGAATACAATCAAGCGTATCTTCTTCACACGTGAACAACTCATGATGTTTCTCAATATGGAGGACAAGGAAGCTGGTGAGTTCATCCTTTCTATCGCACGTTACGTTGCTGATGGTACGTACCCATCTTTCAAGGATCATTACAAGATGCTGTTCTTCGAAACCACATTTGGCAATGCGTTGAAAGAGCAGTTGAGAGACTATGAGGTTAAGAAAAGCCAATGTCAGCAGATGGCAGAGAAGCGTAGTACAGACAATGAAATTGACACCGACACGGATGGTGACGATAGCACCGACTCCGTTTCTATTACTCAGGAATCGAATGACACAGCAACGACAACAGAGAAAGAAGACCTGTCGTATAGCGCATTTGAAAGCCTATACGTAAAAAAGGATGCTGGTAACTTCGACACCAAATCAAGATGGAATGCTCTGACAGATGACGATAAGCGCAAAGCGCTCACCTACATCAAAAACAACATTGTCGGTAAGATTGACGTAGCCAAACGTGAGTTCCCTTCTGCTTTCATCAATGGCAACAAGTGGAAATAAGCATCATATAGGGAACGAAGGAAGCTGAGACTGCAAGAACAGCTATGCTGTCGCTGGGGATTTAAGGGAGTGCTTTTCAAGAAGTTTTTTTGTGTATCAAAAAATTCTTGCTCCCTTTGTCCTTTTGTGACATTCGGGAGATTTGGAGTACTCGCAAGCTCGCACCTCAAC
>JAZLIN010000126.1:0-9669 GCA_045617365.1 Prevotella sp. | reverse complement strand
TAACCTCCACCAGAGTCTCGCGCCCAGTGATGAGATCGGTCATGGTAACGTCCTTCACGTCGAAGCCAGCCATGTAGAATGAGTAAGCCAACTCACGCTCAGAGTTGGTACCCTTCTCACGGATGATGGCAGCTACAGGACGGTTAGCCTCAGGACGTGGAGTAGCCTTGAGAGCCTCACCCTTCACGGTCCACTCTACAGGGATATTCTTATAGTTCACGAAACGCTCTGCAGCCTTGCCGTTGAAGCTCTGGCGACGGTCAAGCAGGTACGAGGTGCTGTACCATGAGTCACGCATCTCGTCGATGTCAAACTCGAATGTCATCTCGCGGTTAGCAACCTTGACATTAGGTACAGAAGCATTGCTTACGGTCTTGGTGATAGAGATCTTGCGCTCAGCCTGAGGAGCACCGATCTTCGCATAGCCTACGCCAGCATCCTCAAGGATCTTCTTCACGCGGTTGGCATTTTCCTCGCTAACCTGGATGATGACGCCAGGATTCTCAGCGAAGAGTACCTTGACGATGTCGCCCTCCTGAATCTTGTCGAGGTTGAGCTTGAGACCGCCCTTGGTATTGGCGAAGCACATCTCAAGGAGAGCGGTAATCATACCGCCGGCAGAGATATCGTGGCCAGCGAGTACGAGGCCCTCGTTCACGAGCTGCTGGACAGCCATGAAGGCATCGCGGAAGTATTCAGCGTTCTTGACTGTAGGAACGTCGCTGCCTACCTTGCCCATAGACTGAGCGAAGGCAGAACCGCCGAGCTGTAGCTTGTCGAATGAGAAGTCGATATAGTAGAGGCGTGATGCGGTAGCATCCTTGATGACAGGTGATACGACCTTGCGGATGTCGCTGACCTCACCGCCGGCACTTACGATAACGGTACCAGGAGCGATGATCTTCTTTCCGTCAGGGTACTTCTGAGTCATACTGAGCGAGTCCTTACCTGTAGGCACGTTGATCTGGAGTTCGCAGCAGAAGTCCGAGAGAGCCTTGACAGCCTTATAGAGGCGAGCGTCCTCACCCTGCTGTGCGCGGCAAGGCCACATCCAGTTGGCTGAGAGGGAGATAGAGTCCATGCCTTCTGCCATAGGAGCCCATACGAGGTTGGTCAGAGACTCTGCTACAGAGAGTACGGAACCAGCCTCTGGGTCAGCGAGCGCTGCCTGAGGAGCGTGGCCTATAGATGTAGCGATACCCTTGGTACCTGTATAATCGAGTGCTACGGCACCGCAGTCAGAGAGAGGAAGCTGGAGTTCGCCCTGACACTGCTGACGTGCTACACGTCCGCTGACACAGCGATCGACCTTGTTGGTCAACCAGTCCTTACATGCTACAGCCTCGAGCTGGAGTACATTCTTCACATATTCAGTGAGCTGAGTGTTGAGGGTAGAGCCCTCAGTGATGCCCGACTGGTCGTATGTCACTACGTCATACTTGCGCTCTACGGTCTTGTCCTCCATGATGGTCTTAGGCGAAGAACCGAACATCTGCTCTACGGCGAGGTCGAATGGGCGTACGCCGTCAGCCTGCTCGAAGGCAAAGCGATGGTCACCGGTAGTCTCACCGACGGTGTACATAGGGGCACGCTCACGGTCAGCAATCTTCTGCACATGCTCTATGGCAGCCTCGTCAATGAGGAGGCCCATACGCTCCTGTGACTCGTTGGCAATGATTTCCTTAGCCGAGAGAGTCTTGTCGCCGATAGGGAGCTTGTCCATGTGGATGAGACCACCGCACTCCTCTACGAGTTCCGAGAGACAGTTGACGTGACCAGCCGAACCGTGGTCGTGGATAGAAACGATAGGGTTGTTGTCCTCCTCGCCGAGGGCGCGGATAACGTTATATGCACGCTTCTGCATCTCAGGGTTTGCACGCTGTACGGCGTTGAGCTCGATGCCGCTTGAGTAGCGACCAGTCTCCACCGACGATACCGAACCGCCACCGAGACCGATGCGGTAGTTCTCACCACCCATCACGACAACCTTGTTGCCTGCCTGTGGCTCACCCTTGAGGCAGTCACGCTCTATGCCGTAGCCTACGCCGCCTGCGAGCATGATAACCTTGTCGTAAGCATACTGTTCGTCGCGCTCCTGGTGCTCGAATGTGAGTACCGAACCGCAGATCAATGGCTGTCCGAATTTGTTACCGAAGTCAGATGCACCGTTTGAAGCCTTGATAAGAATCTGCTCTGGAGTCTGATAGAGCCACTCACGTACAGGCATGATCTTCTCCCATGCCTGATTGGTGCTCTCCTTGCGAGGATAAGAGGTCATATATACCGCAGTACCAGCGATAGGCCATGAACCGACGCCACCGCCCATACGGTCGCGGATCTCACCGCCTGTACCGGTAGCAGCACCGTTGAATGGCTCCACGGTAGTAGGGAAGTTATGTGTCTCAGCCTTGAGAGAGATAACCGACTTCACCTTCTTTATCTTGTAGAGGTCAGGCTGTGAATGGTCTGCAGGCGAGAACTGCTCGATCTCCGGACCTGCCGAGAATGCTACGTTGTCCTTGTATGCCGAGAGAATCTTGTTAGGATTCTCCTGTGTAGTCTTCTTGATCATCTGGAAGAGGGAAGACTCCTTCTCCTCACCGTCGATGATGAATGTGCCGCCGAATATCTTATGACGGCAATGCTCAGAGTTGATCTGTGCGAAACCGAATATCTCAGAGTCGGTAAGCGGACGTCCGAGCTGTCCCTCTACCTTGTGCAGGTAGTCCATCTCCTCAGCTGAGAGGGCAAGACCTTCCTGCTCGTTGTACTCCTCCAGGTTCTCCACGTGCTTGATAGCCTCAGGCTTGATATCGACGGTGAAGACACTCTGGTCGAGTCCATTGTACATGCGCTGCAGCATAGGATCGTGCTCAGCGTCCATAGAGTCCACAGGGAAGTACTCTTCTATACGGCTGATGCCCTTGAGGCTCATGTTCTGAGTGATCTCCACCGCGTTGGTACTCCATGGGGTGATCATCTCACGGCGTGGACCTACAAAGTAGCCGTTCATACTCTGTGCGTCCACGACGGTAGCGTTGTCATAGAGCCAGCACAATTCCTTTGTCTCCTGTTCATTTGGCTGATGATCTATCTCAGTCGCAATGATGTTGTTGGAAGGGGTCTTGAAAAATATGACCATAGTTCTTGTCCTAATATTTATGTTTTTGTTATACTGTCAAAAAATCATGCAGGTGCGGCATAACCCTTCACACCTATTTATTTGTTGCAAAGTTACAAATTATTTAGGATATATGCAAAAATATCACTGCAAATTTTCAAAAGGCATGGGAATAACCCGTCTTAATCTGCTTTCTGCAACTGGTTCTGTAGCGAAATGATCTCGTCCCTGTATTGTGCGGCGAGCATGAAGTCAAGTGCCTTGGCAGCCTCCGCCATGCGCTGTTTGGCAGTGGCTATGGCAGCCTCTATCTGCTCCTTCGTCATCGTCCTCACGATAGGATCGGCCGCCATTGCTCCATCATAGTTGTCAGGCTCTACGTATGCCATGCTCTCAGCCGCCATGTGACCCTCGGCATGGTGTGCGCCGGCAGGCGAGGCAGTGCCGAATACGCCCTTCTCGCCAGGTGTGATCTTCAGTTTGCCAAGAGTCTCCTCATTCTTTATCACCCTGGCAATGCTCTCACGGTTCAGTTCCTTCTTAATCTGTTGAGGTACAATGTTATGCGCTTCGTTATACTCTATCTGCTTGGCACGTCGGCGCGTGGTCTCATCGATGGTCTGCTGCATGCTCTCCGTTATGCGGTCGCCATACATTATCACGAGTCCGTCAACGTTACGTGCGGCACGTCCGGCGGTCTGCGTCAGACTGCGATGCGAGCGGAGGAATCCCTCCTTGTCAGCATCAAGGATTGCCACGAGTGACACCTCCGGCAGGTCGAGTCCCTCACGCAGCAGGTTGATGCCCACGAGGACATCATACACTCCGGCACGCAGGTCGTTGAGTATCTGCACGCGGTCCAGGGTTGATACGTCTGAGTGGATGTAACTAGTCTTGACGCCATTGTTGAGAAGATACTCCGTCAGTTCCTCTGCCATACGTTTGGTGAGGGTAGTCACCAGCACTCTCTCGTGGCGCTCAGACCTGATGCGTATCTCTTCCATGAGGTCATCTATCTGATTCTCCGTAGGTCTCACCTCTATCGGTGGGTCCAGCAAACCGGTAGGTCGTATAACCTGCTCCACCACGATGCCTTCCGCAGCCTCCAACTCATATTCCGCCGGGGTGGCAGAGACATAGATGGTCTGATTGAGCATCTGTTCGAATTCCTCAAAGCGTAGCGGACGGTTGTCGAATGCGGCAGGCAGTCTGAAACCGAACTCCACGAGGTTTTGCTTCCTCGACCGGTCACCGCCATACATCGCCCTGATTTGCGGCACCGACACATGGCTCTCGTCTATGAGCATGAGGAAGTCCTGAGGGAAGAAGTCGAAGAGGCAGTAAGGACGCTCACCCGGCGCCCTGCCATCGAAATAGCGAGAGTAGTTCTCTATGCCCGAGCAGTGGCCCAGTTCCTTGATCATCTCCAGGTCATACTCCACTCTCTCCTTGATGCGCTGCGCCTTGAGTTCATCGCCCATGGACTGGAAATACTCTATCTGCGCCACGAGATCATCCTGTATCTTGCTGACGGCACTCTCCTGTTGCTCTTTGGTGGTGACAAAGAGGGTGGCAGGGTATATCTGGTATTCCTCAAAGGACTCGCGCCTGCGATAGGTCGTAGCCTCCAGTTCCTCGATGGCATCGATCTCGTCGTCCCAGAATGTCACGCGCAACACGCCTTCGCTGTATGCCATGGCGATATCCACCGTGTCACCCTTCACGCGAAACTCTCCGCGCGAGAGTTCTATGTCATTTCTAACATACAATGCGTCAACGAGTTTGCGCAGGAAATCGTTGCGGTCTATGCGCTGTCCCTTGCGTATGGAGATTATGCTGCCCTGCATGGTTGACGGGCCTCCCATGCCGTATATGCACGACACGGAACTGACCACTATGACGTCCCTTCTGCCCGACAGTAGCGAGGTGACAGCCGACAGCCGCAGACGGTCTATCTCCTCATTGATGGCAAGGTCTTTCTCTATGTACGTATCCGTAGCCGGCAGATACGACTCCGGCTGATAGTAATCATAGTATGAGACGTAATACTCCACGGCATTCTGCGGAAAGAAGGATTTCATCTCCTCATAGAGCTGAGCGGCAAGTGTCTTGTTATGGCTGAGGATAAGCGTAGGCCGGCCTACTTCCTGTATCACATTCGCCATGGTGAAGGTCTTTCCCGAACCTGTCACACCGAGCAGCACCTGGGCAGGATCGCCGCGTCTTACGCCCTCCACTAATTGAGCGATGGCTTCTGGTTGGTCGCCAGTAGGTTTGTATTTCGATGTAAGATTAAATTGATTCATGCCGCCTGATATTCTTTTTCGGATGCAAAGTTACACATTTTCTGTGATATAACCAAATTGTACATTGCACTGCAGGAACCCCGATTTCTTTCCTGTTCATAGCAGAACAGTCTTGTCGGTACTTACTTTTTGGGTGCAGAGTAGTCACTATCAATGACATAAGTCATAAACTTTCATGGAAAATCATGCTTTCTTGTGACCAAGGCATTACCATGTGGAAATTATTTTGTAAATTTCGAAAGCATTTCTGCTCGTATTTGAGTTTTTTTTCATAACTTTGCAAAGCAAAAAGTTCTTGGACAAGCCAAGCGGCGGAGCCGAACGATACACTTTTCGATAAAGCAGATATGAGAACATTCAATACAGCGGGTACTTGTCGCCCGAACGAACACTATATGGTGGACATCACCGAACGTCTGGCAATCATCCGCAAGATGATTGCCAAGGGTAACTATTTCTGTATAAATCGCGGCAGGCAGTATGGCAAGACTACAACACTGAAAGCTATAAGCAGTACCCTTTCAAATGAGTACTGCATATTCAACATCAGTTTTGAGACTGTAGAAGATGCGTGCTTTAAGGATGAAAACCGTCTTTATGCAAAATTTATAAGTCTTCTTGCTCGTTCATTCATGTGGACTCCTTTGGAGGGGCTTGATTCCGCTGTTGCAGAAATGATAGTCGAATACTCCAAAGAGTATAAGACGGAGTGCTCCTCTGCTGACTTTGATTTTTTCATTAGCAGTATCTGCCATCAAAATTCCAAACCCATAGTTCTTGTTATTGATGAGGTAGATCAAGCTGGCAACCATCCTTCTTTCCTTAAATTCTTAGGATTGCTGCGTGGAATGTTCCTTAACAAGGATGTGATTCCTACCTTCCAGTCCGTCATCCTCGCCGGCGTCTATGACATCAAGAACCTCAAACTGAAGATTCGCAAAGAAGACGAACGTCAGTACAACTCGCCTTGGAACATAGCGGTTCCTTTCGATGTGGATATGAGCCTTTCGGCAAAGGGCATCGCAGGAATGCTGGCAGAATACAAGGCAGACCACAACCTGAGGTTTGATGAAGTGTTTGTAGGTCAGATGATTCGCGACTACACCGCTGGCTATCCATTCCTTGTGAGTCGCATCTGCCAGATTATCGATGCAGAACAATATACATGGGATAAGGAAGGTGTACTGAAAGCTGTAAATGCCATATTGGTTGAACGTAACACTCTCTTTGATAATATGATTAAGAAGCTGGATGAGTACCCAGAACTTAAGCAGATATTAAAGGGAATCCTTTTCTCGGGTAAAGTTAAGTCTTATAATCCCGACGAGAAATACGTCCAGATTGCATCGATGTTCAACTACATATCCAATAAGGACGGAAAGATTGCCATCGCTTGTCGCATCATGGAGACTCGTCTTTATAATCTGTTTATCAGTGAAGAGGAAAACTCGTCTTTCTTCAGGCAAGGACAAATCGACAAGAGCCAGTTCGTCAAAGATGGTGTCATAGACATGGCACACCTCATGGAACGCTTCGTTGTCCACATGAACCAGACCTACAAGATGGATCATAACAACGAGTTCATTGAAGATGATGGTCGCAAGGTATTCCTTACTTACTTGCGTCCTGTCATCAACGGCATAGGCAGTTATCACATCGAAGAACAGACTCGAGACCATGACCGAATGGATGTGGTTATCGATTATCTCGGCAAGCAATACGTCATTGAACTAAAAATATGGCGAGGTAATGCATACAACGAGCGCGGAGAGGAACAACTCTGTCGCTACCTTGAATATTTCGACCTGCAAAAAGGTTATCTCCTCAGTTTCTGCTTCAATAAGACAAAGAAGTCTGGGTTGTTGCCACCAGTAGAGTTAAACGGACGAATATTGATAGAAGCTATCGTTTAAAGCATAACTCTCAATATTATAGATACAGAGCCTTCCAGAGGTGCTTAAGGGCATCTTTGGAAGGCTTTCTTGTGTATATAAAGATTGTCAAGAACATCTAAACTAAGGCAACCACCAAAATATATAAAAACAGTTGTTCTGGTGTTGAGCCCCTAACACAGCAGTGTTGAGCGGTCAACACTGATTGGCGCCGAAGTTTTTTTATCAACGGAACTCGCAGAAACCACAGAACTTTTTCGTTGATGAAGAGGAGTACCAAGCACAGATTTATTTGCACAGGTCATAAAATGGCAGTATCTTTGCAGTAGTGTTTAGAGTAGCAGTGCAAAGTATCATTAGAAATCACTTTTTGGCGACAAATACATATAATAAATGTTATAAATATTCATTTTTTTATTAAAACAAGGTGTGTTTTCTTGTTCAATCAAAGAATTATGTGTAACTTTGCATCCAAAATCGATTTTTTAATTAATGAACAAATACATCTTATTGTCAATCGTTAGCGTCATTATGCTCCTCGCCAGTTGTGCGAAGGAGTTTAATGCCGTATATCGTTCGTATGACTATTCATACCGTTACGAATATGCCAAGGAACTTTATGTCAAGGGTAAGTATTCCCAGGCATCACTTCTTTTTGGTGACATGGTGACCGTCATGAAGGGTACCGACAACGGTGAGGAATGCCTCTACCTCTACGCCATGTCAACATACCGCAACAAGGACTATGAATCTGCCGCTGAGATATTCAAGAAATATTTCAGTTCCTACACCAAGGGACTCTATGCAGAGGAGGCATGTTTCTATATCGGTGAGTCCATGTATGAATGTGTACCGGAACCACGACTGGACCAGAAGCCTACCTATCAGGCCATAAAGGCTTATCAGGACTTCATGGACATCTTTCCCTACAGCGAACATAAGCAGAAGGCCAGCGACCGTCTCTTCGAACTGCAGGACAAACTCGTAACCAAGGAGTTTATCAATGCAAAACTCTACTACGACCTCGGTACTTACTTCGGTAACTGCAGTGCCAACGGCGGCAATAACTACGAGGCTTGCATCATCACTGCACAGAATGCACTGAAGGATTATCCTTTTACTTCGCTGCGCGAGGATTTCTCTTCGCTCATCATGAAGAGCAAATACGAACTGGCAGTACATAGTATCAAGGAGAAACAGTCGGACAGATTCCAGGACGCAGAGGATGAATGCTATGGTTTCATCAATGAATATCCTGACTCCAAGGATCGCGGCCTGGCAGAGAAGTTCATCAGCAAGTGCAAGAAGTATATCACTACTGGTGAGGTGGACGAGAAGAAATAAGCCCCCTTGTCCCCTAAGGGGGAGCCAAGAACAGAATACTGATAACAGAAAGTTAAAAGAAAAATTATAATAACAAAGATATGAAAGATTTAGGAATGACAGACTACAAGAAGGTGAAAGCACCTACAAACACAGTCACCCGTAACATCATGGAACTCTGTGACCAGACCGACAACATCTACGAGAGCGTAGCTATCATCGGCAAGCGTAGCAACCAGATAGCAGCGGAAGTCAAGCAGGAACTGAGCAAGAAGCTCGCCGAGTTCTCAAGCTACAACGACAGTCTCGAAGAGGTATTCGAGAATCGTGAGCAGATAGAGATCAGCCGCTACTATGAGAAGTTGCCAAAGCCAACTCTCATCGCTACAGAGGAGTTCCTCGCTGACGAAATATATTGGCACGACCCTGCCAAGGATGTTCGCAACGATGATGATGACGATTTCTAAATCTGGATAAATCATTACCGAAATGTGGCAACGTAAACAGACCATATTCCTTGCTGTCGCTGCGATACTGCTCATCATCACAGCATTGGCATGCAACATTGCCAGTGATGCCCTGTCCGTACCTCTCCAGGTGATTAGCGGACTGTCGGCAGTACTTGCCATTATCGACATCTTCAAATACAATGACCGTAGAAAGCAGATGTTCGTTTGCAAGGTTGATATCTTTCTCTGCATAGCATGGGTTGTGATGTTCTGCATAGACCATTTCTGCCTTTTCCCTTCTGAGGGCAGCATAGCGTATCAGGCTATCCTTCCCGTGATAAGCATCATCTTCCTTTGGCTTGCATGGAAGGGCATAAAGAGTGACGATGACCTCGTTCGCTCTGCCGACAGGATAAGATAGTACACCTTATATAATATATTCAAGTTTCGCAAGCTTCACTTGTTTAGAAGTTAAGGAGTTAAGAAGTTAAAGAAGTTAAGACATTAGTTTTTACGCTGTATTAAGTATTGTCTTTAACTTCTCAGCGACGAAGGAGCGATAACTTCTTAACTTCTTA
>JAZLIN010000125.1:0-29468 GCA_045617365.1 Prevotella sp. | reverse complement strand
TACTAAATACCCCCACATATTCAATAAACATATTCAAGTTTCGCAAGTTCTTCGAACTCTTGAAACTTAAGGAGTTAAGAAGTTCTCTGCAAGCAGAGCGTCGCAAGCGCCGAGCGAAGAAGTTATCGCTCCTTCGTCGCTAAGGAGTTCTTTGCAAGCAAAGCGGTAAACCGAGCGAAGACAATACCTGTAGCACTCCAAATACTAATGTCTTAACTACTTTAACTACTTTAACTCCTTAACTTCTAAGCAAGTTGAGCTTGCGAAACTTGAATAAAATTAAAATTACGAGGCAATGCTAAAGCATTTATACATAAAAAACTATGCGCTTATTGATGTCCTGGACATTGATTTCACGGCAGGCTTTTCTGTCATTACAGGTGAGACTGGTGCCGGTAAGAGTATTATACTTGGTGCTATCGGAATGCTGCTGGGACAGCGCGCCGATACAAAGGCGGTGAAGGTCAATATGCAGAAATGTACCATAGAGGCAAGGTTTGATCTCTCGCGCTATGACATGGAGCGATGGTTTGAGGATAATGAGTTGGACTGTGATGATATCTCCGACTGCATCATACGCCGTGAACTGACAGCGGCAGGTAAGAGCAGGGGATTCATCAATGATACTCCAGTGACATTGCAACAGATGCGTGAACTCGGTGAGATGCTCATCGATGTGCATTCACAGCATCAGAATCTGCTGTTGCAGAAGGAGGACTTCCAGCTTGGTGTTGTAGATGTAATAGCCGATAATGTAGCCGTACGCAATGCTTATGTAGCAGCATATAATTCGTACCATAAAGCATCGCAGGAATTAGAGCAGTTGCGTCAGCAGATAGCAGAGAGTCAGGGCAATGAAGACTTTATGCGATTTCAGTTGGATGAACTGGTCAAGGCAGATCTGAAGGCAGACGAACAGGAATTGCTGGAGCAGGAACAGGAGGCAGCATCGCATACCGAGGAGATCAAGACCGCCCTCTATGAGGCAGAGGGACTGCTCAATGGTGATGGCGGTGGCATACTTGATGCATTGCGCCAGGCTGTATCACGAGTCAGTAGCGCTGCTGAACTATATCCGAAACTGCAGGGATTGGCGGATCGTATAGACTCATCATACATAGAGTTGAAGGATATAGCCTCTGAGGCGTCAGCAGAGTTGGAACGTATTGAGTTTGATCCGGAGCGCCTGGCAAATATCAACGAACGCCTTGACTTGATTTATGGTCTTGAACGTAAATTTCAGAAAGAGAGCATTACTCAACTCCTTGAGGAACAGCAACGTTTGGCAGATACCATCAATAGTATAGACAATAGCGATGAAGCCCTGCAGGAGAAAGAGAAAGAGGTGGAGGCTCTGCTTGAGACTGCACGCCAGAAAGCGGAAAAGTTGACTCAGACTCGCAGCAAGGCATCGGTGAAGATACAGAAAGATATCATTGCCCGACTGGAGACGCTTGGCATGCCAAATGTGGATTTCTCTGTCAACATACAACAGTCTGCACTCACTCGCGATGGGCAGGACAAGGTCGCTTTCCTCTTTTCTGCCAATAAGGGTATGGCGCCACGTCCAGTGGCCCAGGTAGCGTCAGGTGGTGAGATAGCACGTCTTATGTTGTCGCTCAAGGCAATGATAAGCGGAGCGGTGAAGTTGCCTACCATTATCTTTGACGAAATCGATACCGGTGTCAGCGGTCGTGTAGCAGAGAAGATGGCGGACATCATGGCGCAGATGGGTAGCACCAACCGACAGGTGCTCAGTATAACCCACCTGCCACAGATAGCAGCATTGGGTACGCGTCATTACAAGGTGGAGAAACATGATACTCCGGAGGGTACAACGTCTGTGATGCGTCTGCTGACGGATGAAGAGCGTGTGGATGAGATAGCACAGATGTTGAGCGGTTCTGATATCACAGAAGCAGCTCGTACCAATGCAAAAGCATTGCTGAAGAAAAACTAACGACAAACAACAGATAACGAAATGAATAATAGAATAAGACGTTTTCTTGGAATAGCATCATTCCTTTTCTTAGGTTTAGTTGCCGCTGCGCAGCCATCTGCTGTGAAGAAAGCCGGTAAGTCAGTGGTGAAAGTGACCACATTTGGAGCTGATGGCACTGTCGTATCTACGGGATATGGTGTCTTTGAGGATACCGATGGAACCGTATTGTGTGCATGGAATCCTTTGATTGGTGCCCGTTCAGCCGTAGTGCTTGATGCTCAGGGAAAGAAATATGAAGTGGACTGTATTCTTGGAGCAAGCAGTTACTACAATGTAGCTCGTGTAAAAGTATTGGTGGAAGGCAAAAACACTATCGTTCCCGCTACGATAGAGTCTGGCCAGCAACCAGAAGGAGCAGAGGTGTGGTATGCCGGTTACGGCGGCAAGGCCCCAGTGTATCGTAAGTATGCAGTGACAAAGACAGAGACATTCATGGATGATCTGCCTTATTATATTGTAGAGCAGAATGAAAATCCTGTTGGTGATGATATGCAAGGTAGCCCTTGTTTCAATACTCAGGGCCAACTAATGGGACTTCTGAATACCAGTTCCACACGTACGGACTTGTATTTCGCCAGTGCACGATATGGTGTGACATTAGTACCAGGAGCGTTGTCTGCCAATGATAATGCATTGCGAACCACATCCATACGCATTGCATTGCCAGATGACTACAGTCAGGCTATGCTTGCCCTTATGGTAGGTGCTCAGCGTGAAGATTCCCTCAATTACTCTAGGATGATAGACGAGTTTATCATGAAGTTTCCTGAGCATGAGGATGGCTATATAAGTAAGGCGGAGTGGCTTACCGATAACCGTGATTTTGCTGGTGCTGATGCTATCATGCAGACTGCATTGGAGAAGGCAGAACAGAAGGCAGGTGTATATTATGCATATTCACGTCTCATATATAATAAGGAAACGCTGATGAGTGACGTGCCATATGAAGGATGGTCTTTGGATAAGGCTATAAGCGAGATAGACAAGGCTTATGATGCCAGTCAGCAGATGATATACCGCATTCACAAGGGAAAGATATTCTATGCGCAGCATAAGTACGATGAGGCGTTGGCAGAGTTTCAGGCTGCCAATAAAGAGAATAGCACGGATGCTGAGGTGTATTACTATTGCTATCAGTGTTTGAAGAACAAAAATGCGGACCGTGGGGAGCAGCTGGCACAGCTGGATAGTGCCATAGTGTACGCACCACGTGCCGTGATATATCATGCAGAGCGTACACTGCTTCTTATCAAGATGAAGAAGGTTGAGGAGGCTGTAGCTTCTGCTACCCAGCTCGTTACCATAGCTCCGGCTTATGCCGAAGGCCATGGTTTCCTAGGCTTGGCATTGTGTCTGGCAGGAAATAAGGAGAGAGGACTTGTGGAACTGAAGCGTGCTAAGGCTATGGGATATGAAAAGGCCGACTCTTTCATTGCGGCCTATGGTCAGGAAGGGTCAGTGGAAAAGAAATAAGGAAATACAAGTTTCGCTAGTTCATTAACTGTTATAAATGTGACCGTTCTCGTGCCTTTGCGTGAGATTAAAACTTGCGAAAGATGAATAAGGAAATATTATGGATATAAAGAAAGCAGAATTTGTTATCAGTGCAGCAAAACTCTCACAGTGTCCGAAAGATACGCGTCCTGAGTTTGCTTTTATCGGTCGAAGCAATGTGGGCAAGTCAAGTCTTATCAATATGCTTACTGCTCATAAAGGACTAGCCAAGACTAGTGCTACACCAGGTAAGACGTTGCTCATAAATCACTTCTTGATAGACTCAAAATTGACATCAGCGCAGGGTGCAGACGTCTCATGGTATCTTGTGGATCTGCCAGGTTACGGTTTTGCCAAGCGTTCAAAGAAAGTGCAGGATGATATAGAGAAGATGATTTCTTCATATATACTTAACCGTGAGCAGATGGTCAATGTCTTTCTGCTGATAGACATACGTCATGAGCAGCAGAAGATAGACAAGGAATTCATGAACTGGCTTGGTGAGAATGGCATACCTTTCTCAATAGTCTTTACTAAGGCGGATAAGTTAGGACAGGTAAAAGCAAGACAGAATGTAGCCAAGTATATGAAAGCGATGTTGGATGAGTGGGAGGAACTGCCTCCTTACTTTATCACAAGTTCTGAGAATAGGATTGGTCGCGATGAAGTGTTGAACTACATCGAGTCCATACTCATGGCAAATGAAGAATAAATAGTAATTTCCGTACAATCTACAACCGTATAACCGTATAAACCCTATAAAACATGGCAGTACCATTCCTTGATGTACAGAATGTATCAAAACGCTTTGGTGAGCGTGTGTTGTTCGACGGTATCTCGTTCAGTGTCTCTGAGGGACAGCGTGTGGGACTAATAGCCCAGAATGGTACGGGAAAATCTACTCTCCTGTCAATGCTGACAGGTGAAGAAGGTGTAGATTCCGGTAGTATAATATATCGTAATGGAGTCACTGTTGGCTATTTGCGACAGGAACCGCATTTCCCTGAAGGTGCCACGGTGATGCAGGCATTGGGTTCGCTCTCTGATGAACTGATAGTCAAGGCAAAGCAGATCCTGACGCAGTTGCGCATAATGAATTTGGATCAGCCTATCAGCGAACTCAGCGGTGGCCAGCAGAAGAGAATATCGTTAGCACAGGTACTATTGTCAAACCCTGATATGCTGATATTGGATGAGCCTACTAACCATCTTGATCTTCAGATGGTAGAATGGCTGGAAGGCTTCCTGCAACGAGGCAATAAGACTTTGCTCATGGTTACTCATGATCGTTTCTTCCTTGATAAGGTATGCAGTATAATTCTGGAATTGGACAATAATACCATATACTCATATAAGGGATCATATTCCTATTATCTGGAGAAACGACAGGAGCGTATTGATGCCATGATGGCAAACATACAGCATGCCAACAATCTGTATCGTCGCGAACTGGAGTGGATGCGTCGTCAGCCACAGGCGCGCGGTCACAAGGCGCGCTATCGTGAGGAGGCTTTCTATGAACTGGAGAAGGTTGCCAAACAGCGCATAGAGGATAGGCAGATACGTCTGAAGGCTAGCAATGTATATATCGGCAGTAAGATATTCGAGTGTCAGTATGTCTCAAAGCGTTGGGAGGACAAGGTGATACTCGACCATTTCTATTACAACTTTGCCCGTTTTGAGAAGATGGGTATCGTGGGTAATAATGGCGCAGGTAAATCTACTTTTATAAAGTTGCTTTTAGGATTGGTAACACCTGATGAGGGAAAGTTTGATATTGGTGAGACAGTAAAGTTTGGGTATTTCTCCCAGGAAGGATTGCAGTTTGATGAATCCCAGAAAGTAATTGATGTGGTGCGTGCCATAGCCGATTACATAGACCTTGGTCAGGGACGCCATTTCTCGGCATCACAGTTCCTGCAGCATTTCCTTTTTACACCAGAACAACAGTACAACTATGTATATAAACTCTCAGGGGGCGAGAAGCGAAAACTGTATCTATGTACGGTGTTGATGCGAAATCCTAATTTCCTTGTACTTGATGAGCCTACCAATGATCTTGATATCAAGACATTGCAGATACTGGAGGAGTATTTGCAGGATTTCCCCGGATGTGTGATAGTTGTAAGCCATGACCGATATTTCATGGACAAGGTGGTGGACCACTTGATGGTCTTCCATGGTGATGGCAAGGTACAGGACTTTCCTGGTAACTATACCCAGTATAGGGAATATGCAGCATTAGCGTCCAATAAGGATGCAGAGACTACGAGTGCCACAAAGAATAAAGAGTCGAAGTTGAATACCTCTAAGAATAGTGCGTCAGGTTCAGGTGTCAATGGCAAGCGTAAGATGACGTTTAAGGAGAAGCGTGAGTTTGAACAACTGGAAAAGGATATTGACGCATTGACAGAAGAAAAGAAGCTGATAGAGACAGAACTGAGCAATGGCAATATCTCTGTGGATAGGATAACAGAGTTAAGCAAGCGACTTCCCGTCTTGAATGAGGAATTGGATGAGAAAGAGATGCGTTGGCTCGAACTCTCAGAGATAGCATAAATAAAAAAGACAGCAGCATGTACAAATGAAAGAATCTTCTATAGACGAATGAAATATTAAAAGGAAACAAATGCGCACAAATACGCATAAATTCTTTCCACAAATTTTCAAAAAATATATTTGTGCGTTAATTTATGCGTATTTGTGCGTATTTGTTTCTATTGTACAGACAAAAGAAAACTTTGTTCTTTCTTATTGATAGGTCGTGACGCTTACTTTGTGATGCGGAACCAATCAACATCTACCCAACCGCGAACCTTCTTTCCGGCAGGTTCTGCTGCGCAGATACCTATCTTGGCACCAATCCATTTTCCTTGGCGCATCTTGAAAGCCTCACCGCAAGAGGTGTATTTCTTACCATCCTGCGAGTATGCAAAAGTAACCTTTGCCTCATGCTTGTTTTCTCCTTCGGCAGTTTTGCCTCCGATGTATTCCACCTTCATCTGCATATACAGGTCGCAGTGTATTGAAGGCTGATATGTTATCTTGTCAACGGCAGTAGGAGGGAGTGTAGCCAGGACAGTTATCTTCTCCGGTTTACCCTTGTCTGCACTCTTGCATGTTATCTGTTGCAGCTGGAATTCATTACCTACACGGCGCAGTACGATGGACGAGTAGTCCAGTCCCATGCATATTACACCGCCGTACTGTCCTTCATCCTTTGCGGTAACCTTAAGTTTTGCTGTAGCGGTAAAGTTATCTGCAGGGGTCTTCTGAAGTAGAAGGTTACCTGCCTCCCAGAGATTCTTGAATCCTTCGCTCTGTCTGTGGCAGAATACGCGGAAGTAACCGTATGGAGTAGGCATACCAAATGTCTGGTCGTAGTTAGCATGCCATTGCCATTGCTTGCCCATCACAGGGAGGTTGAACTCGTCGCTTTCCACCGGATTGCAGATAGGATAAGTCTGACCAACATTAGGTTTCTTGTATGTCAGGACAGGCTGTCCGCAATACTTTTCTTTCTTTCCATATACCTTGATGCCAGGTTTTTCACCCATCACAGGCCAGTTGTCAACCCACTTTACAGGTTCCAGCCAAACCACACGTCCATACGCTTCCTTATCCTGGAAATGCAGGAACCAGTCTTCGCCACTCTGCAGGTGAATCAATCCACCCTGGTGAGGCCCGTTGATCTCTGTGTTGCCCATTGCAAGCACAGTCTTGCTTTCATATGGTCCGAATGGAGAACGTGAACGCATAGCGAGCTGATGGCCAGTAGGCACACCGCCAGCAGGGCAGAGAATCCAGTACCATCCGTCTCTCTTATAGAATTTAGGACCTTCGGCAGTACGGTCCTCTGTACCGTTTCCATCAAACACAATGACTGGATCGCCAATCTGAGTCATGCCATCAGCACTCATCTCGCGGACAGTAAGAACAGAGTTGAACTGGCAACGAGAGTTTGCCCATCCGTTGACAAGGTAGCATTTGCCATCTTCATCCCACAGGGGAGTGGTGTCTATCATGCCTTTTCCCTCAATGATACACTTAGGTTCGCTCCACTCTCCTGCTGGATCCTTTGCAGTAACGCAGAATACACCAAGGTCAGGATCGCCCCAATAGATGTAGTAAGTCTCGTTATACTGGTTGTAGCGAATAGAAGGAGCCCATACACCGTTACCGTGCTGAGGAATGGCATAACGTTCTTTTGGAAGCAAAGCCTTTACTGCATAGTTGATGATTTCCCAGTTTACGAGATCCTTGGAATGAAGGATAGGGAGACCAGGGATGCAGTTGAATGAAGATGCTGTAAGGTAGAAGTCTGAACCTGATGCTCCCACGCATACGTCAGGATCAGAGTAATCAGCATTGATAACGGGATTGGTAAACGTACCATCTCCATTGTCAGGTGACCATACCTGTGACTTATACTGCTGCGCGTTGGCATTCAATGCTATGGCAGCACACAGGTAAAGCATTAGTTTTTTCATTTTCATAAGTAAAGTTTTATTAGTATAGGTTTTGATTGATGATTGATCATCTATTGATTATCCGTTGGCTTGGATTTTCAGCTTGTAAGATTTTCCTTCATATTCCACAGCCATGTTGCCGCGTTGTCCTTGACTACTGATAGCGAGAGCTACGTGCCCCATGGTTCGTCGCAGATTAATCTCTATGCATGGGTTGAGCATGAACCCGCTATTGTCAGCTTTGGCGCAGACCATCATATCTACACCCAACGGACCACAGTATTTCCCTCTGATCTTCTTGGCCAGAAAGTCTGCTGTCTTTTCCGTTACCTGATTGAGCAGGGGAGGAGAGAGGTATTGCGCCAGCATCTCCTGTTTCTTTTCCTCCTCTTCCAGTATGTTTCCGGTGTATGCTGCATTGGCGGTGCGAAATAGTGACAGACCGCAAGGATGGACGCTGCCGTCTTTTTCCGAGATGTATTCCACGGCAAAGTCCATCACCTTCTGGCATTTTTTTTCAGCCACTACAAAGCCCTGGGACTTTAATGTGTTGTGTATCCATCTCTGCACATTGTCGGTCAAAGTCTTAGGGTCTATGTATCTCACTCCTCGTCCGCTGCTGCTCCACGGTGCCTTTACCACTATATCTATGTGTGTAGAGAGAAATCTCATGACGTCATCATATGAGTGACATATTTCGGAATATCCGATTACCCCTTCATTGCCGTCGAAAAGGCTGAGCAGTTCTACGGCATTGTGGCGTCCTGACAGTTCTCTTATCAGGTCGAGCGTCTCCTCGTCTGGCATGACATCCGAAGGTACACCATATCTTATCAGTGTCGCACGTAGGGTTTTGTTCCATCCCCATGGCATGACATCCAGTTCTTCATGACATCCAGCAATAGCATTATGCAAGGTCTTGGGTGTCTCGAATCTTACGTCCGTTCTGACAGTCAGTTTAAGTTTCCTTATGGCATTCCTTGCAGTATCGGCATCTTCCACCAATATTATGTCTCCGTCTTCTGCCCATAATGCAGGAATAAAGCCAAGGTCATCCCTTAGTTGTCTCCCTGCGTGTGGAGCAGTGAAATTTGAAAGATTGGCGGCAAGTGCCAGATCGTGGTCGGGGTTGAATATATGTATTGTCACTTAATTATATATGATGTGTTATCGAGTGTCAGAACAAGGACAACTGAATAGGTCCTTTGTCCTTTTCCTCATTTGTTGTGTTTTTTTGTGGAGCGTCAGTAACCTCATTTATGCTGTCGGCATTATTGTCACCGCCTATCATTTGCAGGAACTCCTCTTCTTCAACTATTTTAACTCCTAATTTCTCTGCCTTCTGCAGCTTGCTTGGTCCCATATTGGCTCCGGCAAGGATAAATGATGTCTTGCTGCTGATTGAACCAACGTTTTTGCCACCATGTTGCTCTATTATCAGTTTGTATTCATCTCTGCTATGCGATGTGAATACACCGCTGATGACAATTGACATACCTTCCAGTTCGTTACCCTTGGACATCTGTTGTTCCTCGGACAACTGCATCTGCAAGCCATAGCTTATGAGGCGATCAACAATCTCAATGTTTTTGGGCTCATGGAAATAAGACACCACATTGACGGCGATTATCTCGCCCACGCCGTCCACCTCCATCAGTTGTTCTACGGACGCGTTTCTCAAGGCTTCGATGGATTTGAAATGTCGGGCTATTAGCTTAGCCGTTGTTTCGCCTACCATTCTGATGCCGAGAGCGAAGACTACTCTTTCGAATGGGACTGACTTGGAATCCTCTATGGCATTGATAATCTTCTTTGCAGATTTCTCCCTGCTGCCATAATTGTTTAGTTGCTGAACGGTCAGAGTATAGAGATCGGCAATATTCTCTATGTAGCCTTTCTCATAGTAATCATCAACAGTCTCAGGACCCAGCGAATCAATATTCATAGCTTTGCGTGCTATGAAATGCTCTATTCTGCCCTTGATCTGTGGAGGACAACCGGCATCATTAGGGCAGTAGTGAGCAGCCTCTCCTTCAAGGCGTCTGAGTTCGGCGCCACATTCCGGACAATGGGTGATGAAATGCACAGGGAGTGCTGATGAATCTCTACGTTTGGTGTCAACACCCACTATCTTGGGTATGATCTCGCCGCCTTTCTCCACATAGACATAGTCGCCTTCATGAAGGTCGAATGAGCGGATGAAGTCCTCGTTGTTCAGTGTGGCACGATGAACCTTGGTACCCGCCAGTTGCACCTCTTCCATATTTGCCACAGGCGTGATGGCACCCGTGCGTCCCACCTGATAAGTCACCTCTTTTAGTTTTGTGACCACTCTCTCTGCCTTGTATTTATATGCTATAGCCCATCGTGGACTCTTGGCAGTGAATCCCAACTGCTTTTGCTGGCGAGTAGAGTTTACCTTTAGCACGATGCCGTCAGTGGCAACGGGCAGGTTTTTACGCTCCTTGTCCCAATAGTTTATGAAGTCATAGATCTCTTGCAGTGAGTGTGCCTTCTTTATACCTTCAGAGATTTTGAATCCCCACTGGCGTGCCGTCTCCAGTCCTTCCATGTGTCCGGAAGTCTCTATCTTGTCACCGAGCAGGTAGTACAGGTAGGCATCCAATCCTCTTTCTGCCACCACCCTTGAGTCCTGGCTCTTCAGGGTTCCGCTGGCAGCATTGCGTGGGTTGGCAAAAGGCTGTTCGCCAATCTCCTCTCGTTCTTCGTTAAGTCGGTTGAATGATTTCCACGGCATCAGTATTTCGCCCCTGATTTCAAACTCGTCCGGATAACCCAGGTCTGGCTGTAGTACAAGCGGTATGCTGCGTATGGTTCTAACGTTAGTAGTGACATCATCTCCATGCACTCCATCGCCTCTTGTTACCGCCTGTGTCAGTTTGCCTTTTTCGTATGTCAACGAGATGGACAGACCGTCATATTTCATTTCGCAGCAGACTTCGAACTCTTCTCCTCCGAGTCCTTTCTGCACCTGAGCATACCATTCTGCTACGTCACCCTCATTGTAGGTGTTGGCAAGCGACAGCATAGGATAACGGTGTGTCACCTGACTGAATGACTTGGTGATATCACTGCCCACTCTGACCGTAGGCGAATTGGGATCACGCAGTTCCGGGTGCTTGAGTTCCAGGTCCTGGAGCTCATGCATCATAAAGTCAAATTCCTGATCGGATATTATTGGTTGGTTGAGCACATAATATCGATGATTATGCTCATGAAGTTGTTTGCGTAGATAAGATATGCGTTCCTGCTCGGTCATGTTAGTGGTATATTTTGATACAAAATTAGTAAAATATTTTCTAAAAGGCAAAGGAATTAAGAAAAAAAGTGTACCTTTGCATCAAAAATAACCCAAGTAGGAAAAAAAATACACTATTACCAATGAGAATAGATATTATAACCGTATTGCCCGAAATGCTTGAGGGCTTCTTCAATGAGTCAATACTTGCACGTGCCCAGAAAAAGGGATTGGCAGAGATACACCTGCATAACCTCCGTGACTATACGCTTGATAAGTGGAAGCGTGTCGATGACTACCCTTATGGCGGATTTGCGGGTATGGTGATGCAGTGTGAACCGATAGACCGATGTATCTCAGCACTCAAGGCGGAGCGTGACTATGATGAGATAATATATACATCGCCTGATGGGGAGACCTTTGACCAACATATAGCAAATGACCTGTCCCTCAAAGGTAATATCATCATTCTCTGCGGCCATTATAAGGGCATAGACCAGCGCGTACGCGACCATCTCATCACCCGAGAGATAAGCATTGGTGACTTTGTGCTCACCGGAGGCGAACTGGCAGCAGCAGTAATGGCTGATGCTATCGTGCGTATCATTCCGGGTGTGATAGGAGACGAGCAGAGTGCTCTCTCGGATTGTTTCCAGGATGACCTGCTTTCGGCACCTATCTACACACGTCCTGCTGACTATAAGGGATGGAAGGTGCCTGATATCCTCCTCTCAGGACATGAAGCAAAGATAAAAGAGTGGGAGATGGAGCAGGCATTGGAGCGCACCAAGCGTCTTCGCCCTGACCTGCTTGAGAAATAAAAGGCATGTTACAAAGTTACAAAAAAAGTGAGAAAAGTTTTGCTTATTCCGACTTTTTTTGTAACTTTGCAACATGAGGCTTTGTCATAGTCTCTATTAAGAAGAATATATCATCAAACCTTAAATAATATGTTAGAAGAAAAAGACCTTAAGCAGCTTGCGGCCAAAGGTATCAGCGAGCAACAGATTGAAACACAGATCAAACAGTTTGAGACAGGCTTCCCTTTCCTTAAGATAGAGGCTCCGGCATCTGTCGATAAGGGCATTGTGGTACCTCAGGGAGAGCAGGCAGCAGAATATGTCAAGGCATGGGAGGACTATAAGGCTGAAGGCAAGAAGGTAGTGAAGTTTGTTCCTGCTTCTGGTGCTGCCAGCCGTATGTTCAAGGATATGTTCTCGTTTGTGGATGCTGACTACAACGAACCAACCACAGACTTTGAGAAGAAATACTTTGCCAATATCAAGGATTTTGCATTCTATGATGAACTTGACGCTGCATGTCAGAAGAATGAAGGTAAGGGTATCGAGGCTCTCATGGCTGATGGAAACTACAAGGCAGTGGCAGCCAACATGCTCAAGGCAGAGGGGCTTAACTATGGTCAGTTGCCTAAAGGTATGCTTCTCTTCCACAAATATGCTGAGGGACCACGCACTCCGATGGAGGAACATCTTGTGGAAGGCGCTCTCTATGCCGCATCTAAGGGTGAGGCAAACGTACACTTTACCGTGAGTCATGAGCACGTTCCATTCTTTAAGCAGAAGGTTGCAGACAAGATGCAGCAGTATGCTGACAAGTATGGCGTGAAATACAATATCAGTTTCTCTGAGCAGAAGCCTTCTACTGATACCGTAGCCGTAAATCCTGATAATACTCTCTTCCGCAACTCTGACGGTAGCATGCTGTTCCGTCCAGGTGGTCATGGTGCTCTCATTGAGAACCTGAATGAAATTGACGCAGATGTTATCTTTATCAAGAACATCGACAATGTTGTGCCAGATCGTCTGAAACCTGAAACCGTTGAATGGAAGCAGATTATCGCTGGTGTGCTCGTTACTCTTCAGAAGAAGGCATTTGAGTATCTGCAGATCCTTGATGGCGGCAAATATACTCATGAGACACTTGAGGACATCATACGCTTCGTGCAGCATGACCTCTGCTGTCGTAAGGCAGATATAAAGGATCTGGAGGATGCTGAGCTCGTTATCTATCTGAAGAATAAGCTTAATCGCCCTATGCGTGTCTGCGGTGTGGTAAAGAATGTCGGTGAACCAGGTGGTGGTCCTTTCCTCACATATAACCAGGATGGTACTGTCTCTCTCCAGATTCTTGAGTCGAGTCAGATAGACAAGAATAATGCGGAATATATGAAGATGTTTACTGAGGGCACACACTTTAACCCGGTAGATCTCGTTTGTGCCGTGAAGGACTATAAGGGCAATGCATTCAATCTTCCTGACTATGTGGACGTGACTACAGGCTTCATCTCAAGCAAGAGTAAGAACGGTAAGGAACTGCGTGCTCTCGAACTCCCAGGCTTGTGGAATGGTGCTATGAGTGATTGGTCAACAATCTTCGTGGAAGTTCCACTCGGTACCTTCAACCCTGTGAAGACTGTCAACGATCTCCTTCGTGACCAGCACCAGGGGTAGGTTTTAGTTCATAGTTCATAGTTCATAGTTCATAGTTGAGCTTCGCTCTTTATCATTGACGCAATAAAAAATCCCAGACCTTGTGGCCTGGGATTTTTTTGTAACTAACTATGAACGATGAACTATGAACGATGAACTAAATTAATAGTCATCGTCGCTGATATCATCGAGGGAAGAGATGTCATCAGGATCTTCCTCTATGGTAGTGCGATAGCTCTCCTCGGTGAGCATATCCTCATCGATATCGTCATCGTCCTCATCCTTGTCATAGTAAGTATCCTTGATATCAACATCAGAATCATCATCGATGTCATCGTCAAACATTCCCTTGTCGTCAGCGTTGATATGCAGTTTGGTCATCTGTGGCTTAGCCTTGGCGAATATAGCCTCTATCCAGTTGCCTTTTGGAATCTCAAGTACCTCGAAACCATCGTTAACCTTCATTTCGTAGAGACCTCCTGGCTTATGCAGACGATCTGCAGGCAGAGTGGTTGTAGAGATGTCGAAACCATTGAGGATGATATCCTTGATGCTCTGGTTGAGGCTGTCCCAACCACCACCGAAGTTGCTGTCTATAACCTCAAGAACCTTGGCAGCAGAGATATGGTGTATGTTCTCATAGGTAAGGTCAGTGACTCTGCGTATAGCGTGCTTCTTGATAGCCCACTTCTGCTCTTTGTCGCCCATAGGTATGATGCCCACACGCATGCCGCGGTCTTCGTATTTCTTTATAATCTCAGGTTTGTCAACCTTGATCATCTCCATATCGAATGCGGTGCGTATGATGTCCATATAGTGACGTCCGTTGTCAACTATAGAATCTTCTTTGTCAGGTTTAGCCCACAATGTGAAGATGTCATTTTCCTGCAATTCCCATACATTACCTTTGGTAAGGTCGCGGAGTGTCATGGCATTTCCTTCTGTTTTCATATTGTCGTATTCTGTTTTGTATTATTTCGGTATTATATTTTTGATTTGTAGTGTCTGAATGTCGTAGCGATCCTATCTATAAACCGATTACTCTACCCATCTCACTTTTATTACGACCACCCTGATATTCTGGTCATCGGTGTCGTTGTTCACCTTTGCTATGTGCCAGTCACCCGGGAAGAAGATGAAGAACTTGTCAGGAGTTGAGTCATAGAATCGAGCGCGTTCCTTGTCATAGTTGTAGTGTATGACGTCTGGTTTGTATTTATCCTTTGGTGTGGAAGTGATATGGTCAATGATGCCGAAGCGCTCGGTGCCCTTAACGCAGTACTGGAAGTCGATGCCGAAGTAATGGCTCTCGCTGTTACGTTTCTCCAGCGGACCATTCTCTGAGTCCTCCACGCTAATGGTCAGGTCGCTACCCGGTATGGGTTGCTTACCCTTTGGCAGGCTGAGCAGATCGGTCTTTGCCAGATATTGGAAGAGAGCCTTCCACTGTCCTGGATTTTTCTGATACTGCAGGTAGAAGTCAACGGCATTGACAGACTCATGTGGGTCAGCCCCTTTGAATCCCTGTCGCCACTCGCCTTTCTTCAGCCATTTCTTAGCCTCCTTACAGAGTTTTTTGTCATAACACTCATGGGTGTAATATCCCTTTTGTGCTTTTGTTGTCTTTGCATCCTGTGCCCCTGCTGAGATGCAGAGGAGCATAAGACATACTACGAATAATAATTTTTTCATATAGTTGTAGTTGTAATCAAAGATTTTCTTTTCAAATGTATAGGTTCAATAACTGTTAACTGATACCTGTTAACTTACCCGAGCCTCCAGCAGCACCACGTTCTCCACGTGTGGCGTGTGTGGGAACATATCCACAGGCTGCACCTTTGCTACGCGGTAATCCTCATCCAGGAGTTGCAGGTCTCGTGCCTGTGTGGCAGGGTTGCAGCTCACATATACTATGCGCTTAGGGTGAGCATTGAGTATGACGTTGATAACGTCAGCGTGCATACCAGCCCTTGGTGGGTCAGTGATTATCACGTCCGGTCTGCCATGCTGTGCTATGAAGTCGTCAGTGAGGATGTCCTTCATGTCTCCTGCATAGAACAGTGTATTGTCGATGCCGTTGACCTGCGAATTCACCTTGGCGTCTTCTATAGCCTCTGGTACATATTCTATTCCGATGATCTTGCTTGCCTTCTTGGCAACGAAATTGGCAATCGTTCCCGTTCCGGTGTAGAGGTCATATACCAATTCCTCACCTGTCAGACCGGCAAACTCACGTGCTACGCAGTAGAGGTGGTATGCCTGTTCGGTATTTGTCTGGTAGAACGACTTCGGACCCACCTTGAACTTCAGTTCCTCCATGAGCAGGAATATATGGTCGTTGCCCTTGAAGAGTTTGATGTCCTGATCGCCGATGGTGTCGTTACACTTCTGGTTGTCAAGATACATCAGTGATGTGATCTGAGGGAATTTGTCAGCCACGTACTGCAGGAGTCCCTGTGTCTCCTCCTCACTCTTAGCCAGACTCTCAGGTGTGGAGTGGTCATAGTGCATCTGGAGTATCACCATCCATTCACCCGAATTGCTACATCTGATGATGATGTCACGCAGCAGTCCCACCTGCTGTCTGAGGTCAAAGAACGAGAGGTTGTGCTCAAAGGCATAGTCGCGTATGGAGTTACGTATCTGGTTGTTGAGGTCATCCATAAGCCAGCACTTCTCTATAGGGAGAATCTTGTCGAATGCCCCGGTGATGTGAAATCCTATGCCAGGCTGGAAAGGGATGCCCTCCTGCATCTGCTCACGTGTGAGCCACTGCTTGTTGCAACAACCGAAGTCCAGTTTGTTACGATACTCCGTAGTCTTCACCGATCCCTTGATAGGCATAAACTCAGGCAATTCTATCTTGCCTATGCGCTGCAACTGGTCATGCACTTGTTTGTGTTTGAATGCCAACTGCTCCTCGTATGGAAGGTTCTGCCATTTGCAACCGCCACAGATGCCAAAGTGCTGGCACATCGGTTCGGTGCGCTTCTCGCTGTATTTTACGAATCTCACCACTTCCGCCTCAGCGTACGAATGCTTCTTGCGGCGTATCTGTAGGTCCACCACATCGCCAGGCACACAGAAAGGCACGAAGATCACGAGGTCGTTGATACGAACGAGTGATTTGCCTTCAGCAGCGATGTCTGTGATGGTTACGTTCTCAAGTATAGGGAATGGTTTCTTTTTTCTGCCCATATCAATATTATAGTTTGCAAGTGCAAAGGTAATAAAATTATTGCACAATAACGATAGTTTTTGCAAATATACAATGTTTTTTTGAAATAATCATATATTTCGCTTGTTATTTTCTGTACTTTGCACTATCTTTGCATTATCAAACACAACTACACTATTTATACATTACAATAGAACCCGTATGAAGTCGCTGAATAAAATCATGTCCATACTCCGTGATAAGGAGAGACTCTATAGAATATTCTTTACAGATGAGGACCCACTCTCCAAGAAGGTGGAGATCACCATCATGGTGGCCATAGTGCTCTGCATGTTCAGTGCCATGATGGAGAGTGTGCTCAAGGTGCAGGACTATTCCTGGGAGGCGCTGATGAATTTTGACCTCACCACTCGCGGCATCATCAAGACCATTGTCATCGTGCTGGAGTATCTGCTCAGTGTGATATTTGCTGTGGAGTATGGTCTGCGTGTATATTGCAGTTCAAGGAAGCGTGACTATGTACTCAGTTTCTTTGGCATCATAGACTTCCTGGCCACCATGCCTCAGTTGCTTAGCGTGTTCTTCCCACCGCTGAGGTATTTCTCCATCATGCGTACCTTCCGTCTGATACGTATCTTCCGAGTGCTCAAACTCTTTGCCTTCATCAATGAGGGCTATCTCCTGCTGGAGAGTATCAGAAAGAGCATGACCAAGATACTGGTTTATTTTCTCTTCGTCGTGGTGCTGGTCAGCATCATAGGCACGGTGATGTACATCATCGAGGGCGATACCCCCGACACACCGTTTGTCGATATCCCCACCAGCATCTATTGGGCCATCGTCACCCTCACCACGGTGGGCTATGGTGACATCACCCCGACCACTGGCATGGGTCAGTTTCTGTCGAGTATGGTCATGATCCTGGGTTACACCATTATCGCTGTCCCTACAGGCATAGTGTCAGCCACCATGATTGATGTCACCAAGAAAAAAGGCACCAACGGCCGCTGTCCGCGCTGTAATCAGAAGACTGACCTATCCGCCAATTACTGCAAGCATTGCGGCGAAAGGCTGTAGGTATGTTTATTTGTTCCCGGAAAATAACTTTGTTGTTTTGGGAAAGTAACGTCTTGCGATTTCAAGGACAAGAATACATAGAAAAGCAGTGATGAAAGGAGAGACGATATAACAGATTATGTCCTCCGTGATTGTATCACCTGGGATGATTCTGTGTAATACGTTCAGTGTGATAGATAAAGAACCTAAAATGGGAATGCCCGAAACGTGGAGGGCATAGATGAAAAAGCAACTTGATGTCAAGCGCTTGTTTGGTTGCATGCTGTATTTTGTGATGCATATTGAAGCCACGTAAAATGCAGTGAAGACGCCTGCTAAAACAAAAAATGTGTATATTGTTTGTCCGAAGACAGTGCTGTCCCCATCACAAATGATAGCAAGTATAAGTGTTAATATGGTTGTAGGGATAAGTATAAGTTTGTATTTGTTAGTGAAAGATACAATGTTGATACTGTTAAGGGCAAAATATGCTCCAAGTGTAAAGTAGAAAAATGTTGAGATTTGGAATCCTGGCAATTGTACCCATACTTTTGAAATGTAGGCTATGAATAATATGAAAAGTATGAAGACTTTGGGTTTCTTGATGGCAATGTAAATGATGGGTGTCAGTATTGATGCTATTATTAAATCGCGTAAAAACCAAAGAGGTACATCATAAGGAGCAGCCATAGGGATCGTTTCTCCTAACCAGTTCACCTGACTAGACTGCCATGTGTTGCAATTATAGAAAATGTGCCAACTGTTCGTTTGTACAAATGTGATAACTTCATCCATATTATGACCAAGAAGGTAAACACCTGCAAGCATGGCTGCTACTTTAAGGATGAAAGGTGTGATATTCCATAATATATACGGTATAAGAAGTGTCTGGGTTCTACTATGTATTTTCTTTTTATAGCCATCCCATGACCATTCCTTGAAATTATAAAAGAAGCAGAACCCTGAAATCATAAAAAATATTGGAACAGCTATGCTTGGTATGACGTGAGAGAATGATATTCCCATTACGTTATATATTCCTTGTAGAGAGAATAAAGGGTAACTGGTGGTAAGGATATTATTCACATGTGGATTCATGTGAATAAAGATCACCATTAGGATTAATGGAAATCTAAGTAAGTCAATAGTTGATGATTGTAATTGTTGGTTCATATTTGCATTGTTGGTTTAGCAGTTTTCAATTTTCGCGAAAATAGGTGATAGATCTTTACGGGGGTATATTATAGAGCCAGTGCGACCAATCTACATTTATCTTAACCTATTTCTGAGATAACTGCTCTTGACGTGGGCGAAGTAGAACGCCACGCCGCACATGTTGACAATGGAACCCACCCAGAAGGCGGCGGTGTAACCAGCCAGTTCGGCTACCACTCCGCCTACCACTACACCGGCACCGATGCCTACATCCCATGATGTCAGCATGCTCGAGTTGGCCGTGCCACGCTTGCTGTTAGGGGCAAGGTTCACAAACATGGTCTGCACTCCAGGGAACATGTGGCCGTTGCCGAATCCCAGTATTACGGCACAACCAAAGAAGCCCCAGTAGTTGTGTATCGCTGCAAAGGCAAGGTAACTGAACACCGAAATGCAAATTCCGAGGGTGACATTATGCACCACGCGTCCCTGACGCAAGGACTTGCTGCCCGTCAGGCGTGACAGCATGAGGCAGATGGAGAGTATGAGGAAGAACATGGCGGCACCCTTCGTCATGCCCAACTGCTCCTTGGAGTATATGGCAATGTATGTAGAGAGTATGCCGTACGAGAAGGACAGCATGGCGAGCATCAGTCCCACGCTCCATCCCTTGACCAGGAAGAAACGGTCCATACGGATGAGGGCTTTACTGCTGTATATGTTCTTCTTCGGCGCTTGTGCCTCATTGTTTTCAGCTTTCTCCGGAGCGGCATTGTCTCTGATGTTCTTGCGAGGATGCTTCACCGTGGAGTTGATCAAGAATCCGCTGGCTGCCATCAGAAAACTGAGCAGGAAGATAGCATCGTAGTTGCCCCACGTCTCATAGATATAGAGACCAATGGTAGGACTGATAGCCGTGGCGAGGTTATTGGACAGACCATAGTATCCTATGCCCTCCGCCCTGCGCTCCGGGTGCAGCACGTCAATGGCTACGGTACTGTTTGCCACCGTCGTGGTGCCGAACGGAGCACCGTGCAGTGTTCGTATCAAGGCAAAGAGAATCAGCGAACCACCGATGATATATCCCAGGAAGAACGTTGCGAACAGTCCGTATGACAAGAGCAGTACCGTCTTCCTGTTATATGTATCCACGATGTATCCGCTGAACATACGCGCTATGAGTGCCATGACGGTATATCCGCTCAGCACCACGCCTATGGTATGCTTGCCAGCGCCAAATTCCTCCGACAGGTAAATGGGGAGAATAGGCATGACAAGCATGAAGGAGAAGAATATCATGAAGTTTGCCGACCAAACCTTGATATAGTTCGCATTCCAAAGTCTAGGTAGAGTCTTTTGCTCCTTACTGTCTTCCATTTTTTAGTGTGTTATTCACTACAAACTGTTAACTATGAACTATGAACTATGAACTATGAACTGTTAACCCTTTTCTATAATAAAGTTAATCTCTTCAGGCAGGATATTGATCCTGAAAGCACCCACGGGTGACTCCTCAGGTCTGCCATCCACCGTCACAGGTATGCCCTTAGGCGCCTCTATCTCTATGCTGCGTGTGCGGAACACCTTGAGTTTGTTGTGGTTGAGTATCTCGCCGCGTATGTACAGCAGCATAGCCTCCAGCAGTTGCGTCCATGCGTTACGCCTTACCACGGTGATGTCGAGCATCCCATTGTAAGGCGTGGCGTTAGGAGTCTGTCCATAGCCGCGAGCACTGCCAGCGCACAGTGTGGTGACACGGTGGCTCTCGGTGATGGAGTCCAGTGTGTACGTCATCTTGTGCTCCGTCTTCTGCAGCAGCATGAGTATCATAGACGCGGCAAAACTTACCTTGCGTGACCACAGTCGTCGGCGCATCTGCCGGCGAAGCTTCTGGGTGCGGGCCAGCAATCCCACGTTGACGCAGTTCAGAAAATAGCGTTGGCAGTTCTGGTTCTCCTTGTTGGTGTAGCGCAGGCATCCGGCATCCACCTTCCTTATGCGGTGATGCTTGAGGGCCATGATGCTGGTCTCTATCTCCTTGTAGTAGAATCCCCAGTAGGCAGCAAAATCATTCACCGTACCGTTAGGGATCACCGCCAGGGCAATGCTCTCCCTGACATGCTTCTCCACCTTCATGAGGCAGTTCACGGCATCATTGAGGGCAGAGTCGCCGCCAGCGATGACGATCGTCTTGTAACCGTTGTTGATCATCATCATTACCAGTCGCTCCACGCTCTGTGCATGTTCGCTCTGCACCATGTCGTAATCTATGTCATGCACCCTCAGGCATTCAGCTATCTCCTCCCACCTCTTGGCAGGGGATGTGAACGGTCTGTGGTTTGGGCAATATATGATACCTATGTCTTTCATATCCTTTCCATTATGCTGTCCACGCAGCGTTGCATGTCCTCTTTGTCCTTTGGGGCATCTATCCACTCTATGTGGAATCCGCGTCGTTCCATGCCCCTGAACCATGTCATCTGCCTCTTGGCAAACTGGTGTATGGCTATCTCCAGCTGGCGCACCATCTCCTCGTATGACAGTTGGCCTATGCAGTACTGCGTGAGGTATTTGTATTCCAGTCCGTAGTATATGAGGTCTTCTGCAGGAATGCCTTCAGCCAGCAGTCCCTTTACCTCGTCCACCATGCCCTCGTCCAGTCGGCTGCGCAGTCGTCGTGATATTTTCTCCCTTCTCAGGTCACGGTCTATATTGACGCCGATGATGGTCGAAGGTATAGCCGGAGCCTCGCGCAGTGGGGTGGGGTGGTCAATGTTGTACTGCTCTATCTCGATGGCGCGTATGGCTCTCTGACAACTATCCACATCCGTCTTGTTGTGCATGTTGCTTCCCGTCCTCTTCTTCAGTTCGGTGAGCATGGTGGTGAGTTCGTCGAGTGACAAACCGCTCAGCTCTTCCCTCAGCTGAGGGTTTTGCGGCACGGGTGACAACTGGTAGCCTTTCAGAATGGATTCCAGATATAGTCCGGTGCCTCCGCACATGATAGGCCACGCCCCACGTCGCTGTATGTCGTCGTACGCCTCCAGGAAGTCATGCTGGTACTGGAAGAGGTTATACTTCGTGCCAGGTTCCACTATGTTGGTCAGGTGGTAAGGTATGTGTATGATCTTGCCATCCTTCTCCACGTCATAGTCGCTGAGGTCTTTACCAGTGCCTATGTCCATGCGTCTATACACCTGGCGTGAGTCGGCCGAGAGTATTTCCCCGCCAATCCTTGCTGCCAGTTGTGTGGCTATGGATGTCTTGCCCGATGCTGTAGGTCCGAGTATGGTGATGAGTTTTTTCATATTGAGTGCAAAATTACAAAAAAAAAATGAAACAACGTCTTATATCGTGTAAATTGTAATCAGCGTCCAAGTATTTTTTGTAATGTGAAATGAAAATTGCTGTGTGAACGAAAAATCTTGTAAAATAAGGCCCTTATTGTCTTAATGTCTTATTGTCGTTTTTTTTTGTGTGGGCTCCGCTTGGCGATAGGTGGTCAAACGAAAAACACGGAACGCACAGAAATGAAAGTTCCGTGAGTTCCGTGAATTTCGTTTTCAAAACCATCTGACGACCAGCCCCCCTAGCAGGCTACTTCTTCTTCGTAGTCGTAGTCTTCTTGGTCGTGGTAGTCGTAGCCACAGGTTTGTAGTACTTCAGAGCCTCTGGCATGAGTTTCTGCAGAGCAGCGATTCGGTTGGCATCACTAGGGTGATCGCTGAATATCTCGCTCCTCTGTGATTGAGAAGACGAAGCCATGCGCTGCCAGAAAGGTATGGCCACCTGAGGATCATAGCCAGCCATGGCGGCAAAGATGAGACCCATGTGGTCAGCCTCCGACTCATTGTCGCGGCTGTACTTCAGGTTGGCAAACGAGAATCCCTGCTGAGCAATGGCGGCAGCCAACTGAGCCGTATTGCTACCCACGGCCTGCCCCAGTACTGTACCTACTATCTGAGTGCCATACTGCTGACGAATCTTCGTTGACATCTGCTCTGCCGAATGCTTGGCTACGGCATGAGCTATCTCGTGGCCAAGTACTATGGCGAGCGAAGCCTCGTCTTGTGTCACAGGGAGCAGCCCTTCGTAAACCACGATCTTTCCGCCAGGCATGCAGAAGGCGTTGACTTCCTTGCTCGCAACGAGGTTGAAAGCCCATTCAAAGTTGCGAATCTCAGCCTCCGCGCCATTCGTCTTGAGGTAGGTCTCTACGGCAGTTGCCAATCGTGTGCCCACGCGCTTCACCATTTCGGTATTGGCGGCATTGGTAGATAGTTTCGAACTCTGCAGCACCTCGTTGTACTGCTGTTTGCTGAGGCTCAGCACCTGCTGGTCATTCACCAGCAGTGTATGCTTGCGTCCGGTGATAGGTACGGTGGATGTGGTGCCGCATGATGCGAGCATGATGGCGGCGAAGACACCGCATATCAAGTATTTGATATTCTTCATACGATTATTGTAAAATTAGGAATTAGGAATCAGAAATCATTAGGCGTGAGGGAGCAATCCCTCATTACCTGCCTATTCCCGATTCTTAATTCCTAATTTATAATTTATAATTTTGAATTTTGAATTTTGAATTCTTAAAGTCCCAGGCTCTTCTTGATTTCTGCGATGCGTGCATCAGCCTTAGCGGTGAATCCGTTGTAGTCGCCATCAAACTGACCAGCAACAGGCACCTCACAGTAGAACTTGATCTTTGGTTCGGTACCTGAAGGGCGTACAGAGATCTTCATGCCGTCCTCCGTGAACCACTGGAGCACGTTGGCTGTTGTAGGCATTACGATGTCTGACTCCACACCGTTGCTCACCTGCTTGAGAGACTTGTAGTCCTTGACGGTAACAACCTTGCTGCCAGCAATCTCTGTTGGAGGGGTAGCACGGAAGTCTTCCATCATCTTCTTGATCTCGTCGGCACCGCTCTTGCCAGGCTTTGTCACGCTGACAGCAGCCTCCTTCTGGAAACCGTACTCCTTGTATATGTCGAGGAGGAGGTCATAGAGGGTCTTGCCCTGATCCTTTGCGTATGCAGCGATCTCACAGATGAGACAGATAGAAGCAGGAGCATCCTTGTCGCGTACCTTGTCGTATGGCAGGTATCCGAATGACTCCTCGCCGCCGCCGATGTACTTACGCTTGCCCTCGTTCTCACGGATGCGGTATGCTATCCACTTGAAACCAGTATATTCGTCGAAGCACTCCACGCCGTTGGCACGTGCTATCTTTGCTATGAGCTCTGAGGTCACGATGGTCTTGACCATGAAGTCAGAAGGGTTGAGCTGGTTGAGCGCCTTCTTGTTCTTGATGGTATACCAGTAGAACATGCATGCAGTCTGGTTACCGTTGAGAATCTGCCACTCCCCCTTGTCATTGCGGCAAACGATAGCGAGGCGGTCTGCATCAGGGTCGGTAGCCACCACGAGGTCTGCATTGAGCTTTGTACCGAGCTTCATGCCCAGGGTCATAGCCTCAGCATTCTCAGGGTTAGGCGAAACGACGGTAGGGAAGTTGCCATCGACAACCATCTGCTCCGGTACCACGTTGATATTCTGGAATCCCCATGAGCGCAGACACATAGGCACCATGTGGCGGCCTGTGCCGTGCATAGCCGAGTAAACGATGTTGAGGTCTTTCTGGCGGAGGATGACGTCCTGGTCAACCATACCTTCCTTAACGGCGCACATATAGTCATAGTCCATCTCGCCGCCGATGATCTGGATGAGGTCAGGGTTGCCCTCAAACTTCACGTCCTCGATCTTCACTTTGTTCACCTCGTCGATGATGCCCTTGTCGTGTGGAGCAAGCACCTGTGCACCATCCTCCCAGTAAGCCTTGTAGCCATTATACTCCTTAGGGTTGTGTGAGGCTGTGACGTTGACGCCTGCCTGAGCACCGAGCTGACGGATAGCAAAGGAAATCTCAGGTGTAGGGCGGAGGCTCTCAAAGAGATATGCCTTAATGCCATTGGCCGAGAATATATCGGCTACTGTCTCAGCATACATGCGTCCGTTGTTGCGACAGTCATGACCTACCACTACGGCGCACTGCTTGCCAGGGAAAGCCTTGAGGATATAGTTTGCGAAACCCTGTGTAGCCATGCCTACCACGTATTTGTTCATACGGTTGGTGCCGGCACCCATCGTGCCACGCAGACCGCCTGTTCCAAATTCCAGTGACTGATAGAATGCGTCTATGAGGGCTGTCTTGTCCTCGGCGTCGAGCATTGCCTGTACTTCCTTGCGTGTCTCTTCATCAAATGATGGTGAGAGCCACTGCTTGGCAACGGCTTCACACTGTGCTATGAGCTGTGAGTTGTTTTCCATTGTTCTTAAGATATGATTAATTGTTTATTAATAGTGCGTAAGTATTTAGATGTGTACAAAGGTAAGAAAAAAAACTGAAAAGAGATAATGTTTTCATACTTTTTTCTAAAAAACATGTAAATTATTTGTATATAAGCGATAAAATAACTAATTTTGTAGTCGATGAAAACGGATTTGATACTTATAGGCAAGACAAACGACAAGCATTTTCAGGCTGGCATAGACGACTATGTCGGCCGCATAGTGCATTACATGCCCTTTGCCATCACTGTTATCCCTGATATCAAGAATACCAAGTCTCTCTCCGAGGATCAGCAAAAGGAACGTGAAGGCGAACTGATACTCAAGCAGCTGCAACCCTCTGACACACTGGTACTGCTCGATGAGCACGGCAAGGAATTTCGCAGCATTGAGTTTGCATCATGGCTGGAGCGCAAGCAGCAGACCGCCCGCCGCCTGGTATTTTGCATCGGCGGACCCTACGGTTTCTCCGAGGCTGTCTATGCCAGGGCCAATGAGAAGATCAGTCTCTCGAAGATGACGTTCTCTCACCAGATGGTGCGCCTCGTCTTCACCGAACAGGTCTATCGCGCATGCACTATTATAAAAGGTGAACCGTATCACCATGAGTAATTCAAATTAAAATTAAGAATTAAAAACACAATAAATATAATTCCTAAACGCCCTAATATGAAAAAACTAACAATTCTACTGGCCTCTTTAGCCATGGCTACATCCATGAGTGCACAGCAGACAGCAAAACCGGGAGCACGATGGTGGTGGCTCGGTTCTGCCGTTGACAAGGAAAACATACGCTGGAACATGGAACAGTATGCCAAGCATGGCATCGGAGCACTCGAGATCACACCTCTTTACGGTGTGAAAGGTAATGACAAGAACAATATCGACTTCCTCTCTCCCAAATGGATGGAGATGCTCAGCTATGTGGAGGCTGAGGGCAAGCGCCTCGGCATAGAGATAGACATGAATCAGGGCACGGGATGGCCTTTCGGAGGTCCTACCACAACCATCGACGATGCTGCATGCAAACTCGTGGTGGTCGATAATACCGTCACCGTGGCATCCATGAAACAGGGTGTGGCATTCCAGGTGCCGGAGAAGGAGCAGAAGACCTCGCGCCTTGACTTCGTTATGGCATACCTGCAGGACGGCTCCGTCATGGAGGTCACACAGTATATGAAGGACAACAGTCTCCTCCTGCCTTCAGCCGTGCAGAAACAGATGAAGAAGGCGGCACCTCGCGGCGTTACCCCAGAGGTGCGCGTGATTGCTGTCTATGTAGGTCGTACACGCCAGCAGGTGAAGCGTGCCGCACCGGGCGGACAGGGATATGTCATTGACCATTTCGACCGTGGTGCCGTAAAAAGATATTTCGACAAGTTCGACAAGGCATTCACTGAGACCGGCACACCATGGCCGCAGGTATCGTTCAACGACTCCTACGAAGTGTATGGAGCCGACTGGACTCCGACCCTCCCGGAGGAGTTCCAGAAACGCCGCGGATACTCCCTCAAGGAGAACATACACCGCCTTGTGGATCGTGACGTAGCAGTGGTCAGCGACTATCGTGAGACCCTCTCTGACATGCTCCGCGAGAACTTCACCAACCAGTGGGTGGAGTGGGCACATTCACATGGCATGATCGTCAAGAACCAGGCACACGGCTCGCCAGCCAACCTGCTCGACCTCTATGCCGCTGTCGATATACCTGAGATCGAGGGCTTCGGACTCTCCGAGTTCGGCATCAAGGGACTCCGTACAGACCCGGGCATGACCAAGCTCAACGACTCCGACTACTCCATGTTCAAGTATGCACCATCGGCAGCCCACGTCACAGGCAAGAACCTCATCTCCAGCGAGACCTTCACATGGCTCACGGAGCATTTCCGTACCTCTCTCTCACAGATGAAGCCAGACCTCGACCTCATGTTCTGCGCCGGCGTAAATCACATGTATTACCACGGCATCTGCTATTCGCCAAAGAATGACACATGGCCGGGATGGAAATTCTATGCCTCGGTGGATATGTCGCCTACCAACTCCATCTGGCGTGATGCCAAGTATTTCAACGACTATATCGAGCGCACACAGAAATTCCTGCAGTGGGGCAAACCGGACAATGACATACTCGTGTATTTCCCTGTCCACGACCTGTGGAAGAAGAATACCAAGACCCTCCTCATGCAGTTTGCCATCCACAACCTCGGACACCTCGCACCAGAGTTCAAGCAGTCCATACTCGAACTCGACCATCTGGGCTACGACTGCGACTATATCTCAGATCGTCAGCTGTTGGCCTCCTCTTCACAAAACTGCAGGATCGCTACCGAGGCAGGTATAGAATACAAGGCTCTGCTCATACCTGACGGGGCCGTGCTGCCTGATGATGTCAAGGCACATGTGGAGGCTCTGAAGCAGAAGGGCGTGACCGTGATCTATGGCAATGACGTCAATGCCCTGGCAAAGGTAGCCCAGCCTGAGACCATGAAGACTCAGCACGGACTGAAGATGATACGCCGCAGGAATGACGGAGGTTACCATTACTTCATAGCCAACCTCACACCTGATGACATTGACGCAAAGGTGCAGCTTGCCGTCACCTACGAGGGAGCGAAGTGGTATGACCCGCTCACAGATCAGTGGTACGAGAGCGAAACCGATGGCGACGGAATCCGCATAGCCTTGAAGTCTGGTGAGTCAATGATCCTCGAGACCTTCAATCGCGTGCTGGAAGTACCGGGAAGCGGCCGTCGCGCTGCCATCCAGCCTGATGATGCACCAAGCAGACTGGACGACTCTCAGATCCTGGCCGTCAAGCCGGGCACGGAGATACCAGGCACCAGCGTGGGCATAGACAAGGGATGGTGCCTCTCCTTCACCGAAGAGGCTCCTCAGGTCAAGGGCTCATTCAATATAGACCAGCTCCAGACATGGGAGACCCTCGACGATGACTCTGCCAAGGTCACCATGGGCACTGGTGTCTATGAGACCACCTTCGAGATGCACGCCCCTGCCGTCAAGGGCAAGAAGGTCAAGGCTGGCACACCTCTCAGCGGAGTATATGCCATAGACCTCGGCGACGTGCGTGAGTCTGCCCGCGTATATATCAACAACGAGTTCGTGGGTTGTGCATGGAGCGTGCCATACACCCTGCAGTTTGCGGGCAGCCTGCTCAAGGAGGGCACCAACAGCATACGCATCGAGGTGACCAATCTCCCTGCCAACCGCATAGCCGACCTTGACCGCCGTGGTGTGGAGTGGCGCAAGTTCGAGGAGATCAACGTGGTGGATATCAAGTACAAGAACACCAAGTATGACAAGTGGGCCCCGATGCCATCAGGCCTCAACTCCACCGTCCGCATCTACGCGGTGAAGTAACTCTTCTTGTCAACGGAAAGCGCGGAACTCACAGAAATAATATTATTGGTGTCCGGTAAACAATAGGTCATTTATCCGAAGTGCTTGAAATACAGCATTTCGGATATTTTCTATTTATGGCAAGCCCCTTCCGTTTGTATTTAATCCTGTTTTTCTTCGTTTTGTGGTGGTGAATTGTCTGGCGTAGAGCTTATTTCATTCCACCCCCTTTCAGGATCTTCCATGAATGTTGTCAAGCTATTCAGTTAGCTTATTCAAATATTGACAAGTAAATTAGTTTAATCGCTCAAAAACTGTCAAGCGATTTCAGGAAAAGGCAGCGAAGTGTCAGCAGAATTGCAAAAGGGCCCTTTTAGCAAAGTTAAAGTGCCCCTTTAACACTGCAAAAGTGCCCCTTTAACACTGCAAAAGGGGCACTTTAACACTGCAAAAGGGGCACTTTAACATTTTCGCGAAAATTGAATGAATTTGGGTAATGGTAATAATTCGAGTTTCGCAAGTTCGTAAACTGTTATATATGTGAATGTTCGCGTGATATTAGAAGCTTGCGAAAGATACTGTGATAATTTCCAAGCTTTCGCAAGGAAAATTTGAACAATTATTGAATTAGTTGATTTACGTCATCTCAGGGGCTACTCGCCCCCGAACCCCTCGGTGTTTTCAGGTATTAGATTTTA
>JAZLIN010000124.1:0-5377 GCA_045617365.1 Prevotella sp. | reverse complement strand
AAGACAGCCGTAGGCGAAGGCTCTATCATCCGTGTGGCTCCTGCTGGTGTACGTGCATTGCGCAACACCTCTGACGCAGAGATGGTGATGATGTGCATTCAGTACGAGGCAAAGCCTATCACCAGTTTCATGGACGATGCTAACATCATCCCTTTGGATAAATAATGAACGAACAAAAAGATCAGAAGAACAAAGAGATAAGAGACGCATTATTTTCAGATTGCCCTATCCGCAACGTCCTTGCGCGTGTAGGTGACAAATGGTCGCTCCTTGTGCTGTACAACCTGCAGCACAGGGAGCCTGTGCGTTTTAAGAAACTGCAACGTCAGATTCCCGACATCTCTCAGAAGTCGCTCACGCAGACGCTCCGCACACTTGAAGAGGATGGCTTCGTCAGTCGCGAGGTATTCCCCGAAGTACCTCCACGTGTGGAATACTCACTTACCCCTCGTGCTCTCTCCTTCCTACCTTTGGTTGAGAATATGATCAACTGGGCGAAGGAGAATATGGACGAGATCATTAAGGACAGAACTAACAACATCGCATTATGAGAAATGAGATGTCACTGCAGGACATTCTATTAGCCTTCTATTTGCTGCACAGATAGAAGGTTATGTTTTCGTTAACCATTCGTAGTACAGAGTTGTATTTTCGCCGTTTTAATGTTAAAAAACGTCGCATAATGTGCGATAATTTTGTGAATTGTTTGATAGTTAGCAAAAAAAATAGTAACTTTGCACTCGATTTTGGATTTCGCAATTAATAGTGCTCGAAATTCTTCTCCTGATATGTTCCCTAATCAGAGAGGTTTGTAGCGCATTGTGGCAAACCTAAGGTTTGTCCGAGCCATGACGGTTCATTATTCGTATTTCCGGGGGAAGGAAAAGTTTTTGACGAATAATGAATCATAAGAATACATTTACATTTTTAATGAACAATCACAAGTTTCTTTGTGCTCTGGCTGTCACGATGATGGTCGGGGCAAGCGGCTGTGTGCCTGTGTGTGCACAGCAAAGGATGAGCCTTCAGTCGCTCTTTGACCTTGCCGACCAGCAGAGTCAGCGCATCAAGGTCAGCGAGGCGGCACGGAAGGCTGCAGAAGAAGGGGTGGCATGGGCTAAATCTGCCTTGCTGCGGAGTGTTGAACTGAGCGTGCAGGGTTCCTACACGGGCAATGCGTTCCTGATGTCGCGGGGTTTTTCTACTAGTGGCACAACGGAGTACGTCGTGCCGGGACTTGGTCCTCAGCAGGTGCAGAATGGCAAACAACCGACACCGCATTGGGGTAACAGTTTCACGGCTCAGGTGAGTCAGGTGATCTATGCTGGCGGTGCCATCCGTTCGGGCATAGAGATGGCAAAGCTGGGGCAACAGTTGGCAGAACTCGACGTGGAGAAGAATCGCCAGGAGGTACGTTTCCTGCTCACCGGTTACTACCTCGACCTCTACAAGTTGCAGAACCAGTCGCAGGTGATAGCGAAGAACATTGAGCTGACGGAGAAGGTAATCGCACAGATGAAGGCTCGCAGAGAACAGGGCACTGTGCTGAAGAACGACATTACCCGATACGAACTGCAACTGCAGAGCCTCGTTCTTATCAAGACACAAGTGGATGATGCGCAAAAGATTATCCGTCATCAGATAGCCACAACAATTCACCTTCCTGAAGGAGAGGATTTTGAGATAGATGCACAGTCGCTTGAAGAGGAAGGCATGGCACTCAAGGCAATCACCTCCGAAGAGTTGTGGCAACAGATGGCTACGGAAAATAACATAGACATCCGACAAGCTTCGCTCGCCACAGAAATGTCCGAACAAAAACTTAAGAACACCCGTGCGGCATCGCTACCATCAGTGGCTGTAGTTGCCGAAAACAACCTGTTTGGGCCATACACTTCCGACTTGATTCCAAAGAATGCCAACGTAAATGTATGGTTTGTGGGGGTTGGCGTAAAATACAATCTGTCAAGCCTTTGGAAGAACAAGCATGACATCCGTAAAGCACGACACGAAAGCAGTCAGGCACGCGAGAGTGTGCAGTTGGCGCGTGAAGGCATTGAGGATGGTGTGCAGGCAAGCTACACCAATCTGCTGACGAGTTCGGTAGAGGTAAGCACACAGGAGAAGCAGGTGGAACTTGCCGACCAGAACTATGCGGTGGTCAAGAACCGTTACGACAACGATCTCGCGCTGCTGACCGATATGCTTGATGCCTCAAACATGAAACTCTCTGCCGACATGGCTTTGGTAAATGCACGCATCAACATGCTTTACAACTATTTCAAACTTAAATACATAACAAATACATTGTAGCCCCCTAAGCCCCTAAGGGGGAATCTTTAATAGAGGAGCCAAGTATAAATATTATAAAATATGAATAAGGAAAAGATTTCAACCTACATTTATAACGCTATCGTGATTGTCTGCATAGCATGTGGTGCAGCGTATGCTGCAAGTCAGTTTATGCATTTCGGCGGTGGCGAAGTGACCGACAATGCACGTGTGTGCCAGAACATTGTGCCACAGAACTGCCGTGTGCAAGGTTTCATACGTGAAGTGCGCTTTACCGAATTTCAGGAGGTAAAGAAGGGAGATACGCTTGTCATTATCGAGGATGCTGAGTTCCGTCTTCGTCTGGCTCAGGCAGAGGCGGATCTCAGTCGTGCCGAACGTGGTTCGGAGGGTACGGCTAGCAGTATCAATACCACAAAGACGAGTATCACCGTGACCGATGCCGGCATTGAGGCAGCTCGCGTGCAGATGGAGAATGCACAAAGGGAGGATGCCCGTTTTCAGAAACTTCTCGCACAGGATGCTGTTACCCAGCAACAGTATGACAATGTCCACACCGCTTATCTGAGTGCCAAGGCTGGATATGAGCAGGCACTTCGTTCGCGCAACACACAGACGGCGGTTGTGGCAGAACAAGGGCATCATCTCTCGGCATCAGAGGCGGGCATCGAACTGGCTCGCGCTCAGGTGGAGATAGCCCGACTGAACCTGTCGTATTGCTACATCATAGCCACCTGCGACGGTGTGGTTGGCAGTAAGGATATTCATGTGGGTCAGTTGGTTAACCCTGGTCAGACGATGGTCAACATCGTGGACAAGAACGAGAAGTGGGTGGAGGCAAACTATCAGGAGTCGCAGATGCCGAACGTCAAGGTTGGCGACAAAGTTCGCTTTACTGCCGATGCCGTTCCGGGTGTGGAATACACGGGTGTGGTAGAGCGCATCTCTGATGCCACAGGAAGTGCATTCTCGCTGATTCCTATCGACAATGCCACGGGCAATTTCGTAAAGGTGGAACAGCGTGTGACGGTACGCGTGAAGATTGACGCATGCGACGAACTGAAGAAGTTGCACGGTGGCTACAATGTTGTTTGCAAGGTAGAAGAGTAATGGGACGACTTACTGAATTTCTGATGAAGGCACCACCGCCACCATCGGGCATGGGATTCGCTATGCCGATGATGAAGGGATGGGTGCCTCGCAGGTTGCAACCGTGGATTTACGTCCTTACGGCTCTGTGCTTCCAGTTCTCGGGAGGCATGTATCTGGGTGCGCTGGATGAGATTCGCGGCACCACGAACTTCATGATCGAAGACGTGATGTTTCTGCTCTATGCCACGCTGGCCGGTATGGCGGTATGGTTCCCTATGCTGTTCAGGATGAAGTTTCGCTTCACCAACCAGCAGCTGTTGTGCACCTCGGCTATTGTCCTGGGTATCTGCAACATCATTACGATGTACTGCCAGTCGACGCCCGTATTGGTTGCGGCATGTTTCATAGCAGGCATTGCCAAGATACAAGGCACGTTCGAGTGCATGAGCAACATCCAGCTGTGGATTACTCCCAAGCGCGATTTCGCCGTGTTCTTCCCTGTGCTCCACATCATCCTCCTCACAGCCATTGAGGGCGGTGGATGGCTCGCTGCGTGGATGGGACATCATTTCTCGTGGGAGATGATGCACGTCTTCACCGTGAGCACGATGTCATTCGTGTTGCTGACGCAGATGACGTTGTGCCGCCCGTTCTGCCCCATGCCCAACAGGTTTTCGCTAAAAGGAACCGACTGGCAGGGAGCGTTACTCATCTGCGTGACGATGCTTCTGCTTTCCTACATCTTTGTCTATGGAGATTACTACCAATGGTTTGCAAACCAGCATATTAGGATGGTGGGAGCATTTACCCTCATCTTTGCCGGACTTACCCTCTACCGACAGATTCACAATCGTTACCCTTACGTCGAGCTTCGTCTGTTGAAATGCCGCAACGTGGTTCCGATACTCATCGTTACCACCTTGGCAGAACTGGCTTTCGGTGCCGAACATACGCTTGAGGAGATACTCTACACCGAGGTCGTTGGGCTTGAAGAATTGACAAAGGAGTGTCAGTACATGTTTGCATTGCCAGGAATGTTTCTCGGTATTGCGCTTGACCTATACTGGCTGAAGGTTCAGAAATGGAAGATTTGGAAACTTATCGGCATTGCCTTTCTATCCATCTTTGCATACGCCTTGCTCATGTACGTCACAGTAGGCATGGATGTGAACATCGAACAATACCGCTTGGCGATCATGCTCCGTGGCTTTGGCTATGGCATCCTTGCACCGACGCTGATGTGGGCTTTGGACGAATCGGTGCCAAGTCTTGAACAGTTCTTCATGGGATTGTTCGTGTTCAACATCGTCCACATGTATCTGGGCGGTGCTATGGGGTATGGTTTCTATACCACCATCTTCTCGCATTTCCTCAATGAGGACATGATGCACTACGGTCGCCAATTGACACTGACCAACCTTGACCTCGCGCATTTCAACTTTGGCGATTTTATGGGTGGCGACTATCTGCATTCCATGATGCTTGTAGCGATAAAGCAGGTCTATGGCTACGTCATCTGGTTCTCCTTGCTCCTCGCATCCATCTTCCTGTTGTGTGACATTCCTGCCGTAAGGACAAATATCCGCAAAGTACCACGTTGGCCGGTGTTTGCAATAGAATATCTGGCAAGAAAACATAAGAGTATGTAATACGCCTTAGCCCTGACATCGAGTGTGATGTTGGGGCGTTTTATTATAAATAATCATAAATCTTTACCCATATTGAGCAGATTATCATTTATTTTCCGTATCTTTGCAACTTACTGCAAAAGTCTTAGATCGGGGATAAGCAGTAACAACAATTAATCATAAAAGAATGAAGAATAAAATCATATCATATATCTGGCAACACATACTGCTCCTTGTGTCACTATATGTGATGACTCTTGGAGTAGCGGTGTGCGTTAGAAGCCAACTGGGAAGTAGCGTTATCTCTACTATCCCTTATGTCATGGCTAGTGCTGGTGATTACATGGAGGCAATTCCCACATGGA
>JAZLIN010000123.1:0-2348 GCA_045617365.1 Prevotella sp. | reverse complement strand
GGGTAAATATTGCCTTGAAATTAAAATTTCAGCATATTTATAAATTAACAGCTAATACCTTTGGTAGATTGTTCAGATATTTTTATATTTGCACACAATACTTCCTGACCGATGGTTCGAAGCTTTGATCACTACATTATTCTACAAATTCGGATAATATGAAAAAGATACATTCATTAATCATGCTGATGACTCTTACCGTTATAGCATCGGCCAACGACAACACAGACAATTATACAGGTCAATCATCGACTACGAGCTACGTCATTCCCGTCAGCGAGAGCCACGAACCAATGGCGCAAGGCACCTTTCAGCCTACTTGGGAATCGCTTAGCCAATATGAGACTCCAGAATGGTTCCGCGACGCAAAGTTCGGAATCTGGGCTCATTGGGGAGCACAATGTGTAGAGGGATCTGGCGACTGGATGGCCCGTGAACTTTACATGGAGGGCAGCAGCAAATACAAGCATCACCTCGAACACTACGGACACCCATCGGAGGTGGGATACAAGGACATTCTGCCTCTATTCCGTGCGGAAAACTGGGATCCTAAGCGACTAGTGAATTTCTATAAGGAACTGGGTGCTCAGTATTTCTTCGTATTGGGCAATCATCATGACAACTACGATCTTTGGGACAGCCAATACCAACCTTGGAACTCGATGAACATTGGACCAAAGCGCGACATTCTGGCTGAATGGGCAGAGGCTGCACGTGAGGCGGATTTACCGCTGGGTATCTCGTTCCATGCCGACCATGCATGGACGTGGTTCGAGCCTTCTCGTCGCTACGACCGTAGCGGTGATTACATGGGCGTTCCCTACGACGGTTGGCTGACACGCGAAGACGGCTACAAGCCTAATGCCGACGGTACTGAGAAATGGTGGAAAGGACTTGATCCGCAACAACTCTATGCCCAGAATCACCCATTGAGCGAGGGTACTTGGGCCGACGGTATGATACACCGTCAATGGGGATGGAGCAATGGTGCCTCACTACCAAGTCAGGAATTCGTCACCAACTTCTACGACCGCACCCTCGACGCTATCAACCGCTACAATCCCGACCTTATTTATTTCGATGTGACCGTCCTGCCATTTTATCCGGTAAGCGATGCTGGCATGAAGATTACGGCTCACATGTACAACCACAGCATGGCGATGAACAAGGGTAAGAACCGAGGTATTGTTTTCGGCAAGATCCTTGAGAACGACCTGCAACGCAGCTCCGTGACTTGGGACGTGGAACGAGGAGCTCCAAACCAGATACAAGACGAGCCTTGGCAATGCTGTAACTGCATAGGCGACTGGCATTACAATACGAGCATCTACGAGCAGAACCGCTACAAGACGGCATCGACAATAGTCAAGCTTCTTGTGGATATAGTGTCGAAGAACGGCAACATGTTACTCAATGTGCCACTTCGCGCCGATGGTACTTTCGACGAGAAGGAGGAAGCCATACTCCTGGAGTTCGGTGCTTGGATGAAGGTCAACAAGGAGAGCATCGTGGGTACCCGTCCGTGGAAGGTCTTTGGCGAAGGTCCGATAGCAGAAAGCACGATCACGCTGAATGCCCAAGGCTTCAACGATGGTCAATACGCCAAGGCTGAAAGCAACGAGATTCGATTTACGCAGAGCAAGGACGGCTCCACCGTTTACGCAACGGCATTGGCTTGGCCTGATGACATGCAAATCAAGATACGCAGCTTGGCTCGTTCGAAGGTGAAAAGCATCGAGCTGTTAGGCTATGGAAAAGTGAAGTACGAAAAGAAGGGCAACGCTCTCGTCATCTACCTGCCTCAGCGCGCAAACGACATTGCTCCCGTATTGAAGATTAGAGTAAGATAAGTGTTTTAAGTCGCCAAGTGATATGAAAGTAACATCCATCATAGAGACTACAAATATGAACAAAAAGATTATTTACATTATTATTGTTGCAGCATTGAGTATTTCTCTGCTTGCAGCTTTTGTAACAAAGCAGTTTGATGTTAATTTGGGGGCAATGGATTGGATGGCACATTGGGTATCATCGCCTATTGCTCTTCTGTTGGGTATTGTGTTTGCCCTTACTTTTGGAGCGACGTTCGAGAAGTTCACCAAGACAATGTCAAAGAAGATGTTGCAGTACTCGGCCATCGGATTGGGATTTGGCATGAACGTCAACCAGGCGCTTGCATCGGGCAAGGAAGGTATGTTGTTTACCATCGTCAGCGTGTTCGGCACGCTTGCCATCGGTTGGCTGATAGGCAGGAAATTGTTGAAGGTAGACAAAGAGACGAGCTATCTTATCTCATCTGGTACTGCTATCTGTGGTGGTTCAGCCATTGCTGCCGTAGGTCCTGTGAT
>JAZLIN010000122.1:0-37336 GCA_045617365.1 Prevotella sp. | reverse complement strand
GAAGTATCATCAGTCGTTCTCTACACTAAAGGTAGAGCGTCACAAGTGCCGAGCGATGCCCGCATAACTCCTTCTTCAACTAACAAACTGATCTCAGCTAAAACTCCAAAATCTGACAAAGCTAATTAATAGAACACCCCTGAACTAATTCTTAAAACTATGAATAGGCGCAGGGATGCGTCCGCCACGATTGATGAAGCGGTCGCATGCGAAGGTGTTCACCGGCATGATAGGAGCATAGCCCAGTAGTCCGCCAAATTCTACAGTGTCGCCCACCTTCTTGCCAATGACAGGAATGATGCGGACAGCAGTAGTCTTTTGGTTTATCATACCAATAGCCGACTCATCGGCTATGATGCCAGAGATAGTGGTAGCAGAGGTATCGCCAGGGATGGCTATCATATCAAGGCCTACAGAGCATACGCAGGTCATAGCCTCCAGTTTCTCTATGGTCAGTGCACCAGCGAGTACGGAGTCTATCATGCCCTGATCTTCCGATACCGGAATGAAGGCGCCAGAGAGTCCGCCGACGTATGATGATGCCATGACGCCACCCTTCTTCACCTGATCATTAAGCATGGCGAGACACGCCGTTGTACCAGGAGCGCCCACACGCTCCACGCCCATGCACTGCAGGATGTCTGCCACCGAGTCACCGATGGCTGGTGTAGGAGCGAGGGAGAGGTCTATGATACCGAAAGGTATGCCGAGACGCTTCGATGCCTCCTGAGCCACTAGCTGGCCCACACGGGTAATCTTGAATGCCGTCTTCTTGATCGTCTCACCGAGCACCTCAAAGTTAGCGAGGTCATTCTTGTCCATCTGCTCCAGTGCATACTTTACCACACCAGGGCCAGAGACACCGACGTTGATGATGGCGTCTGCCTCGCTGACACCATGAAAGGCACCAGCCATGAATGGATTGTCGTCAGGTGCATTACACAGCACCACGAGTTTTGCGCATCCCAGCGAGTCCTGCTCCTTGGTATATTCTGCCGTCTGACGGATTATCTCACCCATCAGTTTCACGGCATCCATATTGATACCTGTCTTGGTAGAACCCACGTTGACACTCGAACAGATGCGCTCTGTTTCCGCCATAGCCTGCGGGATAGAGCGTATGAGGAGTTCGTCACTCTTCGTCATACCCTTTGACACCACAGCAGAGTAACCACCGAGGAAGTTTACGCCGACCTCCTTGGCAGCCTTATCAAGTGTCTTGGCTATCTGCACATAGTCAGCCGGAATCTTACAGCACGAGGAGCCCACAAGAGAGATAGGTGTAATGGAGATACGCTTGTTTACGATAGGTATGGCAAACTCACGGCTTATCTCCTCTCCTGTCTTCACGAGATCATGTGCGAGTGTAGTAATCTTTCTGTATATATTCTCACATGTCACATCCAGCGACCTATCAGCACAGTCCAGCAGACTGATACCCATGGTGATGGTGCGCACATCGAGATTTTCCTGCTCGATCATCTTGTTGGTTTCGAGCACTTCTGAGATATTAATCATTGGTTGTCTGGTTGTTTGGTTATCTTGTTGTTTGGTGGTTTAGTTGTTTGGGAGGTCGGTTGTTTGGGAGGTTGTGAGGTTGGTAGTGTGGTTGCACTTTTGTGAGCTGCGTGCAAACAACTAAACAACCAAACCACTAAATAACCAAACCACTAAATAACTAAATACGATGCATCTTATCGAAGATATCCTCCAACTGGCATTTCACCTGAACGCCCATGGCATCGCCTATCTTGGACAGTTCCGTCGCCACCTGCTCGAAAGGAGTATTACACTTTGACATATCCACAATCATCATCATGTTGAAATAATTCTGCACGATAGTCTGTGAAATATCGAGAATGTTAATCTGGCTATCTGCCAAATAGGTACATACCTTGGCAATGATGCCAACAGTATCCTGACCTACTACGGTTATTATTGCACGTGTCATTTCTTACTATTTATATTAATATATGCGTGCAAAGGTACAAAAAGTTTTTGACAAATCGCATTATTTAAGTTTTTTTATTCTTTTATCTCAATAAAACGCAATATTATGCCGTTTTTCGGAAAAGTTTTTGTACCTTTGTAATACTTTTGAAAACATATCTAACTATAAACAATAAAACGAAAGAAAAAACAATGGAAAATAACCAGCAGCAAGGTCAGCAGCTCCAGATTGACCTCACACCAGAAATCGCAAGAGGCGTATATAGTAATTTCGCCATCATCTCTCACTCACATGCTGAGTTCATCGTTGATTGCGCAGCATCACTCCCAGGTTCGCCAAAGGCACAGGTAGTAAGCCGCGTAATCCTTGCTCCAGAGCACGCAAAGCGTCTCGCTATGGCTCTCCAGGAGAACGTTCTTCGCTACGAACAGGAGTTCGGCAAGATTGCTATGCCACAGCCACAGGGTGCAGCTCCTATCGAGGGACCACGCACAGCTGATCCATTCGGAAGCGGCGAGGCATAAACGATGCCATCTCCCCGCCCCCACCTCACCATAACATTAGGGGAAGCAGATACAATGATACAAATGGAAAGTTGTGACATTCATTGGCATAGCTTTCCATTTTATTCTTTGTAAAAGGATATAACCAAACAACCAAACAACCATGAACAGATTTGCATTCAAGATGTACCTCAAGCCTGGCTGCGAGGCAGAATACGAAAAGCGTCACAACGCTATATGGCCAGAACTAGTAAAGATGATCAAGGAGTCAGGAGTAAGCAACTATAGCATATTCTGGGACAAAGACACCAACATACTCTTCGGTTATCAGGAGTGCGCCAACGAGGGCAACTCACAGGACACATCAAACGGCGTGGACCCTATCACACAGAAGTGGTGGGACATGATGGCTGACATCATGGAGGTAAATCCAGACAACTCACCTGTCACCATCCCGGTACAAGAGGTTTTCCATCTGGATTAATCCACATGACACAGATATACATCAGAGATATGAGCCTGCATGCCTACCACGGCGTGCTGGAACAGGAAAGAAGGGTAGGCAACGATTATGTCATAAACATAACCGTTGACTACCCTTTTATGGATGCCTGCGACAGTGACGATGTCAGCGACACACTCAACTACGCCAATCTCGCAGAACTCATCAAGAGGGAGATGGCCATACAGAGTAACCTGCTGGAACATGTTGCTCACCGTATCTGCCGCGCCATCTACAGGGAATTTCCCCGGACAGAGTGCGTAGAGATTGACATCCGGAAGATTGCTCCTCCCATGCCAGCCGACTGCGCCGGTGCCGGGGTGCGGCTGAAGGAATAACGAAAAGCCTGCACTAATCGGTCCGTTTTTTTCGTACTGATTTTCGCGAAAATGTTAAAGTGCCCCTTTAACAGTGTCAAAGTGCCCCTTTTGCAGTGTTAAAGGGGCACTTTTGCAGTGTTAAAGGGGCACTTTAACTTTGCAAAAAGCGAGGGGCCATTCTGCCTGAGCGTCAACTAACCTTCGTAATGAAGATAAGGGTAATGAAGGTAGGGCAGACGAAACGTACGAGGAAGAGGAACAGACTGATGAACCATGAAGGCAGAGTGTAGAGTCCGTAACTGGTAAGCTGACCTACAACCTTCTCGCGTGGCATGATCCATCCTACTATGATGCAGGTGAGGAAAGCACCGGTTGGCAGAAGTATGTTGGACGTCAGTGCATCAAAATTGTCAAAGAGGGCAGCTCCGAAAAGTCCCATAGGCACAGGGCCCAATGAAAGGGCACTGAGTACGCCTATTACGCAACAGAACAAAGTGGTGCATATGGCAGCAGTGCTGCGTGACAGTTTTGTCTGCTCAGCTATCACGGCAGTACCTATCTCGTGCATGGATATGGTAGATGTCAGTGCTGCCAGCGTGAGGAGAGCATAGAATACGATTGATATGACGTATGCCACGCTATGCGGGAAGGCTGTATTGAAGACGTTAGGCAGCGTGAGGAAGATGAGTGACGGTCCTGCGTCTGGCTGTATGCCTACCGAGAAGGCGGCAGGGAATATCATCAGTCCGGCAAGTATAGCCACACCAACGTCGATGGATATTATCTGCATGGATGATTTCAGCAGATTGGTATCTTCCTTGAAATAAGATGCGTATGTGCATAGACATGCGGTACCTAGACTCAATGAGAAGAATGCCTGTCCCAGCGCCTCAAAGGCAACCTTAGTGGTAATCTTGGAGAAATCAGGGTTAAAGAGGAAGGTAATGCCATCGTATGCGCCTGGCAGTGAACATGATGCTATGACCAGTATGAGGAGGAGGAGAAAGAGCACAGGCATGAGAATCTTTGAGGCCTTCTCTATACCTCCCTGTACGCCACGCACTATGATGCCGTGTGTGAGTAAGATGAAGAGGATGGACATGAGCATAGGGATCCAGGTGCTGCTCTGTAGTTGGGCGAAGCACTCTTCGATGTAGGCTTTGTCGCCCAGTACACCGTCGCACAGCGCAGCATAGAGATAGTATATGCACCATCCTGCTACCACGCTATAGAATCCGAGGATGATGGATGAGCACAATGTGCCCATTATTCCGACACCTGACCAGACTTTGTGCCCGCCTGCTTCGCGGTAGGCACGGGCAGAGTTGCATGCTCCGTTGCGACCCACGATAAACTCTGCCAGCATGCCTGGCACACCGAGCATCAGGGTACACATTATATATATTATGATAAATGCAGCACCGCCATTCTCTCCCGTTGTGGTAGGGAATCGCCAGATGTTGCCCAATCCTACAGCGGAACCTGCGGTGGCAAGGATTACTCCTAACTTTGATCCGAAATGAGCCATTTTTATTTACTATTTGACTATTTACTATTTACAATTTGTTGGTAATATCTACTTATTTACTATTTGACTATTTACCATTTATTGGTAACATCTACTTATTTGCTATTTAACGATTTACCATTTACTATTTATCTGTTCAGCTACCATCCGGATAAATCAGAATGATTAAATGAATATGAATAACAGAATAAATGGTAAATGGTAAATAGTCAAACTGTAAACGGAGATTATCTGTTTCGTGAACCGTATGCTATGCGCCTTGCCTGCAACTGTGCAGCCCTGGCTTCCGCAGAAGGAGACAGTTTGCCGGTGAGGTATTTCTCGAACAGCACACCGCCGATTGGCACGGCGAAGTCGGCACCAAATCCACCATTCTCCACATATACCGCGATGGCAATCTTAGGATTCTCCATAGGTGCGAAACCCATGAATACCGAGTGGTCCTGACCGCGGTTCTGCGCAGTACCCGTCTTTCCGCATACTGTATATGGCGCATGACCGAGTGCATTACACGTACCTCCCAGAACCGAAGCCCTCATGCCAGCCACAACCCAGTCGTATGACTTGCGGTCAGCCTTAGTATAGTGGCGTACGGAGTATGTTGTGTCCAGCGGTTCGCCCTCGACCTTCTTCACCACGTGTGGTGTGATATAGTAACCGCGGTTTGCTATGGTGGCACCGAGATTGGCTATCTGCAGCGGTGTAAGATTGACCTCACCCTGGCCGATGGATATGGATATGACGGTCAGACCGTTCCACGATCCTTTGTAGGCATGGTCATAGTAGTCTCCGTTAGGTATCAGTCCGCGTTTTTCGCCAGGCAGGTCTATGCCCAGTCTGTAGCCGAATCCCATTGACACCATATAGTCACGCCATACGTTCATGGCATTGATAGGGCGACCGTATTTCTTTCTGTTGCCTATCATATAGTATAGTCCCCAGCAGAAATAACCGTTGCAGGATGTGGAGAGTGCGCCTACGATTGAGAGTGGCGAACTGTGTCCGTGACATCCCACGTGAAGACCTCTGAAAGAGAATCCGTGTGCGCAAGGGAATGCCGTTGATGGGCTTATAATACCCTCCGTCATGTATGTCAGTGCCTGTGTCGTCTTGAATGTAGAGCCAGGAGGGTATTGACCCATGATGCTTCGGTTGAGGAGTGGTTTCCATACGTTGCGTTGCAGCATCATGTGGTTCTTACCGCGTTTGCGTCCGGTCATGATGCGAGGGTCGTATGTAGGCGATGAAACCATGCACAGCACCTCGCCGGTGGATGGTTCGATAGCCACGATACTGCCTATCTTACCCTCAAGCATACGTTCGCCGAGAGCCTGCAGTTCGAGGTCGATGGAGAGTGTCAGGTTCTTACCGGCCTTCGGACGTCTGTCGTATTTGCCGTTCTGATAGCGTCCTTTTACGCGACCATGTGCATCGCGTAGAAGTATCTTGATACCCTTCTCGCCACGCAGTTGCTTTTCGTATGAGCGTTCCACGCCGAGTTTACCGATATAGTCACCACGGATATAGTAATCGTCATCGTCTATATCTCCCTGCGATACCTCTGCCACGTCGCCCAGCACATGGGCGGCGTAAGGATACTGGTACTGGCGCAGCGTTCTGCGTTGAATGTAAAAGCCTGGGAATCTGAACTGCTTCTCACGAAAGACAGAGAAGTCGTGTTCATCGAGTTGGGTAAGGAAAGTCTGTTCTGTAAAACGTGAATATCCTGGATTCTTGTTACGATCCTTGATATCCTCCATTCGCTTGTCAAAATAACTGCGTGTAATGCCAAGAGCCTCACATAGTTCGAGTGTATCGATATGATCCTTGGCTTCGTTCATTACCACCATCACATCGTATGACAGCTGGTTGTAAACGAGTAGTTTTCCTGTGCGGTCATATATCAGTCCGCGCGAAGGGTATTCTATTTTCTTGAGGAAAGCGTTGGAGTCAGCACTCTTGCGATAGTCATCGCTCATGACCTGCAACGCAAACAGACGGATGATATATACACATATTATAAATATGGATATACCACCTATCACAAATCGTCTATTTGAGAAATCCCTCATCTGCGAATACTGTCAATGGTAAGTATCATTACGAGTGTGACCACAAGGCTGCCACCTACGCTCACAAGCCACTGCAGCGGGTTGGAGAAGGTGAATGCCTCAAGTGAGAAGAAGGTGATGCAGAATACGAGGACGAGGAACAGTGCGTATGACAGGTATCTCCAAAATCCCATTTCGGAAATCTTTGGGGCAAAGTCCAGCGAGTCTTCCTTGTCCATGTACAGTTCGAGTATGTATGGCTGTATGAATGCCACCAGTGTCAGTGATGCCGATGATATGCCCGGTGTGTTGCTGAACATATCCACCAGCAGTCCGAGTGCGAACGACATGCACATCTTCTTCCAGTGCTTTACATCACGTGGCAACAGCAGTACGAAATATACATACAGCAATGGCATGATGACTCCGAACAGCAAAATATTGTTGAGCAGGAGCGCCTGTATCAGAGCGAATAACGCTATTTTCAAGAAGTATGCCATGAGGATGTATTTAGTTACTCTGTTTAGCCGTTAGTGAGTCCTGTGCTTGTCTCAGCATCTCTAATTGTTCGTGTACTCCGGAATTGTCAACTACGCAGACATCGCGCAGACGTGAGAAGTCGGTATATAACTGCACCTGCAGTCTATAGGAGATGCCATCAGATGAGTTCAGCACGTGTAGAATCTTGCCCACGGGGATGCCAGGGGGGAAGATCGAAGAAAAACCAGATGTCACCACTCTGTCATAGAGTTTGAAGTGTGCGTGGCGTGGCACATCGTCCACGTATGCCATATTGCAAGGTCCACCCTCCCATTTCAGGTAACCGAAATAGCCTTTCCTATCTATCTTGCAGCTGATGCTGGAATGGCTTGACAATGCGGGTATTACTACAGAGTAATGTTCGCCAGTGACGAAGACAACGCCTACGACGCCTGTGCCTGATATGACACCCATGTTCTTGCGTACGCCGTCAGCCTCGCCCTTGTCGATGGTAATGAGGTTGTCGCGCTTGTTGATGCTGTTGCTCACCACCTTGGCAGGTATCATCTTGAATCCCTCCACCATCTTTGCCGCTGCTATCTGCGCTGAGTCACGTCCCTGTGCTTCCAACTCATCAGTCAGATTGTTCACCTGATACTGCAGATAGTTGTTTCGCATAGTGAGTTCCTCGTTAAGTTTGGTAAGCGAGAAGAACGACGTGATGTCTGCCTGTATGCCATACACTATGCCGGCAATGCTATTGGCACTCGATACCCATGCTGACCTCTGGTAACTGTTGTAGCTGAATACCAGCACGATGGAGATAATCTCCAACAGTACGAACACAAGCCAGTGCAGACGAGTGGAAAGGAAATTTATGATATTGCGCACGATTCGTGGGATTCTCTGGTTTTATCATGGCGGGTCCTGTATTTTCACAGAACCCGCCATAGAGTATATGTATTATCTCATGAGGAATGAGAAGCGACCGATGTTCTTCAGTGCGATGCCAGCACCACGTGCTACGCTGTGGAGTGGATCTTCGGCAATGTGGAATGGAATGCCGATCTTTGTCTGCAGACGACGGTCAAGACCGCGAAGCATAGCACCGCCACCACTGAGGTAGATACCATTCTTCACGATATCGGCATAAAGCTCTGGTGGAGTATGCTCAAGTGCAGAGAGCACGGCATTCTCAATCTTAGCTACGGTCTTATCTATGCAGTGGGCAATCTCCTGGTAGCATACAGGTACCTCCATAGGGAGGGCTGTTATACGGTTAGGTCCGTGTACTACGTAGTCTTCAGGAGCCTCGTCGCCGAGGTCGGTGAGAGCCGAACCTACATTGATCTTGATACGCTCAGCCATACGCTCAGACACCTTCACGTTGTGCTGATGAGCCATGTACTCCTGAATGTCAGCAGTGAGTTCGTCACCAGCTACACGGATAGAGTTATTGCTCACGATACCACCAAGTGAGATAACGGCGATCTCAGTCGATCCGCCACCGATATCAACGATCATGTTGCCCTCTGGGGCCTCAACGTCGATACCGATACCTACGGCAGCAGCCATTGGTTCGAAGATAAGATAGACATCACGTCCATCTGCATGCTCAGCAGAGTCGCGCACAGCACGAAGCTCAACCTCGGTAGAGCCGGAAGGCACACCGATAACCATGCGCAGCGAAGGAGAGAAGAGATGGTGACCAGTATTCACCATCTTGATCAAGCCTCGCATCATCATTTCGCAGGCAGAGAAGTCGGCTATCACACCGTCGCGCAGTGGGCGAACGGTCTTGATGCGCTCATTGGTCTTCTCATACATGCTCTTGGCACGATCACCAACGGCAATCATCTGGTTGGTGTCGCGGTCTATTGCTACTACGGAAGGCTGGTCAACCACGATCTTGTCGTCCGACATGATGATGGTGTTCGCCGTACCGAGGTCCATTGCGATTTCCTGTACGAATGAAAAAAATCCCATTTATTACTTTTTATAACAATCTGTTATTGGTACTTCGTTCTTTAAATCTTCCTTAGGGGTTAGGAAGGGGCTTTTTACTTAGCTGTCTTTACAAACCAAGCGTTGATAGCTGTGTCGTAATGGCTTGAAACGCCGAACGCACGAGTAGCGAACTCACGACGCTGCTCGAGTGTTGTCTCCGCACCCTGTGCGTTGCAGATGTCAAGGAGCATCTTGTACTCAGCCTTTGAAGGGATGATAACAACGTCCTTGAAGTTCTTTGCTCCGGCACGGATGAGGGAGATTCCGCCTATATCGATCTTCTCGATGATGTCTGCCTCTGAAGCACCGCTTGCGACAGTCTGCTCGAATGGATAGAGATCTACGATAACGAGGTCAATCTCTGGAATCTCGTACTGAGCCATCTGGTCAAGGTCTCCCTGCAACTCGCGACGACCGAGGATACCACCGAAAATCTTTGGATGAAGGGTCTTTACACGACCACCGAGGATAGAAGGGTAAGTGGTTACATTCTCCACTGCCTCACACTCATAGCCCAGTGACTCGATGAATTTCTGTGTACCACCTGTAGAGAGGAACTTCACACCTTCTGCATTAAGCTTTGCAAGGAGCTCGTCAAGACCGTCCTTGTGGAAGACGCTCACGAGAGCTGTCTTAATCTTCTTTGATTCTGCCATTTGTCTTATAAAAAAATTTAAACCAGTTTAAACCTAATATTTCTTTGCGACCACAAAGGTACTCATTTTTCCTGAATTACGCAAATTTACCTTATTTTATTAGTACGAAACGATTAAAAGTCATGATATTTGTTGCCTGTTTTGCAAAAATAATGTAACTTTGTGCTCGTAAATTACCAAAACCCACCTAAAATGAAGATAACATTCCGACATTCTGCCGGGCGGTTATTTGTGATTCTATTATTGCTGCTGACGACAGCACCACAACTGCATGCCCAACAACAGAAAAAGCAGGAGGGGAAAGCCTCCTATTACTCGCGAAGAGCAAACGGCGCAAGGACTAGCAGCGGGGTGAAACTGAATAATGACTCCCTTGTATGCGCTCATCGTACCCATCCTTTTGGAACATTACTGAAAGTAAAGAACCCTGCCAATGGCAAAGAGGTTATTGTAAAAGTGATAGATAGAGGACCCCATACCCGCGGACGTATCATCGACCTCTCATATGAGGCTGCTCGACAACTCGGCATGCTGGCGGCTGGTGTTGCCATGGTTGAGGTCTCGGTATATGATGATTCCACCGTACCTCTGATGGCAAGGAGCAGTACGAAAAACGTGGTGGAGTATGACCTTGCGGAACATGAAGACAAAGACACACCGTGGAATGGAGGAAAAAAGAAAAACGAAGCAAATAGGGCTACTGTCAACAAAGGACTGATAGCCGATGCAGCGGAGAAGAAGGATAGCACAGCCAAGAAGGATACCCTGACAAGGACGAGCAATGCACCGGCGAAACGGACTGCCGTGAAGAAGGGGACATCCGGCAAAAGGAAGGTCGCTGCAAAGAATAAACATAACAAGAAAAAAAGAAGAAGGTAGGAAATGAAAGAATATACCGATGCCGAACTGGCACAGATTCTTGACAAGGATATCTTCAGAAAGATATCCGCAGCCGCTGACGAACTTGGAGTGGAATGCTATGTCGTAGGCGGATATGTGAGAGACATATTCCTCGAAAGACCATCTGACGATATTGATGTCGTGGTCGTGGGAAGTGGTATAGAGGTCGCTAAGAGACTGAAGAAAATCCTTGGCAAGAAAGCATACCTCTCTGTATTCAAGAATTTCGGTACGGCACAGGTTAAATACTTCAATCCTGGCACGGACACGCCAGTAGAAGTGGAGTTTGTGGGGGCAAGAAAAGAAAGTTACTCGCATGACTCCCGAAAGCCTATAGTGGAGAACGGAACCCTTGAGGATGACCAGAATCGCCGCGACTTTACTATCAATGCTATGGCTATATGCCTCAACAATGACAGGTTTGGCGAACTCGTGGACCCTTTCGATGGCTTAGGGGATTTATGGGATGGCATCATACGTACACCGCTGGACCCGGATATCACATTCTCTGATGATCCGCTCCGTATGCTCCGATGCATACGCTTTGCTACCCGTTTCAAATTCTACATTGAGGATGAGACATTCGAGGCTCTCGCGCGCAATGCCGAACGCCTGAAGATTATCTCAGGAGAGCGCATAAACGAGGAACTCAACAAGACGCTAATGACTGATTCGCCAAGCCGTGGACTGGTGGATCTGCAGCGCTCAGGACTCTTGGCATATATACTGCCGGAACTCTCGCAGATGGATATGGTGGAGGAGCGTAATGGTCGTGCACACAAGAATAATTTCTATCATACGCTGGAGGTGCTGGACAATGTTGCAGCAAACAAAGATGCTGGACTGTGGCTCAGATGGGCTGCACTCCTGCATGACATCGGCAAACCGAAGTCCAAGAGGTGGGACAATGTCCAGGGATGGACCTTCCATAACCATAACTTCCTTGGCGCCAAGATGGTGCCACAGATATTCAGACGCCTGAAGCTGCCGATGGATATGAAGATGAAGTATGTGCAGAAACTCGTTGACCTCCACATGCGCCCTATCGCCATTGCAGACAACGAGGTGACGGACAGTGCCGTGAGACGTATGGTAAATGATGCCGGTGACGACATTGACGACCTCATGATTCTCTGCGAGGCGGATATCACGAGCAAGAACCAGGTGCGCAAGCAGCGTTTCCGCGACAACTACATCCTCGTGAGGGAGAAGATAGAAGACCTCAAGCAGAGGGACTTCAAGCGTCTCTTGCAGCCATGTATTGATGGCAATGAGATCATGGAACTCTTCGGTCTGACACCTTCGCGCGAAGTGGGCGAACTGAAGAAATTCCTTAAGGATGCCGTCCTCGATAATCAGGTGGAGAATGAGCGCGAGCCTCTCATGCAACTGCTGATGCAGAAGGCTGAGGAAATGGGAATACGTTCATAGTTCATAGTTTCTATAAACCAATTCGCACAAGTCCGCATAAATTGACTCACAAATGGATTATATTCAAATTTGCGAAAGAATTTATGCGGACTTGTGCGGATTGGTTTATATACAGGTCACCCCTATTATGGTACCAGGGGGTTCCTATATATTATTCAAGTTTCGCAAGTTCTTCGAACTCTTGAAACTTAGGGAGTTAAGAAGTTAAGAAGTTATCGCTCCTTCGTCGCTGAGAAGTTAAAGACAATACTTAATACAGCGTAAAAACTAATGTCTTAACTTCTTTAACTTCTTAACTCCTTAACTTCTAAACAAGTGAAGCTTGCGAAACTTGAATTATGTTTATTTGTTTTCTTATTTGTATAGTTTGGATTTTTTTTATACCTTTGCACCTAAACAAGCAAACTACCAAACGACATGAGAGCATTTCACCTTTTCATATTATTAGCATTCTCACTGCTCACCGGCACTACTGCCAGGGGCAACGACTACCTGTTTCAGCGACTGGGAATAAAACAAGGACTGTCCAACAATACCATCGCTAGCATGATGGTGGACAATAGAGGTTTTCTCTGGATAGGCACCGCCATCGGACTGAACCGCTATGACGGTTATGAGGTCAAGACATATAAAAAGTTTGCAGGAAAGGATGGGGACATCACCGCCAATAATGTGCGCAACATCATGCAGGACGCACAGGGTAATATATGGATAGAGCATAACGGCAATACCGCTCGCTATACGCAGTCCTCACAAATATGTACCACCGACAATGACGAGTTCTTTGCTAACTTAGGCATCACCGCACCTGAGACTTACCGTCTCGATACCGACGAGCAGGGCAGCCTGTGGATGGTATGCGAGGGAAAGATATATTGCTATAACTACACTACACAGAAACTGAGCCAATGGAAGGTGAACCTACGCATTGGCAACGAGAACTATCACATCGCTACATGTGCCGAGGGTATATACGTCTGCATCAGGCACACCATATATAAATTTATCACCAAGACCGGCAAACTGCAGCGTGTCTCTCTGCCTGCCAACATGACGACGCCTGACAGCCGACTGCATATCTATGTGGATTCGGAGAACGTCATGTGGGCGTACTCCATGATCAACGATCTGATATACAACACCAGCGGCACCCAGGTAGTGCTGCCGCACTGCAATGGTTCGAATGCCACCAGATACATACACGATGACGGACACGGCAACATCTGGATTGCCACCGATCATAACGGCGTATTCATATACAACCGCAACACGAAGGATATACAGCACCTGACACATGACAGGAGCCAATCGACATCCATATCCTCGGACAATGTGACGTGCATCACCACTGACCGGCAGGGCACCGTGTGGCTGGGACATTACAAGACCGGCGTGTCATATACCAATCCGCAGTATTCGCTCTTCCAGAGCCGCGGACTGCAGTATGGCGACATCAGCGTATTATGCTATGACAAGACCGGCAACCTATGGCTGGGAACAGACGGCAACGGCGCCTTCATAGAGCGACACGACGGGACCAGCATAAAGGCTAACATGCCTAACGTGACTATATCGTCGATGCTGGTGGATCACAACGGCAGCATGTGGGTGGGTACGTACAATAGCGGACTATACCGCATGAATGGCACTAACACTCAGCGCATATATACAGCCGAGAACAAAGCCATCCCCTCAAACGCTGTATGGCAGATGGCTGAGGACAACCACCATAACATCTGGTTTACATCCGCATTCCATCCCGTCACCCGACTGAATATAGACACGGAGAAATGCTCTCCTATCATGCACCATGGCAATCCCATCATCGGCATCTCCCTCGCCTTTGACGGCAACCACACCATGTATATCGGCTCGTACCAAGGGGTACTGGCATACGATACCAATACCGGCAAGAGCGTGATGCTCAACGGCAACAGACACAATACCCAGAAGATTCTCCAGCAGGACATCGTCTCTCTCTGTTTTGACAAAAGACACAACGCTCTCTGGATAGCGCACCCCACTGGCATATCCATACTCGACATCAAACGGGACTCTCTGACTCTGCTCGACACCAGCAACGGTCTCTTTGACAACTACGTCAAGACCATCGTACCGGACAGGAACGGCAATATGTGGATCAGTACCGGACATGGCATATCATGCGTACAAATGACGGCTGACCACAACTACGCCATACATAACTTCACCAGCAATGAGGGATTGCAGAATACATTCTTCAACACCTTCGCCGGCGTTTGCAGTCCTGATGGCAATATTCTCATGGGCGGTAACGAGGGGTACACCATGATCTCTCCGCAGAGCGTAATAGGAAAAAGAGATCTGCTGAAACTATCTCTGACCGAGGTCACCGTCGGCAACCGCATCATCACGCCTGATGATGATAATAACATATACATTGACTACGATGACAACCAGATAGTGATAAAGTTCTTTACCGGCAACCTCACAAGTGACAAGCGAGTGCTCTACGCTTACCGCCTCAAGGGAGTCAGCAATGAATGGATATATACTGATGAAAACTATGTATCATTCTTCTCGCTCCCTTATGGTAAGAATACGCTCGAGATAAAAGCGGCGGACGAAAATGGTGAATGGGGTGAGGTGATGACGCTGACCATACACGTGGCACCGCCATTCTACCTGGCTTGGTGGATGATAGTGCTGTATATCATCGCCCTGATATGCGCTACACTCTACGCCGTACACATGGTAAAAAGAAGAAACCGCAGAATAATCGCTGAGCAACGCCGCCAGATGGAACAAAACAAACAGGCGGAGATGACGGAGATGAAGATGAGATTCTTCACCAATGTCAGCCATGACCTGCGCACACCGCTCACTCTCATCATCACACCGCTGCAGGGGATAATACGTGAGATGAAAAACATACCTCCATATCACCAGACGGCAACACACACCAGGATATATAACCGTATGGAGATGATACACAAGAATGCCATGACTCTCATGGCACAACTCAATATGCTGCTTGACTTCCGCCGACTGGATGGCGGAGGGGAGACACTCGACAGGAAACGCGTCGAGATAATACAGTTCCTCACGGACATCTGCATATCCTTTGACAACTATTCCGAAGAACAGCACATCGCTCTCTCCCACCCTACTCCACGACCTGCTACCTTTGTCAGCATAGATCCCGAGAAAATCAGTAAGGTGATATACAATCTCCTGAGCAATGCCTTCAAGTTTACTCCCGCAGGAGGCAGCATATCCGTCGATGCACACATAGACGGTACTCAAGACTCTGGCAACGAATCGCTCATAATCACCGTGGCCGACACCGGTCGTGGCGTACCTGACAGTCAGAAGGAGACCATCTTCCAGCGTTTCGCCCAGGTGCATAGCGATGACCCTAAGGCTGGCAGCGGCATAGGTCTGAACATAGCCAAGGAATACGTCACTATGCATGGCGGCACCATACAGGTAACGGACAACACCCCCGCAGGTTCCATATTTACCATCACCCTGCCGCAAGAGGCTGCCAACGAGGCCACCGTTTCTTGCACATCTCCGCAAGAGACAACCGCTTCTCCGCAAGAGGACACCGCCCCTCCGCAAGAGATCACCACCATCCTCGTGGTCGATGACAACCACGACCTCTGCCAGTTCATAGCCGACAGTCTGAGAGATGCCAATGCCCACTACAGCGTCCTCACCGCCGCCGACGGTCAGGAGGCTCTCTCCCTCCTGGATAGCAACGACGTCACACTTGTGGTCACTGACGTGATGATGCCTCGCATAGACGGCATGGAACTCTGCCGACGCATCAAGTCCAACCTGTCATGGTCTCACATACCTGTCATAATGCTGACAGCCAAGTCAACCGACGTCGCCGTCACCGAGGGACTGCGACTGGGTGCTGATGACTACATCACCAAACCATTCAACATTGACCACCTCATGCTGCGCATAGAGAGGTTCCTGGAATGGAGCCGCAAGAGTCATGAGAGTTTCAGCCGCAAGATAGAAATAGAACCTAGCGAGATTACCATCACCTCACTCGATGAGGAGTTTATCAAAGATGCCATACAACTGGTGGAGGACCACATGTCTGACACCTCATTCTCCGTAGAGGCAATGAGCAAGGCTCTGAAAATCTCACGTGCCAACCTCTACAAGAAAATGATGACCATCACGGGCAAGGGACCTCACGACTTTATACGCGCACTGCGCCTCAAGCGCGCATACCAGCTACTGGAGAAATCCCAGCGCCCTGTCTCAGAAATTGCCTCGGAGGTAGGTTATAACTCAACCAAGCGATTCACCGAGAATTTCAAGGCAGAGTTTAACATGACCCCAACGGAGTTCGTCAAGAACCACTCAGTTAGTTCATAGAGCAGTGCATGTCCACATAAAACTATGAACTGTGAACTATGAACTAAGATAGCTCTCCAGTATCTTTATGCGGAAATATAACACATAGCGGGCCTGCAGGGCAGCACTCTCTGCCTTCATATACAGAGTCTTCTGTTCCAGATATTCCAAAGCGGTAGCCTTACCATTCTCATACTTCTTACGCATCAGGTCAAAGGCTGCAGTACTGCTGCGCTGCGCCACCTCACTGCTCTCACACTGCTTACGCGCAGAGAGGGCATCATAGTACGCACGTTGTATCTCATTGCGCAGACCTCTGGTAGCCTCATCCAACTGCAACTGTTGCATGCGATATGCAACCTGAGCCGCCCTTACGCCATTGCGCGTAGTAAAACGATTGAATATAGGCACGGCAAGATTAAGCGAGACCTGCTGAGAGAAATTATCCTTCATCTGCGAGGCGAAACTGCGAGACTCAAAACCATTCGTACGGTAATAGTTGCTACCTAACCCTGCTCCCAGAGAGAGCGTTGGATAATAGCCTGCCTTAGCCAGACGGATATTATTCTCCGAACCCTCCAGCCTGATGCGCTCAGCCTTAATAACCCACCTGCATTCTACTGCTGCGGCAAAGACTCTCTCCACGTCAGGTACAACCATCTGCATCACATGGTCCACCTCCGGACACACTACCGTCATACCCTCAGGCGAGTCCAGTTCCAACAACTGGCATAGACTGAGTAGCGCCATTGTATAACTATTACGAGTGGTAGTGAGCGTAAGGTCATCAGATGCCACCGTAGCCTCTATCTGGACTACGTCTGCCTCAGGCACCTTGCCATTGGCGTATAGTACCTGCATGCGACGCAACTGCTCACGAGACAACAGCACCTGACGCTCTGCCACATCAACCATATCCTTCTGATACACAGCCTCCAGATATGCCGAGATGACATTCAGCGTTACACTCTCACGCGCTTTCTCCAAATCTGCCAGCGAAGCCTGCAGGTCCAGTGCACGAGTCTTTTTCTCACCAGTAATCTGACCACCGGTATAGAGGGGTATGTCAGCACTGACATTAAAGGTCGTATTCTGCGTACTGCGATTCACGTAGGTGTTATCGGCAGACAATGCCCTGCCGAATCCCATCGAACCGCCGGCATGACCTGACACAGAAGGGAGCCACGCATTTCTTGACGTATTGAGCGATATCTCCTGCTGAGCCACACGCTCACGCTGTATCTTTAGCGAGATGTTATGACTCATGGCATAGTCTATGCACTGCTCAAGGGTCCACTGACGATCCGCACCATAACTCACTGACGACAGCAGCATCAGCAAGGTTACCAACATCATTTTCATCTATATCTGTATTTTTAGGGTTGTAAGATTTTGTAGGGTTCATTTTAGCAAGGATGTTTATGACCTTGCGAAAGAGCTGAATCAATTATCCTGTTGGATAAGTATTCCCCTGACCTTATCACCCACTTTAAGACCTTTCTTTATCTCTATATTGACTCCGTCACTGATACCGGTAATCACCTCACGCTTCTCAAATGTCTGCTTTGGGCCTGAGGATGTGAGGATATATACGTATGTCTTGCCATCGGAAAATTCAAGCGAGGCTTCTGGTATGCTGACAGCCTTGACGACCTTCTCCAGCACGATCTCTGCATTGGCACCATAACCAGAGCGCAGGCGACTGTTGTGGTTGGCACTGAGACTGGCCTTAATCTCAAACTGGTTGGCACCATTCGACTCTACACCCTTTGGTGAGATATAGTCCAGCACGGCATCAAACCTCACATCCTGTACTGCACCGACAGTGATGTTAATCGGCATGCCCTCACTGATACGTCCCACCTCTGTCTCGTCTATATTGCCACGGAATATGAGACGACTCATATCGGCTACAGACGCTATGGTGGTACCATCGTTGAAGGAGTTGGAGAGTATGACGGAGTTGCCTACCTTGACAGGTACATCGAGTATGAGACCGTCAATGGTAGAACGTATCAGGGTGGTGCTCATCTGCGCATTGCTCAGCGATGCACCGTCGCGCACAATATGCAGTGCATCCCTTGCCTGAGCCAGTTCGGCCTTGGCATTACGGTATGCCACATCAGCCTTCTCATAGTCTTCCTGCGATATCACCTTCTCTGCAAAGAGCGCCTTGACACGGTCAAAGTCAGTCTGCGCCTGTCTCATGGAGATCTCTGCCAGTTGCACACGATTCTCTGCATTTGACAGACTTGACATATCGGGTATCACCTTTACCTTGGCTATCACCTCATCCTTATGCACCACCTGTCCCGCCTCCTTGTAGAGTTCGGTGATGATACCAGAGATCTGCGGTTTGATGAGCACCTCATCACGCGGTTCTATCTTACCGTTCACGATGGTGGTCTTCTGAATGTCCTGCACTGTGACGTCATTCACTTCGTACAACTCTTCTTGTGGCTGAGACTTCTGGTACAGAAATACGAATGTACCAAGGAATATCAGAGCTACGAGTGTCAGCGCCACCCATTTCATTATCTTTTTCATTGTTATTATTGTTTTGTTGTTGCTTTTTTTGGTTGTTCGACGTGTCGATGCTTCGATGTTTCGATGCATCGAGTTTTTTTCTTTTGGGAGCTCACTCTTCCCTCATTGCATCCACTGGCTTTACGCTCATGGCCCTCAGCGCCGGAGCCAATCCTGCGAGCACGCCTAGCACACAGATGAGGATGAGGGCACCAATGGCGAGGGAGAAGGATATCTGAAATGCTCCATCAGGACTATCCTCTACTGACATCTGAACGACCTGCAGTATGAAGACTGCCAAAGAGATGCCACTCATGCCGGCTATGACGGTGAGCACAACACTCTCTGACATAATCATCAGGAGTATATCACGTGCCGTAGCACCAATGGCACGGCGAATGCCTATCTCAGTAGTACGCTCACGCACGGTGACAATCATGATATTGCTCACTCCCACCGACCCTGCAAACAGGGTGCCGAGACCAATCATCCATACCAGGATGCTGAGACCTGTGAAAAGGTTATCGACCATGGAAAAGATTGCCTCGGCATTTATCTTAACCACCGCCTGTGTGTCATCGGGATGTATGTAGTGCGAACGCTTGAGCACTCCCTCCACCTTGCTCTGCACCTCAGACATCTTGTATTGCGGCTTTGCAGTGAGACAAAGCAGATCAACTCTCGAACCACGGTTATACATCTGCTGCATCGTGGAGTATGGCAGATGCACGGTGGTGGTAGCATTGCCGCTGACACTCATGCCTCCCTCGCCCTTGCCACTGACTCCGACTATGCGGTAGGACACACCATCAAGCATGATGACCTGACCGCAGGGATCGGCATCTTTGCCCAGTCTTGGAAACAGCTCTTCGACTATTCTGGTGCCTACCACACAGACCTTGCGTTTCTGCAGGTCATCCACATCATTGAGAGCTCGACCGTAACGTATCTTGGGATTGTCCACCTGCTGATAATCCACACGTTCGCCACTGACGGTGACTCCTATGGAATGGTTGTCAGCCTCTGCCGTAGCCCCCCATTTGTTGAGTGTCGGTGTACAGACGTCCAGTTCGGGCACGCATGACTTGACACGTTCCACGTCAGCGAGTTCTATGCGCCATGCACGTCCCTTGCTGAATCCGCTATATGCTTCACTCGTCTTACCCGAAATGATAAACCCTGAATTACTGGCAAAGCCAGCAAAGTTCTTGCCCATCAAAGCCTCCAGGCCCTTACCTCCTCCCATCAGCAATACTAGCATAAAAATGCCCCAGAAGATACTGAAAGCGGTGAGAAAGGTACGTATCTTATTACGCAGCAGGGAGTCGAATATCTCCCCCCACTGGTCTGTATCGGTTAAGGTATATAATATGCCTTTCATAATTTGGAATCAGTAGTCTGTAACTATGAACTATGAACTATGCAATGCCTCTATCGGTTTCACCTTTACGGCTTTGCGAGCAGGAAGGAAACCTGCTATGGCACCTGCTACTATCATAATCAATGTAGCCTTCATACAGGTGGCCAGATCAACGGTAGGATCAATGAAGACCTTACTCTGGAATACTCCAAGGTCAAGTGTCTGATTACCTACCGTCATATCCATCCATTCGCAGAAGAAGATGCCGAAGAGCATACCTATGTAGCCAAAGATGGTTGTGACCACCACACTCTCGAAGACCACCATGCGGATGATGGACCATTGATGAGCTCCTATGGCACGGCGGATGCCAAACTCACGTGTACGCTCTCTGACAGAGATGAGCATGATATTGCTGACACCGACGATTCCGCTGACGAGGGTCAGGATGCCGAGTACCCAAAATGCGGTATGCAGCATGGACATGGCAGAAGTGACCTGCATGTTCTCGCGAGCCTGATTCCATATCCACAGTGCCTGACGGTCATCGGGGGCAAAGGTGTGTATAAGACTCGTGGCACGTGTATAGTCATCCATAAACGATTCCATCTTCTGCTCATCATCAAGATTATTTACCCGCATGGATAGCATATCAATGTTGCGCCCACGACTATAGATTATGCTCAGAGTGGTAAACGGTACGTATGCCTTACTGCTGTTACGCATCTGGTCAGCCTCATATACTCCTACCACTTTATAGTTGATGCCGTTGATGAGCACATTACTGCCCACAGGATTCGCTCCCTTGGGAAAGACATCCCTGACATTCTTGTCTGCAAGCACCACAACCTTGCGTTTCTCCTTGAGGTCTATGTCATTGACAAAGCGACCGGACAGCATCTTCAGTGAAGATGTAGCCTGTTCGTCCGGATACACACCCTGCAGCGTCACGTCCGGTACAAACTTGTCTGCCAGACGTAATCGCTGCCCTCCCTGACTGATGGATGGCACCGACTCTGAGACGACATCGTCAAAACTGCTATGCGTCATCTTTACATCACGATCGTCAAGTGTGATGCTACGACCTTCCTTAACTCCCTCGAAGGGCTTAGTGGTTCTGCCGCCATAGACATTTATGACGTCGAAGGCGAACCCCCTAAGATTATACTCGAAGGAATGTATGAGACCATTGCCTGCACCTTGCAGCACTATCAACAGAAACAGTCCGCTGGAGACTGCAAAACCCGTTGCGATAGTACGCAACTTTTTACGCCTAATGGCACCATATACTTCTTGTAAACTGTCTAACATAACCTCTTAACTAATCTGTCCGTCAACGATGTTGATGATACGGTCTGCCTGCTGGCCCACATCGAGCTCATGGGTAACCATGATGATAGTCATGCCCTGCCTATGCAGATCCTTGAGTATATCAAGAACCTCCACCGTAGTCTTGCTGTCAAGCGCACCTGTAGGTTCGTCGGCAAGGATAATATTAGGATGAGTAATCAGCGCACGGGCTATTGCCACCCTCTGACGCTGACCGCCGGAGAGTTCGTTAGGATAATGATGCGCCCAGTCACGCAGTCCCACCTTTTCAAGATACTCCAGGGCAAGGGCATTACGCTTGCGACGACTGACTCCCTGATAGAAGAGAGGCAGTGCCACATTCTCCATGGCATCCTTGAAAGAGATGAGGTTGAATGATTGGAATATGAATCCTATCATACGGTTACGATAGTCTGCCGCCTTGTCCTCACTGAGATTCTTCACCAGAGTTCCCCCAAGGTAGTATTCTCCCTCGTCGTAGTCATCAAGGATACCCAGCACATTGAGCAGGGTGCTCTTGCCTGAACCGGAAGCTCCCATGATAGCTACAAACTCTCCTTCGGCTATGTCGATATTGATGCCTTTTAAGACGTGCAGAGGCTGAGCACCCCTGTACGTCTTATGAATATTCTTTAGGTGTATCATTATTTCAATTCCTCCATGCTTATGCCCAGAAGCTGCATCTCGCGCTTTACCTCCGGCCATCGCTGATTGAAAAACATTTCGCGGCGACTGGCAAGGATCTTATCCCTTGCACCTGCGGTAACAAAATATCCCATGCCACGGCGTTGGTATATAATACCATCGCGTGAAAGCTGTTCGTAGCATTTCACCGCCGTGTTGGTATTGACCTGCAACTGTATGCCATACTCGCGGACTGAGGGGATGCGCATGTCGTCGGTATAGGTACCGGCAAGTATGTCATCCATCATGCGATCTGCCATCTGCAGGTATATCGGTTTGTCTTGATGAAATATGTCCATATTTGTTGTTTGGTGGTTTAGTGGTTTAGTCGTTTGGTGGTTTAGTCGTTTGGTGGTTTAGTTGTTTGAGGAGTTGGAAATGTATGATAGAATTCCCGAACAACCAAACAACCAAACAACTAAACAACCAAACCACTAAATTAATTAATCCATCTATTGTTAATCACCTGTGAGCGACTGAAGAAACGGTAGCCCAGATAATAGCACAGTGAAATGAGAGAATAGACTAGGATGAATCCCAGAATATCATTCACATGATCACTGAACAAAGGCTTTACGTACAGGGACGAATCGTTGGACACAAGGATAGACTCTATGAGGTTGCTGAATCCGAAGCATATAGCCACGATGCTCACTGGCACGACTACCCATGTCATGATGCTTGATATGAAGCTGTGCTTGCGGTACAGACAGCCGAGCATGACGAAAGATGAGTGAATAAGGAGGAAGATGCCTACGACGCCAAACCAAATGGTTGTTTCTATTTGTGTATCAACCTGCGGTGAAGGATTGAAATGGAATATGACATTATACACTCTGTGGGTCAGAGAAAAAGCTTTATCGAAACGCATGTAGCTGACTACATACTGCATAGCATCAGCTGCCAACAGGGCAACGATAGCTACAGCAAAGTGCATGATGACGACGGTCACTACATTGGCTATGTATTTCTCTGCTGTCGTAGCAGGAATCATGGCATAGTTGATGTAGTCTGTCTTAGTCTTCATGTTGTAGCATATCTGGGATGCTGCAAAGAGCAGTACACCTGCGGTAACCATGCAGCAGAATACTGCTGCCGCTTCTATCTTACCTTCGTAAAGGTCTCCGGTCTTCCAGAAGAAACCTGCTGATAAACCTGTAATGATGAAATATGCTACGCTGAGTCCTATCATCACGCGGAACAATTGCTTGCGCTGAGCAATGTCGTTCCACTTCATTACCTGGAATAATCTATTTATATTCATAATGATATATCGTTTTTTTAATTGTTTGTAAATTGTTAATTGTTAACTGTTACTTGTTAACTGTCAATCCATCTGTAATGAAATTGAAGTAGGTATTATTTTCCTTGGTGTAATCTTGTATAGTACCGGACAGCATGACATTATTACCGTCACTGCCATCGCCATGAATATTTACATATCCGCAATTATGATATTTTACACGGATAGTGCTATGATTGTCGCCGTTCATTCCAATGCTGCAGGTCTTGGTACCGTATTCCTCGACATCTATACCACCTTGATCTGTAGTAGAATATGATGTTGAATCTGCCATAACGCTATGCACGCTTATGCCGTTATGTCGTGCGTAAAGCGACACAAGTTTTGCCTGGATAGCTTTAATCTTAATATCATTATACGAGGTATTCACGATTTCTACCTCCCTGTCACAACGTATGGTGTCATTGGTGGAGAATCGGCCTTGTTCTACCGTGACTTTCTCTATGCATGGTGAGGTGACGATTACTTTTATTTCTGTTGGTTTAGCTGTGTAGCATGCTTCAGCGTATCCATCTTCTGATATCGTTGGAGCGTACTCTATGCAGAGCACTCCTTCTCTATTCTTACCAACATGAATCCTTACGTGTTCTCTTTCTGTTGCGATGACCTTTACCGAACACTTTGGACCATAGACATATTCCACATTTGCGTCCTTACATATCTTTATCTTTGTAAAGTCATCCACATTGACGGTCTTCTCTACCATTGTATAGTCGTTCTTCCTGACTGACACCACGCATGATGTCATTGCCAGCATGACTATCAGCGACATTATTATTATCTTGTTCATTGCTTGTTGACTGCTTATTGTTAGTTATTCAAATTTATCGATTATGTGGTTGCACCTCACACTGAGAGGCAGAGGTGACGAGAATTCCCCCTTAGGGGGTTAGGGGGCTACTATTTTCTGTGTCACTGCATTGAAGAGCAGTTCCAGGTTTAGAGCCGATTCCGGTTTGTCACCACGCTTTGCCATTACAAGGTTTCCCATGAGTGATGACTCTGCATAGACCACATCGTCAGCAACCTCGTTAGGCATGCGCACCTCAAAGACATAGTCCTCACATATCTCCTCGCATGTCTTGTTGAGGAGGATACCTTCGTTGCCCATGATCACCACGCGGTCAAGGAGCTGTTCTACATCGTGCACCTGATGGGTGGAGATGATGACAATGCGATCCTGGTCCATAACTCGTGACACAGCCTTACGAAACTGTACCTTGGATGGTATGTCGAGGCCGTTGGTAGGCTCGTCCATCAGCAGGAGCGAGGTGCCGGTGGCAAGGGCAAACGACATGAAGACCTTCTTCTTCTGACCCATGGAGAGTTCTCCGAGGTTAAGGTCACTTGGCAACTCGAAATCCTCCAGGCACTGCTGCAGTATCTCATTGGAGAAGTTAGGATAGAATCGTGAGTTGACTGCTACATAATCTGACAGGCTCACGTGTGGCAGGTCATACTCCTCGCTGACGAAGAACATATCCTGCAGCATCTCTGGTTTGCGGTCGCGACTTACCATGCCGTTGACCGTAACGCTGCCTTCCGTAGGCTTGAGCATACCTGCTATCAGGTAGAGCAGGGTCGATTTGCCTACTCCGTTCTTACCCAGGAGACCGCAGATGCAGTTCTCACCGATTTCCAGGTTCAGGTTTCTGTAAACCTCTTTCTTGGAACCTTTGTACTTGAAGCTTAAATTTTCTGTCTTGATGTTCATAAGTATCTTTGCACTTTTTGAAGTTAAAAAATGGTTGATATTATTGTTTAGTAGTGTACTATTGTTGTAGTACACTGCAAAAGTATATATAATTCCGCATTCATGCAAGAAAACATAGATATTTTTTACAAAAAACATCCAGATTGGCATATTTTGCAAAGTGGACTTTGCAAAATATGCCATATAAGTGACATAAATGCTCATTTATTCCATACAAGTCTATCATTTGCTTGGTTTATTCAATAAAAAGCAGTAATTTTGCACGTAATAACGTTACACCTTATATATATTATAATAGGATTACCCTATTCTAATCTATCAAATAACTGATAACCCCACTTATGACAATATGCAAGACATTATTCATGACTCTTAGCATGACTATGGCCGCACATGTCGCAGTCGCCAATACCATCACCAAATACGAAGCGGAGAACGCTACGCCATACAAATGCGAATATACCACTGGCACAAAATACTCTGCAGGCAAAGCCATCAAGATGACTGACGCCGCTGCCTCGCTGACATTAAATATCAATGTGGACCAGCGACAAAAGTACGATATCTACATCATGGCCGAAGGCATCGGAGGAGAGAAAGTAGTCAACTGCTCTGTTAATGGAGCATCAACATCATTCAGAACAAACTCTCTTGGCGAGGTGAATGCAGGAACCTTCATTCTAACCAAAGGCACCAATACCATACGCATATCGCCTAACTGGACATGGTTTAACATTGATTACATACGCATAGAGGCAAATAACTCCGACATCGCCTTTGACATCTCAGGCACACCGGTCACACAAGGTTGCACCTCTTCGGCACAGGAATTGTACGCCTTTCTGTATGACAATTTCGGCCAACGCACCATCTCGGGCATGATGACCGGAAGCATGGACAAAACTGATGGCAAGAACATCAAAGGACAGGAGGATGTGGCGGCTGTCTATAAAGCATCCGGAAACTATCCTGCACTCGTGGGATTCGATTTTTCCAATGCCACCGGTTCAGAGATTGACAAAGGAAACACCTGGTACAAGGGGTACATGGATAAGGAGATTTCCCTGGCTAAGGACCTCTGGCGCAAAGGAGGAATACCAAACTTCACATGGCACTGGCATGACCCAAGCCGTGCAACATTCGAGTTCTACTCGGATAAGGCGAAGATGAAGATTTCATCTGCCATGAACTCTAACGGCACATGGAATACCTCATCCACTCTCTACCGACAGATACTGAAGGATATCGATGTCGTAGCCAACTACTTCCTCGACCTTCAGCGCGAAGGCATCGCATGTATATTCCGCCCTCTCCACGAGGCATCCGGCGGATGGTTCTGGTGGGGTGCCGACGGAAGCGAAAACTGTAAGAAGCTATACCAACTCATATACCATGAGATGGTAAACGTCAAAGGCGTGAAGAACGTCATCTGGGACTGGAACGCTGACTATAACATCGGCGCTGCATGGTGCCCTGGCGAGGCATATTATGACATCATATCTACCGATATATATAATGATGCGTACGATTACTCCAGCAACTATGCGGCATTCGACAAACTGAAGTCTCTCTCTGCCGGAAAGAAAATCATCACATTGGCAGAGAACGGTCCTATACCTGACATTGACCATCAGGCAGAAGATCAGGCTATGTGGTCATGGTGGATGCCATGGTACCAGTCATGGGATGGCGGATTCGTGGACAAGACATCCACCTCTGAGTGGAAGAAATGTATGTCTGACCCACGTATAATAACCCTCGATGACATGCCTGGCTGGAACTCTTCCACTGCCGTCATCACTCCACAGTCCACTGCTGCACCAGCAGACAGGACCTACTCCATCGATGGCATGAGACTGCCTGCCACACATTCTGCCCACAGCAATATCCAGATCATCAATTCCCGCAAAATCCTTATACATAATTAAAACATTTCCCGTTTAATATCCGAAACAGAATTTTATTCTGTTTCCCCAACACCCCCAAGAAATTAACTTATTAACTAACTGAAAAAAACAATTATGAGAAACTATTTACACCTACTGCTATCACTGCTCATGGTCATGACTGCAACCAGCATGATGGCACAGAAAGTCGTCGCCACATGGGCAATGGATGACCTTGCCTATAACGGTGCATGTACCCTTACAGGTGACGCTGCTTACACACAGCACATCACCAATACCGGTTATACGGTAGGAGCCAACCTCTCCGCCGTATCTATGCTCACCAAGTCTGGTGCTGACACAGGATTCACTGGCGTGACATACCCTAACCATATGATAGCCTTCCAGCCTTCAGCAAAGGTAACGGGTGCTACAGCCGGACATAGCATCACATTCTCACTGACCATCGCTACCGGACATACCTTCAAACCTACAGCGTTCAAGTTTAATGCTGCCAAGATAGGTACTGACGCTGGCGGACTGATCATCAAGCAGAAGATTGGCAACGGCGCAGAGACTGACCTCGCTGAGGTTTCGCCACGACGCAATAAGATCTCGGCTTCCGAGACCATTGCCTACACTGACGGCACACAGCTCATCAACGACGTCATCTTCGAGGGCGGACAGACATACTCCATCATTGTCTATATCGCTGGCGGCGTAGCAACCAATAAGCAGTTGGCACTGGGCAACGTCTCCATACAGGGTGCCATCGATGAGGACGTCAAGGATCTCTCCAACTACATCTCTGCATTATCATGCAAGGCTGACGGTGCTGTCATTGACCTCTATGACCGCGTAAAGGCTCTCAACAATGGCGACAAGGTCCTGTACAACAAGAAGTTCCAGAACGAACCTTCTGACTTCCAGGTTTCTGCCAAGGCTGGTTACACAGCATCGGTTACATACAAGGACAAGGAGGCGCTGATTGAGATCAAGGAGGGCGCTGACGTGGTATATACCGTAGGTGTTGGATTCATGACCACAAAATATGTCAAGCGCACAGACGCTCAACCACTCAACCGCGGACTGGTGGCTGTACGCATAGGCACCAAGGGTAACCTTGTCAGCTGGCGTGCACGTGCATACGACGTCTATGGACAGACACAGTACAAACTGTACAAGAATGGACAGTTACTCGGCACATTCACTACCAAGACCAACTATCTCGACGCCAACGGCACCACATCTGACACTTACAAGCTTGAGGTATGCGACGCCATCGGCTCGGTCCTTGAGACTCAGGAGACCAACAGCGTCTGGACAAGACAGTTCATGTCTATCCCTCTGGCCAAGGCTCCGGAAGATACCAATGGCACTGGCGCTACATACACCCCTAATGATGCCACCACATACGACATGGATGGCGATGGCGAACAGGAGATAGTATTCCGCTGGGAACCTTCCAACGTAAGGGATGGTGCCAATACTGGTACCACGGGTGCAGTATATCTGGAGTGCATCAAACTGGACGGCACACAGCTATGGCGCATCAACCTCGGACAGAATATATGGGCTTCGCAGCATACCGTCACCTTCCTCTGCTATGACTTTGACGGCGATGGATTCGGCGAGATGATCTGCCGCACCGCTCCTGGCACCAAGGATGGCGAGGGCAACTTCGTCGTTATGGGCGACGACAATCCTTACGCCAACTACGTTTCTTCACGTGGACGAGTGGAGGACGGTCCTGAGTACCTCACCGTATTCGACGGCAAGACCGGTGCTGCCATCAGCAGCATGCACTACTGGCCTTCACACGCTGACTTCGGCACTCCTGCACAGAATGAGAGCAAGTATGGTTCGCAGGCACGCATAGAGCGATATAATGCCACCATGGCTCGCCTCGATGTCAATGGCAAGGCTACCCCTTGCGCCGTAATGAACCATGGTTACTATAGCGCTGCCTACTATCTCGCTGCTTGCTATGACGGCAATGAGATCAAGGAGGTATGGCGCAGTTCCTTTGAGAAGAGCAACGAGGGTATGTACGGACAGGGTTACCATACCCTGCAGAGTGCTGACGTGGACAATGACGGTTTCGACGAGATCATCGTCGGTTCCGGCGTGATGGATCATGACGGCAAGGCGATGTGGCGCAGCGGCGAGGGACATGGCGATGCCCTGCACGTAGGCGACTTCGACTGGGACAATCCGGGACTGGAGGTATTCTCTATCATGGAGGACTATGACAAGGCAAGCGTGACATACTGCATGGATATGCGCGATGCCAAGACAGGACAGTTGCTCTGGGGATGGCCTAAGGGAGACCGCGACTGCGGACGTGGCATCTGTGCCGACTTCGCTCCTGAATATGAGGGTGCTGAGGGCATGAGCGTACGCTCTTCCAGCCTGCATACCAGCAAGGGCACCGTAATCTCCGGCACCAATGTTGTCAACGATGGCAAGAACTTCCGCATCTACTGGACCGGTGACCTCTACGATGAGAATATCGATGGCACATGGATCTCCAAGTGGAACTCAAGCGCCAAGAGGTTTGACAACATTGCCAAACTGGAGTCTGTGACTTCCGTCAACACCATCAACAGCACCAAGAACGTGCCTTGCCTCCTGGCTGACATCTTCGGTGACTACCGTGAGGAGATCATCTACTACTATGACGTCAATGCTGCCAACGGCATGTACGGTCTTCGCATCTTTGCCACAAACTACGAGAGTAGCAACATGCTGCCATATCTCCGTGATGATGCCATGTACGACAATGCCATCGTATGGCAGAACACTACATACAACCAGCCACCTCACCTCTCCTACTCACCTGTGCTCTACTATCGCAACCTCCCTACCGCCGTTGATGCAGTAACATCTGGCAAGGCTGCTGCTGACGATACCATATACAACGTACTGGGGCAGAAGGTATCAAAGAATGCTTCTGGACTCGTGATCAAGAATGGCAAACTCATACTTGCGAAATGAAAAAGACTATTATTCTAAACTCTGTTCTGGCCGCGACTATTTCAGTCGCGGCACAGAGCAATCTCACACTGAGATATGACAGACCGGCCGATTTCTTCGAGGAGACTCTCGTCATAGGCAACGGCAATCTCGGTGCTACCATCTACGGTGGTGTCAATGAGGAACGCATTTCCCTCAATGACATCACGCTCTGGACTGGAGAACCAGACCGTAAGGTCTATACTCCTGATGCCTATCTCACCATCCCGGAGATACGCAAGGCGCTCTTTGCGGAGGACTATGCCACCGCAGAGAAACTGCAGAAGAAGGTACAGGGACACTACAGTGAGAACTATCAGCCGCTGGGACAGCTCACCATGACTGACACACGACAGTCTGCACTGACCACAAGCGACTACAAGCGCACACTGGACATCTCCAATGCCCTGGCTCAGGTGAACTACTCTATGAGTGGCCAGAAATATTCACGCAGTTACTTTGCCTCTGCTCCTGACTCTGTTATTATAATAAGGTTGCAGGCAGATGACGGTGGCAAGATTAATCGCCGTCTGGCATACCACTGTCAGTTGCCTAACAAGAAAGTATCCTCCGCCAACGAACTCACCATCGACGGCTACGCAGCATACAGCAGTCTGCCGAACTATGTGGAGGGTGACAACTTCAGCTACGACTCCAAGCGCGGCATACACTTCCGCACCGTCATACACATAGTCAACAAGGATGGCAGCGTCAGGGCTGTCAACGGTGACGAACTGGAACTCTCAGACTGCACCGAGGCTACCATCATCATAAGCAATGTCACCAGTTTCAATGGTGCTGACAAAGACCCAGTACGCGAGGGACGTCCATTCCGCCAACTGGTCAGAAACCGTATTGACAAGGCTGTAGCACAGACTTACGACGAACTTCTGCAGCGCCATGAGACGGACTACACCGGTCTCTTCTCACGTTTCTCCATCTCTCTCGGACAGCATGATGCGGCATTCGATGCTCTCACCACCGATAAGCAGTTGCTCAGACATACCGAGGCTACGGAGAGGGGCGAGAGAGCCAAAGGCGATGCCGCTCTCGAGACTCTCTACATGCAGTATGGCAGATACCTCCTCATCTCTTGCTCACGCACCGATGGCGTCCCTGCCAATCTTCAGGGACTGTGGAATGAATACCTTACTCCACCATGGTCCGGCAACTACACCGCCAATATCAATGTCGAAGAGAACTACTGGCCTGCTGAGACGGCCAACCTCAGCGATATGCACCAGTCGCTACTGGGATTCATACAGAAACTGCCTGTCACCGGACAGCAGACTGCCAAGGCGTACTATGGTGTGAACAATGGTTGGTGCCTGGCTCACAATACCGACATCTGGGCTATGACATGCCCTGTGGGACAGCACAGCGGCGACCCTAACTGGGCCAACTGGAACATGGGTGGCGCATGGGTATCCACCCACCTGTGGGAGCACTATATGTTTACCATGGACCGCGACTACCTGCGCTCTGTATATGGCACCCTCAAGGGAGCAGCCGATTTCTGCATGTCATGGCTTACGGAGAAGGATGGCTACCTCATCACGGCCCCATCCACATCACCCGAGAATGAGTATATCACTGCCAGCGGACTCCGCGGCGCTACCCTCTACGGTGGTTCGGCTGACATCGCCATGATACGCGAATGCCTCTATGACACACGCTCTGCCGCCATCCTCTTGGGTGAGGACAAGGCATACATCTCTCAGATAGACAACACACTCTCACGCCTCCTGCCATACCGCATAGGCAAGCGCGGCAACCTACAGGAGTGGTATCACGACTGGGACGACCAGGATCCTACGCACCGCCATCAGAGCCATCTCTTCGGTGTATATCCCGGACACCAGCTACCACTGACCGCATCATCCCGCCCTATGCTCTCTGACGAGCAGACCAAGGTACTGGCTCAAGGTGCCCGCCGCACCCTTGAGATCAAGGGGGACCGCACCACAGGATGGAGTACTGGATGGCGTGTCAACCTGCTGGCGCGACTGAAGGAGTCGGAGAAGGCTTACCACATCTATCGTAAGTTACTCAACTATATCTCGCCCGATAACTACCGTGGAGCTGACCGCCGTAGCGGAGGTGGTACCTATCCTAACCTCCTCGATGCTCATTCGCCTTTCCAAATCGACGGCAACTTCGGCGGTACCGCCGGAGTGGTAGAGATGCTGGCACAGTCGGAGTTCACCATTGATGATAAAGGTCGCGAGAATGTTGCGATAGCCCTGCTCCCTGCACTTCCTGAGGCATGGAAGGCCGACGGTAATGTCAGTGGCATCCGTTGCCGTGGTGGCTACGAACTTTGCATGTCATGGAGCAATGGGAAACTCAATACGGTCAGGGTCAAGTCACTTCGCTCCACCTCTGGCACCGTCACCATCGTCTTCCCTGACGGCAAACAGCAGCGTATCTCTCTCCGCCCGGGAGCGGAATGGCGCAGATAGAGGTGGGGGCCTCTCTGAACGCTTATTTATCAATTCCGAACTGTTGCAATAGGTACTTGTAACAACATCTTCACACGGTTGTAACAAGTTTGTAACATCTTTTTCATATTTTTGCAACAAATTTCAAGAATTATATGGATACGTTTCTAAATCTCCTCTCCCTTCTGGGTTCCCTCGGTCTCTTCCTCTTCGGTATGAAAACGATGAGCGAAGGTCTGGAAAAGTTTGCCGGTGACCGCCTGCGCAGTATCCTTGCTGCCATGACCAAGAACCGTTTCATGGGTGTGCTGACAGGTATAGCTGTCACCGCTCTCATACAGTCGTCATCAGCAACCACGGTGATGGTGGTATCGTTTGTCAACGCAGGACTTATGAACCTGGCGCAAGCCATCGGTGTCATCATGGGTGCCAACGTTGGTACCACTGTGACGGCATGGATTATCTCGGCTGTAGGATTCAAGGTGAACATTGCCGCTATGGCGTTGCCACTGCTCGCCTTCGGTATTCCACTGATTTTTAGCAATAAAAGTAAGCGCAAGAGTGTAGGCGAATTTATCTTCGGCTTTGCCTTCCTCTTCATGGGACTCAGTTTTCTGCAGAAGGCGGCTACGGACCTTGACATCGGTTCGATGGTAGCAGCCATGCTGGCAGGAGTGGCTGACGGAGGATTCTTCACCATCTTACTCTTCGTACTTGTAGGTGCACTCGTCACTATGGTCGTACAGGCATCTGCCGCTACTATGGCCATCACGCTGATGCTCTTTGACATGCATATCCCTGGCTTCGGCCTTGAACAGGCTGCTGCACTTGCCATGGGACAGAACATCGGCACTACCATTACCGCTGTTATGGCTTCCATGACCGCAGGCACTCAGGCACGTCGTGCCGCACTCGCCCACATGTTCTTCAACGTCTTCGGCGTTGTCGTAGTGCTGCTGATGTTCTATCCGTTCTGCGATGCCATCAGTTGGGTGGTGGAAGACGTTATGATGGCCGGATCCAACGACCTCTTCAAACTCTCCATGTTCCATACGGCATTCAATATCTTCAACACCTTATTATTAATTGGCTTCGTAAGTCAGATAGAGCACTTCGTATGCCGTGTGCTCCCTTTGCACGAAGATCAGGAGGAGAAAGGCCTGAAATTTATCTCTGGAGGACTATTATCTACTGCAGAGCTTTCCATCCTGGAGGCACGCAAGGAGATTGTGTTCTTTGCAGAGCGTTGCCAGAAGTCATTCAACTACGTACTCTCCATGCATCCTTCACTCAAGCAGGTTCAAGAGGAGAATCTTTCTGGTCGCGCCGTCAGCGATGATGACTTCCAAAAGCTTTACAGCAAGGTGGAACACTACGAAAGCATCACCGACAATATGGAGTATGAGATAGCACACTACCTGCAGCAAGTGAGCGAAGGTCGCCTCTCCGACGATGCCAAGAGACAGGTGCAGCGTATGCTTCGCGAGGTGGATGACCTTGAGAGCATAGGCGACTGCTGTTTCTCGCTTGCTCGCACCCTCAGTCGTAAACGTGAAAACTGCAAGGAGAACTTTACCGCCGAACAGATAGAGCAGATAAGTAAGATGGAGGATCTTCTTTCGGAAGCTCTCTGTCTGATGACAGAAACGCTTCAGCAGCCAGAGGGTGAAGGTCATGATATCGCTCGCAGTTATAACATCGAGAGACAGATAAATGCCCTGCGCACTCAGCTCCGCAATAACAATCTGCAGAGCATTGCTTCTGGCCTCTATGACTATCAGCTCGGAGCCTTCTACATAGACTTCATCAACGGCCTGGAGAAACTCGGCGACTATGTGCTCAACGTTGTACAGAGCAAAGCACGCCAGACAAGAGCAAAGTAATGTCTGGTTATCCCGTATTATTCATAAGGTTCTACAAGAGTTACAATCCTCTTGCAGAATTATGAAGAATTGAGGGAACACGAATTGCACGAATCTAACGAATTTTTCTGCTTATGTTTTTGCCAACAGAAAACACGGAACTCACAGAAATTTCAAAATTCGCTAGATTCGTGCAATTCGTGTTCAAAAGAAAAACTATATATAGGTGTTCCAAACGGAAGGAATCTCATCAGAAAGTATTACAATGTTGTTAAAGTTTCATATAGAAAAGCGAGAAATGAATCGTATTCAATTATAATTTATTATCTTTGCAACAGAATTATACATTGTTAATACTAAATTGTAGATGAGCAAGCGTATTCTTATCGTCGATGACGAACCCGATATTTGTGAAATTCTCCGTTTCAATTTTGAAATGGAAGGGTATGATGTAGAGGTAGCAGAAGGAGCCGATGAGGGACAGGGAATCATTATGAGAAATCTGGCTACAGGAAGAAAAACGGACTTGATTCTGCTCGATGTGATGATGACCCCAAAGTCTGGTTTTACGTGGGCCAGAGAACTGAAGGCAGACGCACGTACGGCTAACATCCCTATCATCTTCTGCACGGCAAAGACTCTGGAGGAGGACCTGCTTCAAGGTTTCGCCCTCGGAAGTGACGACTACATCTGCAAACCATTCCGTATCAGCGAAGTGAAGGCAAGGGTGAAAGCGGTCTTGAGGAGAACGAATTCCCCTGAACTCCAGAACATCCCAACAGGTCCAGCACCAACAGAGCACAAAAACGATGTTTACGAAGAAAACTTAGTCGAATATGAGGGGATAAAATTAGACCTCAACCGCAAGGAATGCTATGTGGATGGCAACGAGGTGGTACTGACAAAACTGGAGTTTGAAGTGCTAGCTCTCCTTCTATCTAAGCCTGGGCAGGTTTTCTCACGTGAGAAGATACTGCAGACCGTATGGCCAAGTGATGCTATCGTTCTTGATCGCACGGTAGATGTGAATATCACTCGCATACGCAAGAAGATCGGTAGCTACGGCGAATGTCTTCGCACTAAGTTTGGTTATGGATACATGTTTGCCAGATAAGCCATTCCCTGCTCACCCCCATAGGGAAGGATGTATGATAATGATTATTTATGCGCAACAAGCTGACAAATAAGATAGTACCTGCGGCGACTATCCTCGCAAGTATCTTCACGCTATTTTTCGGCATATATGAAAACAAGCGTGAACATGCTTTTCGTGTGGATATCCTTCACTCGCAACTACAACTCAACAACTACCATCTAGCCCCACTATTATCACCCCAGCAGGGAAAGATGCCATCAGGAACAAAACTCTCCCCCCTGAGAGGGATGGAGGGGGCTTCCATTCGTGTAACTGTTACCGATACTCTTGGCAACGTCCTTTACGACACCGAGGAAAAAGACGTAGGACACATGGGCAACCACCTTTGGCGTGAAGAAATCCAGGAAGCTTTGCACCATGGAAGTGGCTATGCAATTAAGAGAGCATCGAAAACAAACGGCGAGAAATACTTCTATTCCGCAACTTATTTTAAAGGTTCTACATTCGGAAATACACCGTCAGGGGGAACCGGAGAGGGATTCATAGTGCGCTCATCCGTTCCATATTCTGCCGAACTCACCTCTTCGCTCGAACACGATTACACCTTTTTTTATTACACTGCAGGCATCCTTGCCCTCATAGCTATAGCTATGTATTTCCGCCATCGCTACGCACATAGCGAACAGGAAAAGCAACGCATCAAACGACAGCTTACCGAGAATGCCGCCCATGAACTCAAAACTCCGGCAGCCACCATCGAGGGCTATCTGGAGACACTTGTCAACAATCCGGCAATGCCTGAGGAAAAACGGCTGGACTTTCTGAAGCGCTGCCATGCGCAGAGTTGTCGCATGAGTCGATTGCTCGCAGACATGAGTACACTGACGCGCTTGGACGAAGCACATATCACCCGCCCCGCAACACAAATTGATGCTGCGACCATACTTCGCCAGATAGAAGAAGAAACGGCATCGCTATTCCGTGAGCACAATATCCAACTACAGATAAACATACCTTCAGCACTCCCGCTGCAAGGCGATGTCTCACTAATATACTCGCTCTTCCGCAACATCTTTAACAACGTCCTTGCATATGCTACCAATGCAACATATTTCCGCACACAGGCAAAGTCCGAAGGTAGCAAACTTTGCTTTACCTTCACAGATAATGGGCCAGGAGTTCCAGCCGAACATCTGCCTCATATCTTCGAACGTTTTTACCGAATAGACAAAGGTCGTTCACGTCGCCTCGGAGGCACCGGTCTTGGGCTTGCCATCGTCAAGAACATCGCCCTACAGTACGGCGGTTCAGTCACCGCCTCTGAGACTTCCGGAGGAGGCTTGACTATAGAGATAGAACTGGAAGCAAAGTAGATTCCGTGACGTCACATATATAATAGAAACATTGCGCCCCGCTCAGCCCTTTGGGCTGA
>JAZLIN010000121.1:0-100616 GCA_045617365.1 Prevotella sp. | reverse complement strand
GTCCAATTATAAATAAGTATATTCATGATTAGTCCTCTAAATGAATATCAATGAATCTATCCTCCCATTCTTTTTTTCCTATACCATACATATACAGAAGATTTCCAACTACAATTTTCCAATATTTCACAGTTGAAACAGGGGGAAGTCCGGGCATCTTGAATACGTATTTTATATCATCAAAAGAAAACGGATTGTGTCCTTTCTTCTTAGGTGCTTTCCTACGTTTGAATCCCTTCCAGATTGATTGATCAGCGTATTTTTTCCATTCTTCCCTGAAAGGATGCTGACAAGGCTGATGCCAAGGCTTCGGAATACCTGTATAATGGATTATTGTGGGAGACGTGCTGCACTCCTCATAGCAATCGTTAGGATGTATATAACTATCAACCCACTCCTTCCTTAGATAGTCATTCTCAAAATTATATTTCAAAGACAAAGTTTTCTTTTGCTGACCTAAAACTACATTGAGAACGTCTTGATCATGCCATTTGATTACATCTGCATAATCCTGGATAAACTGCATGAATTGCTCCATCAATCTATTCTGCCTCCAGTAGCTTAGGTTTATCAACAGCATGCCTGCATTGAAATAACCTAAGTTATCCATATCATAAGGCAAATGATGCTCATCTATGATTATCGCCTTCTTTGCTTGTGTTACACCTACAGCATACCCCTCAATGTCCGTATCCCACAATTCGTCAAGCGGTTTACGAACTATCATATCACCATCAAGATAAAGCACTTTATCCAAATTCTCTGGCAGCACGTCTGCTGCAAACAGTCTGTAATAGGATGCCATGGTGACATGGTCAGGACGATTATCTCCACTCAATGGAAAATCCTTTGTCGTTTCCTCTGTTATAGTATAGAAGTTAACATCACTACCATACCTGCCAGCAATATCACTCAATAGGTTTCTATTCTTTGCATCAAAGGACTCATTGACAAAAATATGATATGCTATGGATGTAGTATTATTCTCACCTATCGAGTGCATCAATACCCCTGTAGGCATAACATAATTATTATCTGTTGAAAGTAGTATTTGTATCATATCTTAAAATTAGTAGTCAGGATAGTAACTGTCGCCATTCTTGTCTTGAAAACAACTTAGTTTTTAGCACTCTCACCTGATAGGGCAGAAGAAATCCAAAATGTACAGCTAAATACATATACAATGATTCCTTGTCCTTGATAGTACCGAAACTACAAGTATCAAGATTGTATTTACGCAACAACCTATATACATCAATGGGATGACTCAGGCAGAAATCAATTATTATCTCACCCCTACAGATATTCACACCATGACAGAAGGATTCATATACAGACTTGTCTGATTTGAAATCATAGAGTCTTGACAATTGCTCCATATTTATCATGCTCTCCCTGAACATTCTATAACGTTTCTCTCTGTTTGTATTATTCGTCATAGAGTTCTGGTTATACCTGTAATGATAGGTGGCTATCGGACTATACGAAATCTTCTTGGCATAATGTAGGTAGGACACGAATGTAAACATATCCTCATAATAGCCACATGGAGCTTCCTTGATATCATTAGCAACAAACAGACTGCGAGAGAATATTTTCAGTACGACTCCAGCATGGATTCTATGTAAAAAGACATCACGCAACAAGTCGTTTTTCTCGAATGATGCTGGTTTACACTTCTGTATTTGTTGGGAACGTTCTGTATTTACATAGAAGTCAAACAATACTATATCCGAATTTGTTGATTCGGCAGCATCCACCATTTTCTCTATGTGATCCGCATCTACCCAGTCATCTGAATCAACCGCCACTATATATTTCCCTCTTGAATGGTCTATGGCGCATTTACGAGCAGATGCTAAGCCTCCATTCTGTCTATGTATGACAACAAAGCGAGAATCTCTTGCCGCGTAATCATCACATATCCTTCCCGAGTCATCTGTGCTGCCATCATCAATCAGGATACACTCCCAACGAGAGTAAGTCTGTGATAATATACTATCCAGACATTGACACAAATATGGCTGAACATTATATACCGGAACGGTTATGGATACTAAGACTTCTTCAGACATTATTCTTCTGTATTTATTTTGTCCCACGAATCTCACTGATTCATACCTTTATTGGTCCCACAGAGCTCACTGATTTACACAGATTTAATCTAACCTAAAATATCTGTGGGAAACTCTCCTCGTCACACGGAGGTCACTGACTATATCAGAAGTAATTGAACGGATTATCTCATCACAGTAATTACTTTATCATAAACAACTTCTTTGTCGCTTTTAGCCTTGTGCAAATATATGACAGAGGCAAAATCAATGAGAAATCCACAGCCAACCATGCATACCAATCATGAACACCAAGACGGGTATTAAGATCGATTATCATCACTACATAATGCATACAGTATATAACCATTGAATTTGCTCCACACCAAGCTAAAACAGAAGCGACCCGGTCTAATCCCGCATCCATCTTTTGGGACAACCAATATACCAGCATCGTAGCAAAAGTAGCTCCTGATACATCTACCGGTAATATTCCATAGTGACTGTTTCCCATAATAAGCTCACTGTAAAGAATCCCATATATCCAACAGCATGCACCCACAACGCCCAATAATATGTTCACCTTGCATTCTTTCAGAAGATGACCTATAGCAAAGAATAGCATTGCACCACAACCAGGAAGTATTCCCAAAGGAATATTTATAACATACCGATCCAAAAGAATGGCAGATAATGATAATATAACAACCAACGGCACCACAATCTGCCATCTCCTGCACTTAAAGGCTAACAGGTTGTAGAGATTCTTACACCAATATAAGGCTGGAAGGAACCACAGTATTCCCGCAGAGGGCATTGTTCCCCATATAAGGGTATCATCACGGTCTGTCGTTGCCCATAGCATTCCCACAAAATTATCTGTTGCATTCTGCCAGTCATGTTGCAGTGCACCAGTCACAGCAAACTTCAGTGCACATAATACTTCAAAGAACAAGTAAGGCACTATCAACCTCCTGAAATCCCTCGTAAAGGAATCTTTCACAGCACGCTCCTTATAAAACCAGCCTGCAAAGATAAAGAACAGCGGCATGTGAAAGGAGTATATAAGCTGATGAGCCACTCCCGTAACACAATGCGAATGTCCAACTATAACCAACAATATCGCAATACCTTTAGCAATATCAATACTTCTATCTCTATCCATAGCCTTATCTACACTTCATATCCTAACGATGTCAACCACTCCATCACCTGTTTCATCCTTATCTCCCATGGAGCCATACGCAGAGCCGTCTCACGGTTTTTATTTACCAGTTCTTGATAGTCATCTATATGGTCAAGAACCTCTCTGAGTTGTTTGTTATATGCCCCAGATACATCTTCACTCGTTGAATCAAGAGACACATTCAATGGCACTACAGGATTATATCCAATCAAATCTATCAGTTCTTTTGGAGCACGACCAATCATCACGATTCTTGAGAGCATACACTCCCAATACCGTTGTGTCAAGGTCTCCTGACCACCAGTTTCGATAGGTTTCGCATCACACTGCGGAAAAGCATTTGTAACCTTTCCATTCTTCAGACATTCAAAAAACTCTTCGTCCGTTCCTCCCCATTTGAAGGTCAGTCCTTCTCTTATCTCTTTACCAGACACTGCCTTAGGAGCCCTCCCGAAATAAAAGACATCCAGTGTACGGTCTTTCAATAATGCACCCTCCCCATACTTCTCCGTGTCGATTCCTTCTGTTACGACAAGTATATTGAGCTTTGGCAGTCGTTTCTGTATCCTGGCTGCAGCTTCACGACTGGTGAACACGCAAGCCTTTACTTTACATTTCTTCAACCACTTTACCACCTTGTCATCAAGCCTTGGCCAACAATCCCATACGAAAGGTATTATTTCGTAAGTAATATAGTCGGGGAAGGCATCATAATTCATGGATGATGCTTCCACGAACCTCAGCCGTACCTCTCTCTTTGAAACAAGAAATGAAGGAAAAGTACAGTTATGAACTATCCTGTTAAATGCCCTCCATGGATATTGTGCACTAGCGATCTTGCCCCCACACTTAACCCAAGCATTATATGGATTAAGTTTGAAATTACTTCCAGTAGGAGTAATAAATGGACTAATAGCTTTAACTACTTTTCCCATCAGTCACAATAATTGTTATGCAATCCACGGATATAGTACTTCACAGCCTTGTATGCCTCTGCGAAATCCAGTTTTCGTGAATAATATACAGCATACATCACCATAGGTTTCAATCCCTTGTACCATTTGTCATGATAATATACCCCATGTATATATCCAAGATTCCTATAGTAATACTTTGACATCCTCTTCGGTTTCACCAATACAGTGTTGTTAATCACACCTGGTAAGACGACATCTGACATTCCCTTCTCCTTTGGATGATAGTGAATGGCAGATGTAACTGTCACAGGTTTATACCCTGCATGAGAGTATCGCATGGTTAGCTCTATCTCATCACCCCAGATGAACATCTCCTTCTTTGTCAGTCCACATTCTTTCAATATATCCGTATGAATGAACGTACCATTGAAAGGATGGATGAACTGATCAATAGTCTCAACCTGCATGGCTTTCTCAATAGTCCAATCGTATGCATGAAAAGCAAAACGAGAATGATCATCCTTATCTCTCACAAGTGCATTTATGAACTTTTCACCAGACTTGTCAGCATACTCCAATAGATTCTTCAACTGGTCAGGGTGAGGAACGCCATCATCGTCCATCATCCATATCCAGTCATATCCATGCTCAACAGCATATTTCTGTCCTGCATAGAATCCACCGGCACCGCCAAGGTTCTGCTGGTTTATGACTATCAGTCCTTCCCCATTATCCGCTAACCACTTATCGGTTCCGTCGGTAGAACCGTTATTGACAATGCATATATCAAAACTCTTGTCCGCCTGACTTTTTAATGCATCTATACATAATATCAGGTCACCAAGTCTGTTGTATGTAACTACTATTGCAAGTATCTTATTCATACTCGGCCTAATAAAATTCTTAAGTACCTTTGATCAAATAACAGATTCAAACCATAGGATATTAATGTCGAAACAATCAGGAGTACAACAAATAACAATCCACCTATCAAACCGGAGTTAACGTTCCTCCAATATTCGGATGTTAGTGATAGCAATCCACATATCACAACAATATGAGTCATGTAGATGACCAATGACCCACGACCTAAAGTTTGCAGAACATTGCTATATCCAATCTTTCGAGATAAAGCCAATATCGTTAAAGTCCCACTGGTAGCTAAAACCAAATGCAGAGGTAATGTGCATATTGATACGTTGTATCCTAAACACAAATATGGGAACTGGATACCACAAATAGTACCAATTATCATTATAGACGTATAGATCACCAATCCTGATATCTCAAGATACTTATTGCTACTCAAATTATACATCTTCATGACATTACCAACATAGAGAAATGGAAGTAATGTAAGCGCATGAGATAGATACCAAATGTTTTTGCTTGGGAACGTATCATTTAATCCTACTCCCACTGCAGCAAGTGCAACTACGCCAAGACATTTCATACAATCACCTTTGACACATCTATTAAAGAACCAGAAAATCATATTTGCCAGAAATAGTGCAGGTAAAAACCACATATAAGTTCCTCGTCCACCATGTTTAGCCAAGATATGAAGCAATTCCATGCTAAAAGGATACTGCCCATCACAGACGTTTATCAGTAGCGAGAAGACCAAGCATGGTATCATCAATGTTAGGAATTTCTTCTTTGAAAATTCAGAGAACGAATAGTTGAAATTTGTAGTCAATCCATTTATAAGAAAGAAAGCCTGCATATAGAAAACCATAAAGCAACTATATACCGCAGAAAACATATTGTGTCCATAGTGTGTTATCCCCGCGTTACCTACATATAACAACGCATGACCAAGAATCACAATAACAATCAGAATTCCTTTTGCTATGTCGAAGTAGTCAACTCTTTCCCTATGCATATGTAAAATCTCCAACCTTAGTTTTCATATTCCAACAATTCAATTTTAGGGTATACAAAAGACTGCTAACACTTTTCCAAGCACTGCAAGGCTATATCTTAAAATCCCTTCCATTTTCTAAGACCCGAAATTACTGCAAGAACTTTTTTAGATTGAACAATTTTGCCCATCGTTCTTTTGTATCCTTTGATTTAAGTAATGGTAGATAATCTTTATATGACCTATGTACATCCAAGGCTGAGAGATATCCATGACTAGTAGGCGCTTTTCTTGGTTTCATATATTCTTTACCATATAATCTAGTCAAAACACCATCATATCCTTTCGGTACAGGCATCATTATGTGTTCAAAAGGTAACCATTCCGTCTCTGTATATAAAGACGCAGGCATCTTTCGCGATTTCACATATTCATCGGTACACAAAAAACATAATTTTACAATCTCGGAGTCTTCTTCTATTTTATACTTTGATATGGTACTTTCATATTTCGCAAATTCTGTTGAGAAGTCATGAGTATATGTAAAGAATAAATCGCGCATCATCTGAAAAGGATGCTTGGTCACTTTTAATCTTGAATACCATCTGGATATATTTGTTACTGCTTTTCTTGCTTCTTTTAAAAAAGAACCTAATTCTTTCTCATCAGAAGGGACTGCATCTAAGACAAAAATATCTATAAAAATTCCTTGATGAAATTTTAAGTGAATATCTATGGGTAAAACCATTGCGGTACCATCCATTCTTAGTTGTGCATGCCCCCGTGGATATGGAACCTTTTCTGAATATGCAGACTGAAGGAAAAAAGGATGCGTAAACTCCTCTCCACCTATTTTCAGAAGTTTATTATAATCTTCCCTCATCATAACCATATCAATGTCATCATCCCATGGTATGTATCCTTTATCACGAACACAACCGAGCAATGTTCCACTGGCAGCCCATATTTGAAGCCCATATTTCTGACATACTTCCAATAATTTTTCCAACATCTGAAGTTGTACACCCCAGACTTCTTTCATCTGGCAGGTTATCAAGTATTCATTCCTGACTTCCTCTTCAAAAAACGATTTATCTAACTCCATACATCAATAAATAAGTAATCAGATTATCACAAAACGCAAACAACACTACATCAAATCTATTCCAATCATCCTTTTAACCTTTTCCATACAAGAACGACCACATTTATTATATCTTGAATGTAAGACTAACAAGAAATCTATCGTTCACCTTATTTTCTATATTCTTTTAGAATTTTATTCACTATCTCTGTTGTAGAGACCCCTTTTGTATAAGGAAGGTATTCTATACTCACACCCTGATTGGCAAATTGTATTTCCGTTCTATTATATCTTTCACTTCCTTTCCAATCGTCTCCAGAAAACAAAACATCAAAATGATGATTCTTAAGACATAACATCTTATCATCTATCTCTTCCAATGTCATAGGGATTACCTCATCCACACATTTTAAGGCACTAAGCATCCTCATCCTCTCATAATCCACAATAATTGGTTCTTTATGCTTAATATCCCTAACATAATCATCCATACATAATCCTACAATAAGATGATTGCACTGAGATTTACAACGTTCCAACAGATTCAAATGACCTGTATGTAACAAATCAAATACACCTACAGTGATTCCTACATTGTATTTCATATAATATAATTGTGCAACACTATCTATTTATAACAATCTTATACTTAACGACAGAATCTATAATCTATGTTAAGGTGGGTTCTATTAATTAGCTTTTGATGATTTCGAGACTATCACGCCGCAGATTCCTTTTTAAGGCTGCAAGGCTGTAGCGTTTCTGTCCCCCGATAACGGGGGAACCGAAGGGGGTTAAGAGACTATTGACTACTGCCCAAAGACTTAAGAAGAAAGATGCAAGTGAGAGTCCGAAAGCACAAAAGATAATCTCACAGCGATTTGTTAATTTATAGAACCCACCTTAAGTATATTTTATTCAACTAGCCTCAGGTGCAGGCGGTGGTAAATTTGCGATATTATTGAATAATCCATTGCTTAACTCGTCCTAGTGTTGCATTAAAAAACGAGCAAAATATTCTTACATTTTTAAGTTCCAATTATGTTGTAACCAAATGGAGTCTGTGCTTTCAGTGGGCCTTCCCCAACAGAATTCCATCTATAAACAAATGACCAGACTCAAACTGGCGACCACACGCCCCCCAGACGTGTACGCAGACCACTTGCACATCCTCTCTCCTCTAGTCGTACATCCTACAACATAGCCTGATGCTTATAATACTCCTTCAGATTCTCTATATCACAGAGCAATTCCCAATGTTCTTTGAACCACTCCTCGTCATTATCCCACCACTGTATCTTCTGAAGAAATCGGATGGTCTCTTCATCATAGCGATAGCCAATGATCTTTGCAGGGACGCCCCCAACTATAGCATAGGGAGGAATATCTTTTGTAACTGTAGCGTTTGCCAAAACGACAGCACCGTCAGCAATCTCTACTCCTCCAATGAGAGTAACGTTGGTTCCCAACCAACAATCATTTCCAATCCTATTAACCAATTCACGTTCTTTATCATAGTACCGGAATTCGTCAGTCATCTGCTTCTTGGCAAATGTCAAACCGTCAGGTGTCTGTCCGTGCAAAGAGAAGAACAATGGGCATGTGGTAGCAAATGGTTCCTTATAAGCGTGAGTGGCATTAATATAACGACATCCTGGACCTATTGATGTGAATCGTCCTACTTCTGCACTAAGGAAGCTTCCCCCGCCGACAAATGATCCATATCCTAAAGTACCATTAAAAATCGTCCTAGGGCCTATCATATTCATCCCTTCAAACCTGCAACGATATGAGAAATCGGATGAATACCAGAACTTCACAAGTTTACGGTTATGAATCTTATGGTAAAGGTAAAGCAATGGTTTACGAAGGAAGGAACAGTTCCTTAACGCACTAACTACCGACATGGAAACGTTTTAATATTTTATATATTAGAAGAAGGTCATACCTATATTTAAGCATGGGGTATAACTTCTCTATCTGCCCAGAATATAAAGTTCTTTCCCCTAAATAGAACTGATACAGGCACATCTTTTCCCAAAATGATTTACCCTTGAAAGATATATGCCCTACAAAATCCTCTTCGATATTCTTTCTTCCTCGACTGGCCTCTGCAAATTCTACATTGACAATAGATGTAGGATAATGGGTAGCATAGAGCCGTGCATCTCTAAACTTATTCAAGAGGCATTCTAAATCCTCAAATCTCCTTAGCTTTTCTTTATAAGGATGCTGAACACATAAACTTTTCCGATATAGCAACGTACCAGAACAAGGATTTATCTTTCGATAAAACAAAGCCTTGAAAATATCATCAATAAACCCGTCGGTGTATTGATTACTTAGTGTTTTGCTTTGCCCATTATTATAATACACTTCACCTAGAAACAGATCTGCCTGAGGTTGTTGTTGTACAAGCTGAGAAAAATGTTTCAATACGCCAGATTCCATTTCATCATCAGCATCAATCAAGTAGAGCCACTCCCCCTTAGCATGCTTCACTCCTGTATTGCGAGCTTTGGATGGCCCCCCATTCTCTTGCAGGATATAGGTCCACCTCGCCCCGCATTTAGAATGAGGGATATTATCTATGAAGCGCTTTGCTACCGTAGCACTATTGTCTGTACTTCCATCATCTACTATAATGACCTCATAGTCATCGTAGTCCTGCGACAGCACACTCTGCAATGTCCGCTCAATTATCGCCTCTTTATTATATAATGGTATTATTACACTTATCATGTCTATCGCTGTTATGGGTTGTGTCGTCCATACACGTAATCTATCAGACTATGGAAACCTGCCACTGACATAGAATCAAAAGTTTCTTCTTTACTTATATTGTTAGACTTCAACTGTTGAAGTACTTTTATGAGTCCTTCTCTACGATGAACTAAATCTGGATGGTTGAGATTGAAGAGGCGTATTGTTTCTTCCGCCCTTTTAATTTCTGCCAATTCTGTAAGCTCTCTTCGAGGTATCATCGTTCCATCTTGTATATACGTAAGATAGTACTCGGGATTATCCAAAACTGGACTTATCAGATTATCGTAATCTTCAATGGATACATTTTTATCCTTGTAATCTGCACCATATTTATCGTTGTTGACTTCGTCTATGACGAAATTTTCCCATTCAAACGTCAATTGCGGAAACATGTTCTTCTTCCGGAAATGATCAATATGAATATTGTCATCTGGAGATAGCGGCAGTTCGGTATATCCACCAGTATTCAATTGGTCTGCAAGCAACAATGTTCGTACATGTTGATATAGTTCATGATGTGGGGAATTGGGACTACTGAATGCATTCCAATTGAGCGGTCGTTTATTGGAATTGATTAATTCGCGAAAAGCTGCCAGTACTGTTGACCGGTTAATCTTCTTCATGGATGCGATGTTTTAATATAGCTTCTTCTGAAAGTATGCCTATTACAGCAGAGGTTGACGGATCCATTTTTCTTAATATCTCCGATTTAATAGAAATGTATTCCTGAGATTGATAATCTCCTGATGCGAGAAGCGACCTAGCCTTACCTATCAGTTGTTCTGCTTCAGGGGATAGTAACGAAGAAACATTGAATTCACGCAAGAGGATATTGTCAACGCCGCTTCCAAATACTCTGTTTGTAGCCTGTACGGCACTACCGTTGTTGATGCCGAATATTTTTTCGCCCTCATACGTACGGACAGAACCTAACACCGAAGGAGAGTGTGTAGTAACGATGAATTGACAGTTAGGGAAGGTCTTTCGAAGTTTTCCCACTACATGTCGCTGCCATTCAGGATGAAGATGGAGGTCTATTTCATCAATAATAAAAACACCTTGCTCGTCAAGGGCATTGAAAGAGGAAGGATGTGTTGTTGTCAGTCTGCGTGCTATGGAACCTACAAGGGTGATGTAACACTTCTCCCCATCTGAGAGTTGAGCAAGATTAAATTCAACGCCATTTTTCTCCACTACAAAACAGGTAGGATTTCTTCTGACGTACAGATGAGTGTATTCGGGAAGTATATTTGTAATGGCACGACCTACTGTCTGTAATTGTTTGTCCGGTTCAAAACTTTCAGCATAATTACCGCGATTGTAAAAATCACGAAGACGTTCGTTGTCCAAATCCTCCCTTTCACGATACCAGTGGAAAAAGGTCTTGAAATCAGCAGATTTTGAAGTATAGACACTTATAGCTCCGAGGTTTTCCTGACGAACAAGTCGCTGGGGTATATCTATGACAGAACGGTTTACGTCGTAAACAGCCATTGTTGGCATTTCCACGATTTCCCTTTCTTCGTTAAGATGTGATGAAACCCATGAGTCAGCGTATTCAGAGAGTTGTTTAAGGTCGGATTGAGCTGACTTGTCACGTTCGGTACTAAGTTTTCGATATAGTGACCATTTAGTATGCTTCTCATCATCCAATTCTATTTCCAGTAAACAATAGGTTGTCCCTTTACGAATATCGGCATCTGTGAGCATACGTCCAACACCTTTAGGGTTAAGTATCCTTGCGGTCAACCATGACAAAAGGTAAGCTATGGCAGTAACGATAGTCGTTTTTCCCACACCATTCTCACCACAGACCACATTAATATTGCTATTCAGTTCGAAATGGAATGAGCTTATAGCCCTAAAATTCTCTATTTTTATACGTTTTATTCTCATAACTCAGATATTAAATGCCCGCTCTGTTATCGCCCCTTTGTTAGATTTCTTCCGTGCCATTCGTGTAATTCGTTGTTTTATGTCAATCAGTGTAATCCCCTGTCTCTGTTTTTCCCGGTATATCTATGCAGTTTCTCCAACCATACAGCACACTTCTGCATCAGCCAGCTTGCGGCTCCGCCTTCCTTGTGAATACGATTGAAGATTTTACCGGCAGGTGTGAACAAGAACAGGATGTGTTCCTTACCTACTGGCATCGTAGGACTAACAAAACTCTGTTTGGCTTTTATTTCTTCGAAGCCAGAGCAGAGTTAGGACGGCGAGTTAGGAATCTTTCAACGCAGCTGCTAATGCATTAATAAAACCCTTACCATATTTTAAATCAGGCTCCAGATAATTACCTTCAGCCCATTCATTCCATGCCTTTATAAAAAGTAAACCATCATTATGAGTTCGACTGTTAGATATTAATTCTATTGTATCTCTGCAGACCTGTCCCCATAGTTCTGGTGTAGAATTATAAAACACTGTACCTCTATGAGCACTTCTCGGAGAATGATCAAAACCTGGTTCTATACATGGTATCATATAGTCGGCTCTGTCATATTCTTTCAAGAAGTACTCTCGTGAATAGTCTACATACTTAGAATAATCTACAGCATACGGAATATCAAAATGCTTACGTTTATATAATCCCCACCAACGCTTTAATTTACTATCTACATGATAATGTGCATCAACAAGAGTTCCTGTGACAATGTGATTAAAGCCCTTTTTTAATGCATGTTCTATTAAATAAGGTTGTTGACACAGACCAAAATAATAAAATCCATACAACCCATTTTCTTGAGCTAATTTATCCCAAGTTTCTCTAAATAAAGCAAAATCATTGAAGTTCACATCAAAAACACCGAAAATCAATTTATCATCAACTTTCATATAACGTTTATCCTTAAAAGCAGGAAGAAGCTCATAAAAATGGGCCGTATAATCTTCAACTCCATTATATGTTTGCTCTATCAATAGCTTATCTGGAGAATTGGGATTCCATGTTTTGGCATACCAGCTATGATTTGCCCAGCAAAGACAGAAAGGGAAATCTGGTCTTCCAGACTCTACAACCTCACGGAAAACTCTATCAAGGAGTCTTCTACCATTGAACCAATAATGCCAATAGCAGAAACCTTCTATACCAGCCTCACGCGCTAACTGCACCTGCTTCTCTCTTGTCTCAGGAACTCGTAAATCGTAATAGCCCAAATCGGCAGGTACTCTTGGCTGATAATGCCCTTTGAATAACGGCTTTGCTTTACCTACGTTTGTCCATTCCGTAAAACCAGGCTGCCACCATTCATCATTCTCTGGTGTAGGATAAAATTGTGGAAGATAGAAAGCTATTGCTCTAACTTTTTGTTTCTTATCGCTTTTCATATCATTTATCGTTTATATGCTTTATATCCATGATGATAAACACGTTTCTCTACAGGTGGAAGTTGCATATAATCTCCATACTCCGCACGAAGAATTTCATCATAGTGTTTTGAAATATAGAATTCAGAGTCTTCAAACGGTGCTTTCACAAACTCTTCATACCACTGACGTTTATAAACAAGTTGAATCCAGTTCCAATTAGGAATGCCACAAAATTCTTTTTCTACAAAAGAATATGTTATCGCAGCATCTTCAAGCGTCTGCTGCGCACGAGATAAACCTTGCAACCTCAGTTTTATCCCACTGAGAAAATAACGTGGCGCGGTAAACAATTGTGAAAGTCTAATCTTATTATCTTTTGCATTTATCATCCTCAACAGATTAGCTCTGGGTTTATCTGTAATTTTGTATGCAGTCTTTGCGCCTTCGTAAGTATCTGAAAGTCCATCTATTGGATAAACATCAACAAAGATTCCCATATCTACAGCCGAAGACACAGCTTCCTCTATTTGATAGCGCATATCTGCAACACGTGAAATTCCCAAAGGATAACTCCTTACATACTTATGATTAAAAACTTTTAGATTTTCAATAGGGTGTTCAATCATATATTTTATAAATCCCTCATAATCAGGTCGCGGCATTTGGATATCAATATCATCGTCCCATGGAATGAACCCCTTATGACGTATTGCTCCTATAAGTGTTCCATATGCAAGGGTATAACGAAAACCTTGTTCTTCACAGACTTCTGTTATCTGTTTAAGTATATCTAGCGAGATATTTTGTATCTCACGCATTTCTAAGGGTTGTTGCATAAAATTAAAATCTACCTGTAACAATTCTAAATATATAAAATTTTGATAACACCATTGAAATATAAAGCGATGATACCAAAGTTAAAATGCTTGATAATATATAATATAAAATCATTATCAAGAAACTATTCTCAAATAATCCATCAGGAATAAAATATAACAACGTAGAATTTACGATACATAGAATAAAAAAATGAAATCCATATATATACAAGGATTTCATTCCTGCCATTTCTAAGATTCTTATATGCGATAATAGTTTTGCGAGCCATAAAGAGAAAAACGTTCCAAAAGTAGCAAATAAAACATACAGAAAAATTTCCTTGTAAGATCCTACATTCATTGTTCCTGATATTATAGAATAAGGAATGCGAAAATAAGTTATTGCTAATAGCATAGGTATGTATAACCACCCATATAATACTGCTATGTCAAAATATTTTTTATTTTTGCAAAACATTTGACCAATGAATATAAAGAGACACAAAGATAACGTCATCTGATGATATAGATAGTCCTTAACCCCATTAAGACTAGAGTAAAAGGCTATATATAACATTGTTAGACAAATTATCGCCTTTAACAAATCATTGCGAACATGTTTGTGCATAAAAAAATAAATAATCCTACACGTAAACATTGACCATAAAAACCAGAAACCTACCCCGTTACTAAGTTCATATACAAAATCATTGAACGTCCTTGCATAAATTGATGCAAGGACAAATCTATTTATAACCGTAAAAAACAAAGCGGGTATAACCAATGTTTTGAAAGATTTCCAAATAAAAGTTTTTGTCGGAACATTATAGTTTGTACAATAGCCATTTATAAAGAAAAAAGCTTGCATAAAGAAGATTGAGAAAGTATAATGCCATGAATCTATCCCTCCCAATAAGACTTCTTCATTTTCACCAATATACGATATTGCATGAGGGAAATGGCAAAAACACAAACATATAATAAGTATTCCTTTTGCAACATCTAAATACTGTAATCGTTCGGTTATCATTTAATTCTTTTAATCGAAGAGTTCAATAAATTGTCCGTATTGATTAAATCCACACCGATATTCCAAAATTTCTCAGCTTGTAGATGGTCATTGATAGTTGCAACCTTCATTAGGAAACCAATGCGATGACCAATATTTGGTATAGAGGAAAAAGAATTTATCTCACCACCATAATAGCTGAATGACATGATGGTAGTACCACATAACAAAGACTTTACAAAGGTCGTCAAAAGCAGTTTTTTGCCCCAAGAACCACTAAATTGGCAAATTAGATTCCTATCCAACAATGCCAACTTCATAATTGAAGGGTCTGCCCATATGGTACTGTCAAGCATATTATACTTCTTGACTAAATTATACAATACTTTTAAATGACAAAATGTATAGTTTTGGAATGTCAAATCCAACATAATACATTTTTTTTTCTGATTACCTAATTTTATAAAGTCTTCTGCCGTTGCTATACTTTGATACCGTTCTCTTAATACACTGTAGTGCCTAAGTTCCTCTAACGTTTTTGATCTAACATCTATTTTCCATTCTTTTTTTCCTTCGTATAATATAGCTGTAGTTGAATGATTTAACACTGGAATATCATCCTTCGTGAATACGATATCAGCCTCTACTATATCATAATGCAATTCCTCTATCAGGTACTCATATAATGGCAAAGTGTTTTCTAAAAACGGACCTTCATGCCTTGCGTGACCTATATATTGCCTTTTGAAAATTATAGGATTGGGGTTCATTAGTTATGATTTATTCGCTGTTTTATATAGTCTTTTACATACACTAAATCATTACGATTCAAGAGATATGACATTGCTAAATACAAAGTGAAACCTATAATTAATTGTAATGAAATACAGACATAAACATTTAAAGTCAATCTTCCCGTTAAATACACGGCTATAGCCATTACCGTTGCTGACATGAAACTACCACACACATCCTTTGCCTGTTCTATGAACGAATAATTTATATACTTTTTATTCGGATAAGCATTGATTATTGTCGCAGTAATCGAATAGACGAGCATACTTACAACAATAGCAAACGGACTGATCAACATGGAACCTAATACAAGTCCAAACATGAGAGGTCGTTTGATGTATTCTAACCGCATCAAAGTTTGGGCTTTTCCAGTAGCGACCAGAGCCTGGTAATTTGCGGAGCCAATTATATCAGAGCAAGAAATCAGACATATTATTTGCATAAAGGGAATTGCAGGAGCCCATTTTTCTGTATAAAGAAGTACAATGATATGGTCAGACATAGCAGCTAAGCCAAAAAGAGCCGGCATAAGAAAAAAACAACTTATACGAATAGAACGGCTTATAGCTCGTTTCAGTGCCTCTGAGTCATCCTGTAATTTTGATAATGCTGGAAAAAGAACAGAAGTCAAAGAACCATTTATATTATTAACAAGAATTCCAGGCAATCCTTCTCCTCTATTGTAATAAGCAAGGTCGGAAGCTGTATATTTAAATCCTATAGCATAACCCTTTAATTGATAAGAGAATGTATTGATTATATTGACTATTGTTATACGCCACCCAAAAGAGAACAATGATTTAAAGCGTTGATATGAAAAAACAAACTTAGGATGCCAACTAACAATGAAAAACATTACTATACAGTTAATAATACTTGCAGCAAGATTCTGTCCAACAAGCGCCCAAACCCCAAAGCCACAATATGCCATTACAAGACCAACTATAGCAGATACTATTGAACCAATAAGCGTGACAACAAATAATTTCTTAAAAATCATTTGCTTTCTAACAAAGGCTGACTGCACACCAGAAAAAGCTCCTATAGGCATAGACAACGCTATTATTCTAAGAATAGAGGTCATTTCTGGCTTTCCATACCAATCTGCAAAAAATGGAGCACCTACAAATACGATGGCATAAGAAAGAAATGATATAATAAAGTTCGAGTAAAATACCGTATTATAATCTAATTCGTCAGGATCTTTTTTTTGTATTAAAGCTGTACCTATACCAGTATCAGTAAATGTACCTATCAATACAAGAAACATTCCAGCAAGAGCAACCAATCCATAGTCCTCTGGCATAAGAAGACGAGCAAGGACAACAGAAACCGAGAAACTTATTAACTGACAAATGATTCGTTGCAGTAACTGCCAAATGAACCCATTTACAGTCTTCTGTTTCAACTCATTATCTGACATATAAAACTTTTAAATATTATTTTTTGATTTTACCAGCAATTTTCGCTTTTAATTCACTTGAACTAATTCCGTCTGTACGTCCAAGAACTATATGCTCCTTACCATGTTCCTCACACCATTGAATTGCCCGTTGAAAACCTGCATGTGATTGATCTGGACCTGTAACAAACACATCAAAGTCTACTTCTTTTACTATTTTGTCAACATCTGTGTATGTTATAACCTCATCAACATATCGTATCGCCTTAATCATATACTTACGATCCTCTGTTGAATTCATTACTTGCGCATTCGGCTTATACTTCAGAATAAAATCACTATCTTGAGCAGCTACTATAAGGTAATCACCTAGCCCTTTAGCCCTACGATACAACTCAACATGTCCTTTATGAAGTAGATCATACACACCCACAGTCAACACTTTCTTATACTTGCGTGGCTTCATACTTGATAATTCAACTGTATCAGGGAGCGGATAACCTACTTTGTCACATATATACTTAAACCTTTCAAAATCTTTCTTTCTACTATATAAAAGCCATGCATAATAAACACTATCAGGCAACGAATCCTGAATCCACGTTTTACCCCAATGAATCCATTTTATAAATTTATTAGTAGAATAGAATACCGTTTGTCTCGGCGTAGTCCAATCTTCACCATATTGGAATGTCAAATATTCATCTATATCAATAGGCACATTAAAATCTATTCCTTTGAAATTCCATTTTACTGTATTCTGTAGATACTTTTCATAAATAAAATCTGTTCCGCCAGTATGACGAATTTCACTACATATCTTATGAAGAACAAATATCTTGAGGACTTCATCATTACGACGAAGATAATACAACCCTCTTCGTTCATACCTAACAAGATAAAACCCTTCTTCTTTTAACAGCCAAAGAATATCCTTAAACCTCTCCTCATCCTCCTTCAGTATGTATATATCAAACACCGGCTTCCACGGTTGGAAATCATCATTACGGACAATACCTATCAAAGTTCCAAATGCCGGTCCCCAATTTATATCTATCTTATCAAGATATAAAGAAAATATGTGAAGGTTCTCGAGCATTTTTTCATTATTGATGGTTTTACCACCGAAATACAAAAAATGACTTTGATATTCAAGGGTACCTTTTGATGTTTTAAGATATGCCATATACTAATATAATACTAATATAACCACTATGTAATTATACACCTATATAATTACCAAGAAAAGTTTCCGAAGTTTCTTTACAACAACTTATAATGTTGGTACTCCAAGCAACGAAAGGATTCTTCGTTTCCGAAGGGATAGAGCAAATGGCCTCCCCTTCAACTCTGAATCTGTATTATCTCTTACACTCTGATTGCAAAAGGGACAGGAAACGATTCGCTGACTCATTAGCAAAGTCGTCTTGTCTACTTTTCTAGCTAATCAATGCTTAGGACGACATGAGACACAAAAATCTTGATGGTTTTATTTCATGCTTACCCTTTGCTGGTTATTCTTTAACATCACAACTTATCTCTCCGCTCTGCCGTCCCTATCGCCATTAAGAAAGCACAAAAGGACACCTGCCCAACAAAGGTATGAATTATCAAATATCTTGCAAGACTGCATTTTAGGGACGCTTACGGAAATAAATGGAGATTGGTTGCTGCAAACTCAATTGCAATATATTTCACATTGCAAACGCATGAGAATGTTCTATCCTCCTGTATTCCAAGCCTGTGACTCTATCTTGGGAGATGATGGTACTGCTACTTCCGTACTCCTTAGTCTATGAATAATGTAGGCTATGCTCCTTGTATCTTCATTTTTACCGTCACCGTCACCAATTCCTAGCTATATCGTTATATATCAGCCTGTTGGATGCGTGACGGTGCATTTTTACCGTCACCTTACCGTCACTATATACTTTGGTAGATGGGGGCACTAATGATATTCTGCCTGTCTTTTATGTTACTCTCTAATATGGTTTTGTGCAAACGGCTCTGCACAACTGTGCAAAGGCGTATTGCACAACTGTGCCTGACGCTTTGCACAACTGTGCAACGACGTGTTGCACAGTTGTCTGTTTTTAGATACAAAATCAAGGACGTCTGCTACCATACGGTCATATTCGTTCTTAAACGATACTATGTCATTCATCGAAACAAGGGAAATAAATTTCTTCCTTAGCGAATATGTATTTCTCTAAGGTACAGAAGGTTATACACAACAGAAGGGCAACTTAGGAAAAATTGCACTATCACTTTGCAAAGATACATTATTTTTTTTATATATACAAATATATAAGAGAAAAGTTATAGTTTCCCCTCAAAATTCCCTTATCACGCTTGATTGTTATATGTCTGACATTGCATTTTTCGGCAAAAAGCTTGTGGGTTCGGAAGAAATAGAGTAACTTTGCAATATGAACAAGAGTGATGCTATATTCTTCGAACTGCTGCAGGCATCTGTGGGCAACCGTGACCGTCTTTCCTCCGCTATCTCTCCGGAGGAATGGGAGGAGGTGTATGACACCGTCAAGAAGCAGGCAGTAATAGGTATCACCATCGCTGGTCTGGAGGTGCTTCCACCGGAACAGAGGCCGCCGCTGAGAAGAATAAGGCAATGGGGTGTGAAGGCGGAGCATCTGCGTGAGAAGAACGAGAGAATGGATGCGCAATGTCGTTTGCTGTGCAAGAAATTTCAGGAGGACGGCATGGACTGCCTCATACTGAAGGGACAGGGAAACATGATATACTATCCCTCTGGTTTACAGAGGCTGAGGGTCTGCGGTGACATTGACATCTGGGCTTGGCCTAAGGAGGGCAGCAAGGGTGCCAAGCATCCGGTACGCCATGTGATAGAGTATTGCACGGGACTGCGCCGTGGAGAGTTTGTGTATTACCACAACCTGGACTGGCCGGTACTTCGTGACACTACGGTGGAGGTGCACTATCGTCCTACATGGCTGTTCTGTCCATGGAGGGACAGATGGCTACAGAGATGGCTGAAGGAGCATCGCCAGATGGTGGAGTATAACGGTTACTTTATACCTACGATAAAGTTTAATGCGGTCTTCCAACTGCTACATCTGTACAAGCATATCTTTGAGGAGGGCATCGGTCTGCGCCAACTCATAGATTATTACTTTCTATTATCAAAACTCTCTGATAATGAACGCTGTGAGGTATTCACTACACTTAAAAATATAGGTGTCGTAGATTTCGCCGGCGGGGTGATGTTCCTGTTGCAGAGGGTGCTTGCCATGCCTGACGAATACCTATTATGTCCAGCGAATGAGGATACGGGCAAGGAACTGCTTGATGACGTGATGGCTGGTGGCAATTTTGGCCATTACAACAAAGATCAGCGCTGGGAGCTGACTCCTGACGCTGACCTTCTGACTCGCACCAGATACGCATGGCAAAAACTGAAGCGCAACTTCCGCTTTCTGAATCACTACACGCTGGAGGTGCTGTGGGAACCGCCTTTCCGCATCATGCACTGGGCATGGCGAACCTTCCGGTTGTGGAGGGTGTAGAAGACCCCTCCCGGCCTTCCCTTCCAGGGGAGGAGAGAAGAGCGGAGCACACTCCCCATATACAAGCGCCGAAGGTACGATATAAGTGATGGTGAAATAATAACTGTGGAAGTTATTATTTCACCATCACTAAAATACCAAGACAGGACTGGTTATGTCGCACCTTCGGCGCTGATATTGAACACCCTACAGGACTTTATTAGCGTCATTCTCCTCCCCTAAGGGGAGGCTGGGAGGGGTCTTTTACGCATTTTCTATCCTACGAAACTCTGAATCTTTTGCAATGCATCCTGCTTTGCTTCTTCCAGGTTATCATTGATAACGATGGTGTCGAATTTCTCTGCGAAAGTGAGTTCGTATTCCGCACGAGCGATGCGCTGCTCTATCACCTCTGGAGCATCGGTACCGCGGCCGTTGAGTCGATTGCGTAGTTCTTCTACCGATGGTGGCTGAATGAAAAGGCTGAGAGCTTCATCGCCATACGCTTTCTTGATATTCATGGCTCCATGCACATCGACATCAAAGACGACATTCTCTCCTGCCTCTAACTGTCTCTCCACCTGCGATTTCAGTGTACCATAGAAACGGTCAGCATACACCTCTTCGTATTCCACGAACTCATCGTTTGCTATCTTCTGCCTAAACTCTTCTGGAGAGAGGAAGAAATACTCTACGCCATTCTGCTCTGTGCCACGTGGTGCACGTGAAGTACAACTAATAGAGAAGCGCATATTCAGTTCTGGATGCTCTTGCATCAACCAGTTTATGATTGTTGATTTTCCGCTACCTGACGGAGCAGAGAATATAAGAAGCTTTCCTTTTGTCATTGTATTGGTGGTTTAATGGTTTAGTGGGTGGTGGGCCTTGCGGAGAACCGCAAGGAACGGTGGCGGAGAACCGCAGGGGTGGGAGGCGAAGGGCTGCAAGGGACAGGGGCGGAGAGCCGCGTGCCCCTAACTAGATATCCATGCCAAGGACCTGTTCTATCACAGGTGCCATGTCATAATAACGATACTGGCCCAGGCGACCTCCGAAGATTACATTATCCTCCTTTGCTGCAAGAGCGCGGTATTCGTCAGCTAGGGCATTGTTGCGGTCATCATTGACAGGATAAAACTGCTCCATACCTGGTTTGTACTCCATGGAATATTCCTCTGAGACCACGGTCTTCGGACAGTCATATACCTCCTGACCAAACATCTCAAAATGCTTGTGCTCTATGACACGTGTGTAAGGTTCGGAATGCGAGGTGTAGTTTACCACAGCATTACCTTGATAGTTAGCGCAGTCCTCCATGCGAGTCCTGAACTCCACCGTACGCCAGTCAAGTTTGCCTAACCTATAATCAAAATATTCGTCTATCGGACCCGTATATACCAGTTTGCATGCTATCTGCTGCCAGTTATCCTTAAGCAAGGCATCATCAGCCAGCGCCTGGAATTCTTCGTTGAGATCACAATGCGGTGCTATACCAGAAAGAGCAGAATGTAAAGCACCGATGCTCTCACTAAAGAAATCCACATCCGTAAGACTATCCGTCTGACAAAGCAATTTGTCTATCAGCACATTATATCCTCCCACAGGGATGCCCTGGTACTTATCATTGAAGTAGTTATTATCAAAAATCATGCGTACAGGCAGACGTTTGATGATGAATGCCGGCAGTTGCTTGCAGTCACGTCCCCACTGTTTCTCAGTATAGTCCTTTATCAGTTTGGTGAAGATATCACGTCCCACCAGTGTCAGTGCCTGTTCCTCCAGATTCTGCGGTTCACGACCGCTGAGTGCTGCCACTGCTTCTGCTTTCTGCTCAGCAATCCTTGCCTCCGCCTCCGCAGGAGTATGCACATCAGGCCACATGCGGTTGAAGGTGTACATATTGAAAGGCAGGTTGTACAGTTCTCCCTTGTAGTTTGCGACCGGGCAGTTGGTATAGCGGTTAAACTCCACAAGGGAATTGACGAAATCCCACACCTCCTTATTCGACGTGTGGAAGATATGGGCACCATACTGATGCACATTGATAACAGCATCCTCCCCACCCTTTTCCTTGGGCACAGCAACGGGCTTGCAATATATATTACCTCCCAGGTGCTGGCGTTTGTCAATCACCAGACATGTCTTTCCTGCCTGTCGCGCCTTCCATGCGAAGGTAGCACCAAACAATCCTGAGCCTACTATAAGATAATCGTATTTCATTATTCTGTATCTATATTTTTCCCTGTTTACAGTTTTTTTTGGGGGGGAGTGAGCCTTGCGAAGAATCGCAAGGAACGGTGGCAAGCCACTAAACAGCTAAATCATCAAACAGCCCAACAGCTAACCAACCAAACGAGTAAACAACCAAACAACTGAACTACCAAATAACTACTTCCTAAGATTAATCACCACGTCAGCGATGTCAGACTCACCGTCCTCATCATTGAACGTAGTATTTACCAGCAAGTAATAACTACCAGCAGCAATGGTATTCTTGACATACTTCACTGTCAATGTCTTTGCATCCAAGTCAAATGCCACCCTATCCTTTGTTGTAAACGATCCACTGACCAATTCCTTTGTGTTAGCATCATAGAGTTTCACGCTGTTTACCACAGCACTGCTCCATATCCCCCCCTCCAGATACTTAGTAAGATCCAGGGTATATGTACCAGCCGCAGCAGTGACAGCAGCCACATTGCCGCCCTGTATATCCTTGACACGCACAGCAGGGGCATAGGTCATAACATACTTATGCTTAGGCGAATAGATTTTGGTAACATTTCTCTTTACCTCAAGATACGCTGTAACAGAATATCCCTCTTCGCCGTAATCCTTGGTAGCTATCATATTCTTGAATGCCGTAACCACAGCAAAGAGTTTATCGTCAGCCTCCTCAGCCTTGCACTCTTTCAGGAATGCCTCCTTATACGCTTCAAGTTTCTGTTTGCTGTCATCTCCGACAATCTGGTAATCTTTAGATTTGCCGTACTCCTTTGCTAGTTTTGAGACTTCGGCAGTGACAAAATCATTCAATGCCTTGTTGCTATTCTCTACACCGTCATCATTGTCCTCCAACCAGATAGACAAATCATGCGTATAGTGCTCAGTCGTAGTACTTGTCTCCTTGCCGCATGACACAAGCATCACGCACACCACGAGTGCAAACAATTGATACAAAAACAGTTTCCTCATAACCACTCCTTCCTTTTTTTACTTAACGACCTTACGGTTATTGTATATGTATATACCCTTTGGCAGAGCAGAGAAATCCTTTGCCTCCATCTTTCTACCAGAGAGATCATAGTAAGCACCGTCCATCATTGGTTCGCTGGTATGATTCAGCACGCCCGTCTCGTCCTCCTCGCCGTATATCACGACGTTGATACTCTGCGGACGGACTTTTTCGGCATTACCCTCAAACTGGCTATCACGCTCTTTCATCGAAAGATACCAACGATATGGTTTCAGTACTACGTTGTCGTCTGCCACGGTACAGAGGCTACCGCCAGCCATAACATAATTACCCGCGGTAAAGAGATTGCGTACATCCCTGTAAGTACCCGTAAACTCATACTCCGTAGTCACCGAAGAACAAGTGATCGTATTCACCTTATTAGGATAGAGAGTCACGTCCGACAACTGTATGGTGTATTTACCCGTTTCCTTAGCCTTGATCATATAAGGATGGTTAGGCAGAAGTGCACCTATTTCGTCGTTGGCAATCTTTATCACCTCCAGTTCGGTCACCTCATTCACGCCATCATTATCGTCATCATACTGATGAAAGTTATTGATGGCTGCCACATCAAAATTGTCCTTCCAATCGTCATACGACATAGAGAAAGGCACATAGAGAGGCTGCCACTTGGTATTATTGAATGTGCGCTCGTATGATATATTCACACTCTCTCGCTCCACGAGGTTAGTGAACGAAGTACCATCGACGAGTGTGAAGTCCTTACCCGTCAACTCACTGTCATTGCCATCATAGGTGCCGTATGTCACCTTTACTATATTGCCTTCATTAAGAGGCACGGTCATGACCTGCTGACCACCGATAGAGAGAGCAAATGTCTGTTTGTCAGGATATGTCACCCTCGGCACATCCGTGAGTCTGAAACTCCTATATTCCGTTGCTGAGGTCCACACAATGATAGCGTCATTGGTCTGTGCCATGATGCTACCTGTAACCAATAGAAGTATTACTGATAATAGTGACTTAAGTTTTGGCATACCTAATAAATATATATTTAAAATGTTACACGAAAGGCATTGACGCCAATCGCTCCTTTTCATAATTCGATCGCAAAATTACGCAAAAAATTCCGAATACACAAAATTATTCCTGCGGAAAATGCTTTTTTGCTTACAAATCACTTGGCTATTGCCTATTAAGGCATAGCTTTTGGGTATAGGTAGGTATATAAGTTGTAACATCAAGCCTCCCCACGACACTCTACAGTGCGTTGAGAACCTGCTCCTTGATCTGCTCCAGTTCGTCCTTCATCTGAACCACGATGTTCTGCATCTCAGCCTGATTGCTCTTCGAACCCGTAGTATTTATCTCGCGACCCATCTCCTGCGCAATGAAACCTAGTTTCTTGCCCTGGCTCTGAGCCTCATCCATAGTCTCGCGGAAATACTTCAGGTGATTAGTCAGACGCTGCTTTTCCTCTGAGATATCAAGTTTCTCGATGTAGTAAATGAGTTCCTGCTCCAGACGGTTCTTGTCATACTCCACATCCGGGATAGCCTTCAGATTCTCTGTCAGACGCTGGCGTATCTTTTCCACACGTGACTGCTCGTATGGTTCTATCGCCTTCATGAGTGTAGCGATATTGTCCAGTTTCTCTTCAAACTTCTTCTTCAGTGCCTGTCCTTCCTGACGGCGGAAAGCCTCCAGGTTGGCAAGAGCCTCATCCACGGCCTTGCGCGCCACACTCCATTCCTCATCGGTGAGTGTCTCTATTTCCTGACGGCTCATCACGTCCGGCATACGCATCACCAACTGCATCCACTCAGCAGCATTATCCACACTGACCTCTGCACCGATACATGCCTTTGCCGTCTCTACCAACTGACCATAGTAATTCTGGGCGAGAGTCACATTGATGGTCTGTGCATCACCCGCCATCTCTTTCTCCACCCATATAGAGAAGTCTATCTTGCCTCGCACCGCACTTTCCTGAATTGCCTTGCGAATCTCCATTTCCTTCTCACGGTATATCGGAGCAATACGTGTAGAGCAGTCCAATGCTTTGGAATTCAGCGCTTTCACCTCTACATGTATAGTCTTTTCATTGTATATTGCTACGGCCTTGCCATAGCCGGTCATTGATAGTAACATAAAATTTTTGTAGTTAAATTTTTGCAAAAGTACAAAAAATTGCGGAAAAATTAGTATTTTTGCAAAAGTTTTTTCAGAAAAAGTTCAAAATGGCTTGTATTTTACACATAGAGACCAGCACAGACGTATGCTCTGTTGCCATCAGCAAGGATGGTTTCAGAGTGTTTGAGAAACAAAGTGACAAGGGTCTCAACCACGCCGAGAAGCTCGGCAGTTACATAGATGAAGCACTGCAGGAACTGGAGGACAAACAACTGCAGTTGGAAGCTGTGGCAGTGAGCAGCGGTCCGGGGTCCTATACCGGTCTGCGCATCGGTGTCTCGATGGCTAAGGGCATCTGTTACGGCAGTGATGCCAAACTCCTCAGTATCCCTACGCTGCAGATTATCTGCGTACCCGCACTGCTCAGCGACCGCGTCAAATGCGTCACCTGCGTTGACGGCAAGGTAGAGAACATCGTGGCTGAACTAGATGACGATGCACTCCTCTGCCCAATGATTGATGCCAGGAGAATGGAGGTCTATGCTGCTGTCTACGACCGTGCACTCAAAGAAGTCAGAGGCACTCAGGCTGACATAGTGGATGCTGACACCTATCGCGCCTTCCTCGATGATCATGTGGTTTATTTCCTAGGCAATGGTGCAGAGAAATGCATGGAGGTAATCAATCATCCTAATGCCCGCTTCATAAAGGGCATTGACCCTCTGGCAAAGAATATGCTCCCTCTCGCTGACATGCGATTCCGTAAGGGGGAGACAGAGGACGTGGCATATTTCGTGCCTTCCTATTTCAAAGACTACGTGGCAAAATTGCCTAAAAACTTGCTGAAACAATAACCGACATCATGGAGATACAAGGATTAGACTATAACACCCAGCGCGAGAAGCTCAGGCTGATGGCGTATGGCAGAGACATTCAGCAGATGGTGGACATCGCCCAGGCTCTCCCTACCAAGGAAGAGAGACAAAGGGCTGCAAAGTCTATCATCGATGCCATGAAGCGTGTCGTTCCTAGCCAACAGAGCAACAAGGAGCGAGTACCGGTACTGTGGTATCACCTGGCTCTCATGAGCGACTTCAAACTTGACATCGACTATCCTGTGGAGATTATCCACGAGGACAAGATGGCTATCAAGCCGGCCCACATAGACTACAACAAGTCACGCATGAAGGCGAAGCACTACGGCAGACTCCTCACGCACATCTTTGACACGCTGAAGGAGATGCCTGACGGTGAGGAACGTGACTCTCTCATCAACCTTGCCGCTGTACAGATGTACCGTTGCCTCACCATGTGGGGTGGCAATGCCGACAATGACAAGATTGCTTCTGACCTGGCACGATACACCGACGGCGTGATACAGGTTGACCCTGCCAGCCTGAAACTGAGACAGAGGGGCAGAAAGAAAAAGAAGTAGCTGTTTGGTGGTTGGGATAATTCGGGCAACAGTCATTCCCGTTACAGAAAAAGGACGTTACTGTCAGCTACCACACAACCACACAACCAGACAACCAGACAACCAAACCACCAGACAACAATGGAGACATTTATCATAGAGGGCGGACACCGCCTCAAAGGCGAGATAACGCCACAGGGTGCTAAGAATGAGGCCTTGCAGGTCATCTGCGCCACACTGCTGACCAACGAAGAGGTCACCATCAGCAATATACCGGACATCCTCGACGTAAACAACCTCATAAAGTTGCTTACCGATATCGGTGTAAAGACAACGAAGAAGAATGACAACACATATACCTTCAAGGCCGACGAACTGGATCTGGACTACCTCTCCAGTGACGAGTTCGTACAGAAATGTGCGCAGCTGCGCGGATCGGTGCTGATGATCGGTCCGCTGCTCGGCCGCTTCGGCAAGGCTACCGTTGCTAAACCGGGCGGTGACAAGATCGGCCGCCGCCGTCTGGACACCCACTTCCTCGGATTCCACAACCTCGGTGCCACCTACGACCGCATCGTGGGACGTGATGTATATGAGCTGAGGGCAGAACGCCTGAAGGGGTGCTACATGCTGCTTGACGAGGCATCGGTGACCGGTACTGCCAATATCATCATGGCATCGGTACTGGCAGAGGGCACCACAACGATATACAATGCTGCATGCGAACCTTACATACAACAGCTCTGCCACATGCTCAACCGCATGGGAGCGGAGATTACAGGCATAGGCAGCAACCTGCTATATATAAAAGGTGTGACAGAGCTCCACGGCACTGAGCACTGTCTCCTCCCTGACATGATCGAGGTTGGTTCGTTCATCGCAATGGCAGCAATGGTGGGCGATGGCATCCGCATCAAGAATGCGAGCATCAAGAACCTCGGCATCATACCTGACGCCTTCCGCCGCCTGGGCATAGAGATACTCGAGGAGGAGGACGACCTCTTTGTACCACGCCAGGATCACTATCAGATAGACTCCTTCATCGACGGCACCATCATGACTCTCAGCGATGCACCATGGCCTGGTCTCACCCCAGACCTCCTCAGTGTGCTGCTGGTTGTCGCTACACAGGCACAGGGGTCGGTACTCTTCCATCAGAAGATGTTTGAGAGCCGCCTCTTCTTCGTCGATAAACTCATTGACATGGGAGCGCAGATCATACTCTGCGACCCTCATCGCGCAGTGGTCGTAGGTCATGACCACAAGATTCGTCTGCGTGCAGGCAGGATGTCCAGTCCTGACATACGCGCCGGCATCGCTCTGCTCATCGCAGCCCTTTCGGCTGACGGTGTCTCTCGCATCAACAACATCGCACAGATTGACCGTGGCTACGAGAACATCGAGGCGCGTCTCAATGCCCTGGGCGCTAACATCAGAAGAGAATAAATCATGAACAAAGGAGTTGTTGCACTGCCGCCAGACAGGTCTCTGGGACTGGGTGACGTATATAAAATAGGTAAGTTGGGTAAGCCGCACGGTATCAAGGGCGAGATCTCCATGCAGGTGGACGACGATGTCTTCGACCGCGTGGATGCTGAGTTTCTCATACTCCAGCTTGACGGTATCATGGTACCTTTCTTCATGGAGGAGTATCGCTTCAAGTCTGATGAGACGGCTCTCGTGAAGTTTGAGGACATCGATTCTCAGGAGCGTGCCCGCGAACTGACAGGCACGGAGGTATTCTTCCCTCGCATCATGGCAGAGGCTGATGACTGCGACGAACTGTCCTACGCTCAGTTGGTGGGCTATCAGGTGGTCAATGCCACTGACGGCAAAAATGTCGGAGAGATAGCCTACGTGGACGAGCAGACCATCAATATCATGTTCGAACTCATCGACGGCACTCTCATACCTGCGTCTGAAGAACTGATAGTAGAGGTTGATACAGACAGCAAGGAAGTATCGCTTAACATTCCTGACGGTATATTAGATTTGTAATTTGTGGTTTAGTTGTTTGGGGAATCAGGGATATTACCTCGGGAAATATACAAACGCGAACCATCCACCGTTCCTTGCGGTTCTTCGCAAGACCAGACAACCAAACAACCAAACAACCAAACAACCAAGAAATGAAGAAACAACAGATATGCATACTCGGTTCCACGGGCAGCATTGGCACACAGGCGCTGGAGGTTATCGAGGAGCACAATGACAGATTCGAGGTGTATTGCCTCACAGCTAACAGCCAGGTGGAACTGCTGGCACAACAGGCACGCAAATTCCAACCTGCAGCAGTAGTAATAGCCAAGGAAGAACTGCACCCGCAACTGGTGGAGCTGCTCTCTGACTGTCCTGACATCAAGGTGTATGCCGGAGCACAGGCACTCTGCGACATAGTAGAGGCAGACCCTATCGATATGGTTCTCACCGCCATGGTGGGATTCGCTGGTCTGGCGCCTACCATTCATGCAATCAAGGCTCGCAAGAAGATCTGCCTTGCCAATAAGGAGACTCTCGTGGTGGCTGGCGAACTGATCTGCGCTCTGGCGCAGCAGTACCGTGTGCCTATCCTGCCGGTTGACTCTGAGCATTCGGCTATCTTCCAGAGCATCGTGGGCGAAGGCGACAACGAGATAGAGAAGATTCTCCTCACTGCATCAGGAGGTCCGTTCCGCACCAAGACACTCCAGCAGATGCAGACTATGACAGCGGCTGACGCTCTCCTGCATCCTACCTGGGATATGGGTGCCAAGATCACCATAGACTCGGCATCGATGATGAACAAGGGTTTTGAGGTCATTGAGGCGAAATGGCTCTTCGGAGTAGAAGCAGACAAGATTCAGGTGTTAGTTCATCCTCAGTCCATCGTTCACTCTGCGGTGCAGTTCCGTGACGGCGCCGTGAAAGCGCAGTTGGGTGTCCCTGACATGCGTCTGCCTATACAGTATGCCTTCACCTACCCTGACCGTCTGCCTATGTCGGGAGACCGTCTTGATTTCTTCGCACAATCACTGGAGTTCTTCGAACCTGATCTTAACAAGTTCAAGTGCCTCGCTTTGGCTTTCGAGGCTATCCGTCGTGGCGGCAATGCCTGCTGCGTGGTCAATGCCGCCAACGAGATTGTCAACCTTGCCTTCCGTCAGGACCGCATCGGTTTCCTCAGGATGGGTGACATCATCGAGAAGACTCTCGAACGCGCCACCGTCATCAAGACTCCTACATACGAGGACTACATAGCGTCTGACGCCGAGGCAAGAAGGATTGCGGAGGGGTTGATATAGAAGCCCCCACTCAAGCCCCCACCCGGCCTCCCCCTAGGGGGGAGAGATGAAAGCCCCCACCCAGCCTCCCCCTAGGGGGAGGAGACTTGGCGCCATCGGGCGGGTGATAAATAAATACTATAATTCAGCTTTCGCAAGTTCAAGTTGAATCTGGAAGTCAAGGAGTTCTTTGCAAGCAAAGCGGTAAACCGAGCGAAGACAATACCTGTAGCACTCCAAATACTAATGTCTTAACTACTTTAACTTCTTTAACTCCTTAACTTCTAAGCAAGTTAAGCTTGCGAAACTTGAATACTATAATAGAAAAATAAATCGTAGATAGTAAATAGTCAAATAGTAAATAAATACGGTAAATCATCAAACAGTAAATAACCAAGATGTCAATATTCTTAATCAAAGCACTACAGTTCATTCTTGCCATCACTATCCTGGTGGCACTGCATGAAGGTGGACACTTTTTCTTCTCCAAGCTCTTCGGAGTGAGAGTGAACAAGTTCTACATCTTCTTCGACTATAAATTCTCACTCTTCTCCACTAAGTTCAACTGGTGGCGCAAGCTCCGCGGCAAAGGACCTGCCAAGAAGAATGAGGACGGAACATACGAATATGAAGGCACCGAATATGGAATCGGTTGGATACCACTCGGTGGTTACTGCCAGATAGAAGGCATGATAGACGAGACCCAGCATGACGCTGCCAAACTCGCAGCACCGGCTCAGCCATGGGAGTTTCGTGGCAAACCTTGCTGGCAGCGTCTGCTCATCATGATTGGTGGCGTACTGGTCAATTTCATCCTCGCTCTCATAATCTACTGTGCTGTATTCTTCGCATGGGGCGAGGACTTCTGCGCCCTCAAGGACATGAAGTATGGCATGGAGTTCAACGAACAGGCGGAGAGGTTCGGTTTCCGCGATCATGACGTGCTCATCAGTTCCAATAACGGTGAGTTCCGCGAGTTTGGCGCACAGACCCTCCGCGACATCAGCACCGCAACAGAGGTCACCGTGCTTCGCGATGGCAAAGAGGTGAAGGTCAACCTCCCTGGCGACCTCTCTCTGCTTGACATGCTCAAGACAACACCAGTATTCTGCCGTCCATTCGTGCCATGCGAGATTGACAGCATTCTCCCTAACACTGCTGCCGCAAAGGCGGGCATGGCAAAGGGCGACCGTATCATCGCACTGGGCAACAAGCCTATCGCCTCATGGAGTGACTTCACCTATGAGAGTGGCAGACTGCTTGACGCCCTCAGCGACTGCAAGACCAAGGGTGACACCATCAAGACTCTCACACGCACCATCACCTTCGTCTCTAATGCCAACGGCGATACCATCACCCGTCCGGTGACATTCGACGAGGAGGCTCACCTCGGTGTAGCCATGACCACCATAAGCAAGTACGCCAAGGTGACCCACGTGGATTACAATATCATCTCCTGCATCCCTGCCGGCATAGGCTATGCCCTCGATATGCTCGGCGGTTATGTCAGCGACCTGAAATACGTCTTCACCTCTGACGGTGCCAAGCAGCTTGGCGGTTTCGGAGCCATCGGTTCGATGTTCCCTCCTACATGGGACTGGTACATGTTCTGGATGATGACTGCATTCCTCTCTATCATACTCGCATTCATGAACATCCTCCCTATCCCTGCCCTCGACGGCGGCCATGTGCTCTTCCTGCTCTATGAGATGATCACAAGGCGCAAGCCTGGTGACAAGTTCATGATATATGCCGAATACACTGGCATGGGAATACTCTTCCTCCTCATGTTCCTCGCCAATCTCAACGATATTCTGAGAGCCTTCGGCATCATGTACTAAGCCCCCTAGCCCCATAATGGGGAATTACTAAACGCAAGAAAGAACGTGGATATTTGGTTGGTTCTACAAGATTTCATGTAGGGCATTTCCTTACTATATTTTTTATTCAACTTTCGCTCAAGTTGAATTTGGAAGTTAAGGAGTTCTCTGCAAGTTGAGCGAAACTTGAATATTTTTTACCTTACCCACACACTTTCTAGTGGAACCCATAACGATTCTGTGTCCTCCGTGTATTCCGTTGATAATATCTTTGTCAACGGAACACACGGAAGGCACAGAATTCTTTTTTTCACGAACACCGTACACCCATACAATCGAAAAAACGTATAACCGAAAAATTATTGCGGTCAAAAGACACCGTAGCAATTTGCGTCAAAAACACTATCGTCCACCTCAATTTGTGTCAAAATCAATGACATGCACCGGAATCTCTTTGTTCGTTACAAAAGTTTTTGTAACTTTGCACTTAAACCCAATAACCAAAAATAAACAATGAAACACTTACTGACTTTAGCATGCATGGCATTGGCACTACCCTACTCTGCCAATGCACAGCGAATACAGCAACCGCTGGGACGCGGCGTCGTGGCCGTATATGGCACATCCAACGGCAACGCTGGTGTGGAGGTGACATGGCGCCGACTGGCACAGGAACCAGAGGATGCCACCTACAACGTCTATGTCAAGAAGACGGCGGACGCTGAATACACCAAACTGAACACTACTCCCCTTACCAACACCAACTTTGCCACGACACTCACCAAGGTGCCATACGGCAGCTATGTGGCCGTGAGCATCATCGACGGCGACAAGGAGAGCGAGAAGAGCGCACCGTTTCATTTCAAGAACAACGGACTGCGCAATATGTACATGGAGATCAGCTATGACAAGTCTCCGCTCAAAGCCGCCAACTACGAGACGAAATTCGTGTGGCCATGCGACCTCGACGGTGATGGCGAGTACGACTATGTCGTGGACCGTAACCCTACCGACGGCACTGACAACCATTTCGTGGAGGCATACCTTGCCGACGGCACATACCTCTGGACCATTGACCTCGGTCCCAACGAACTATCATCCAGCGGCCAGGATGACCAGATATGTGCCTACGACATTGACTGCGACGGATATGGAGAGGTGATAGTGCAGACGTCCGACGGCACTCGCTTCTGGGATAAGGAGCATAACACATGGGGACTGTACGTGGGGGGCAGCGAGTCGCCTGACACGGATGGCGACGGCATAGTAAACTATAACACGCACTCTTCACGCAATGCACCGAAGTACATGACCGTGGTAAACGGTATGACGGGTGCTGAGAAGGCGAGCATAGAACAGCGCTATGACGATGCCTATAACCGCACCAACCGCGCTACGCTCATGGGCGACGAGTATTTCCGCCATACCGGACACGTGGGCATATTCTACCACGACGGCATACACCCGGGCATCGTGATGGAGTGGCACACCCGCACCACCGGCGGCACTCACCAGTATCGCAACTCAGCCTTTGCCTTTGATTTCGACAGCGAGGGCAAAGCCTCTAACTGGCACCAGCTGTTTATGGAGCACGTGGGTGGTGCAGAGTTTCACATGATACGTATCTTTGACGCTGACGGCGACGGACGCGACGAGATGTCGAGCGGTGCTTACTGCATGGACCACGACGGCAAGACGCTCTACAACACCGGCATATCGCATGGTGACCGCCACCGCACCGCCGACATTGACCCTGAGCGACCGGGCCTGGAGACATTCTCCATACAACAGAATGCGCCTGACATGCTCGGACAGATACTCTTTGATGCCGGCACCGGCGAACCTATCAAGAAGTGGTACCTCCCTGCAGTGGGCGATGTGGGTCGCGGCGAATGCCTTGACATAGACCCTAACCACCTGGGATGGGAGATGTTCTCTACCATGGATGGCTATCAGGTATATGACGCCCATGGCAATAAGATCGACGGCATGACGGGCTACTTTCCTACCGAGGGTATCTGGTGGGACGGTGCGCTGGACCGCGAGCGTGTTGACACTCCTGACGGCAATGGCTACAATGCTATGATAGTGGATTACACCAAGGGACGATACATCGAGATGGCTAAGGAGTCTGGATGGACCATCAATTCCTCTAACGGCAAGCGTGGCAAGTTCTGGGGCGACATCATTGGCGACTGGCGCGAGGAACTGGTGCTCAACCGCGTCAAGGATGGTGTGAACACGGGTATCGTGGGTTTCTCTACAGACTTCAGCACCACGATAGACAATATCTACTGCCTGCAGCAGGATCCGCACTACCGCATGGACTGTACTACACGCGGTTATTACCAGAGCCCATGCCCTGCCTTCTATCTGGGCTATGACATGCCTCGTCCGCAGTTGCCTCCATGTATGGTGGCTGATGAGGAGAGTGATGTCTTTGGCATTGCCGACGGCAACAGCGTCATCATTCCACGCAGTAACATGAGAAACGTGTATGCCATGCCGGTAAAGGGACAGACGCTGACTCTCAATGGCATAGTGGGCAACGGCACTACTCTGTGGAAATCACAGCAGGGCACATTGGTATTCAACGCTACTGAGGTGGAGGACGGCGAGGCTCAGTCGCTCAGGACCATCATCTCTGAGGGTACGCTGCATATCAATGGCACTGTACCTGGCACTATGGATCTGCGCGCACGCGGCACGCTCGCTGGCACGGGCAGCGTGGGCAGCACCTCTCTCGAAGGGGCGCTGAACTATGAGGGATGCCGCATCATGCCTTCAGAGACCATCACCTTCCGCAAGGGGCTCAACATAGACCATAAGACTTACATCGAACTCAATGCTACCTCCGGCGCCAAGGTACACGTGAAGGGGGACCTCAACGTCTCTGCGCCGGTGATCTTCACCATCGCTGACGACAATATCGGCGAGGGCGAATACACTCTCATGGAATATGAGGGGGAGTTCAGCGGCGACGAGAAAAACCTCAGCATCCGCGGCCTCAACGGTCTTTCTTATAATATGATAAATAAGGAGAAGGCCATCCGCCTCGTCATCAATGGACAGCGTGAGGCTACCGACGGTGTGACATGGACTGGTGCCAAGAACGGAGTATGGGACTATCAGACCATGAACTTCTCTCTCAATGGTGAGGAGACCGGATTCGTGGCTGGCGACGGCATCGTGTTTGACGATAAGGCTGTGACCACCGTCATCACTGCCAACGACCTCATGCCTATCGGCAGCGCTACCTTCACCAATGACACCAAGACATATTCCATCACGGGCAATGGAGGTTTCTCCGGTACAGGTGACTTCATAGTCAGCGGTCAGGGCAAAGTGATGCTCAATGCTGTGAAGAGTGACTACACTGGCAAGACAATTATCCATTCCGGCACCGTGAACGTCAAGGAACTGGCTGATGCCGGCATACCATCGTCGATAGGCGCTGCCAGTGCCAGTGCTGAGAATCTGCAGATAGGCAAGGCTACGCTCATCATCAATAATACCAACACCGCTACCAACCGCGGCATCACTCTCACTGACACGGCTACGGTGCAGATAGCCAGCGGAGTGGCTTCGCTGAAAGGTATCATCAGGGGCGATGGCACCCTGCGCAAGACTGGAGCCGGCCAACTGAACATCACATACGCCGGCACCAACCAGTGGAAGGAGACCATTCTCGCTGCCGGCACCATCGCCATGGGCGCATGGAACACTACCTTTGGCAAGGCAACATCGGCTATCCATGTCACTGGCAACGGCACCATCAGCATATTCGACAACAACTCTACATCGGCCATCCCTACCCTGCAGAATGCTATCACCATAGATGAGGGCAAGACGCTGACATTCAATGCCGGCAGCCGCTGCGCCATCAAGGGTTCGCTAGCAGGCAAGGGTACATATCGCATCAGTTTCCCTTACGTCCGTGGTGATGTCTATACCAGTACCAGCAACTTTGAGGGCACATACGAGGTAGCATCAAGCAACTGCCGTTTCGTGCAGGCCATGGACCTCTCCAAGGCTACGCTGAAACTCAATGAGGGTGCCTACGCAGCAGGTTTCAAGGCTGGCAGCGGCACTGAGGCAAGCTATGTGCACAAGGTGGGTACGCTCACCGGTACTGGCACACTGGGCACAGGAACATGGCAGATAGGTCGCCTGCTCGTAAACTACAAGACCACGCGCACCACTGCCACCTGCGATGCTGTCACCGTCAACGGTGCTGCTACGCTCAAGGATCTGGTCATCGACATGCAGACCACATCGCTTTACGACATCCCTGACGATGCAGAACTCACCGTCATCAAGGGCTCTGGCAAGCGCACAGTCACGGGCAGCGTCACCGTCCTGCCTAAGTATCCTAAGAGCGGATATGTGTGGGACACTTCACGTCTGGCCAGCGAGGGTATCATCACCATCGCTCCCGACGCCACAGCGATACCTACTGTCAATGCCGATGACCTCAGCGATAAGGATGTCTATGACCTGCAGGGACGCAAAGTATCGCTCCCTGTGGTTCCCGGCACATACGTCATCGACGGCAGGAAGCAATGGGTGAAGTAGGAAAAATATGTCACGAAAGGTATAATTATGTAGTAAAAAGGTGTTTTAGCAGTTCATCCGACGCTAAAGCACCTTTTTTCATATCCCTCATCGCCACTATATCCTTAACTTTGCATCAGCGTTTGGGAAACAACCTGACGAACACCGTTCCTTGCGATTCTCCGTAAGGCTCATAACCAAACGACTAAACAACCAAACGACTAAACAACTAAACAACAAAAAAACACCTTATGAAAAAAAATCTTTTAACTTTACTCTTGTGTCTTATGGCACTGACGGTAAGCACCGGTGTATCGGCTAAGAAGAAGCTACACACCATCGGTGACTCTACCATGCAGACCTATGCCGACACCGACACCAAGCGTGGATGGGGACAGATGCTGCAGCAGTTCTTCAATGCTGACAACGTCACCGTCAACAACCGCGGTAAGTCGGGAGCCTCGACAAAGTCTTTCTACAAGGAGTCGGCTTACTGGCCAACTCTTGTCACTGGCGGTTCCAATCAGATGGCTGCCGGCGACATCCTCGTCATTCAGTTTGCTCACAATGACGGTAAGTCCAACGGTACCGATGGTGATGAGGAGATTGCTTTCCATACAGCTAAGGGGGACGGAGTCACTGTAGATTACCGTGGCACATCTCCTTTCGGCACTTACAAGCAGATGCTCCGCAACTTCATCAACGAGGCGAAGGCTATGGGCGTGAAGCCTATCCTCTGCGGTCCTATCTGCCGTAAGTACATCGAGGGCAACACCATACGCCGTAACGGTCGTCATGACCTGGGCGACAGTTTCACCAAACTGGAGAATAACGTGCTCACCACTGGCAACAAGATTCCTGTCACTGACCATACCATGGACTATGTATGGCAGATGCAGCAGGTGGCAATGGAGTATGATGACGTACCATTCATAGACCTCACCACTGCTACCGCTGAGATGTACCTCAGCTATGGCGACACATACTGCACCAACAACCTCTTCTGTCCTGAGGACAAGACTCACACTGGTCCTATGGGCGCTACCCTCGTGGCACGCCTCTTCGCACAGCTGGTGCACAATCAGGCTAACGGCGGCGAGACCGACGCCAAGCGCGCAGCAGTGCTCCAGGAACTGGACAAGGACATCGTGCTCTCAAGCGACATCGCTTTCTCTCCTATCAGTGGCGATATGGGCAAGACATACGCCGGACAGTCTCTCGTAAAGGATTTCAATGTCTCTGCCTTTGGCCTCACACCTGCTGAGGGCGAGGTGACCATCTCCGTCGATGGTGATTTCTTCGTATCTACTGACAAGACCAACTATTCTAAGAGCGTAAGCATAAAGTATGACGGTTCTACTCTCATCACTACCGTATATGTCAAGGTGCAGGGTGCTGGCAGCGGTACCATCAGCGGTACTCTCACTGCTACCAACGGCGCTGTGACCTCAAAGCTCCCTCTTTCTGCCAACGTGGTTTCGCTCTCTGGCGGCGAGGAGGTTAGCGTGGTATGGCCGCTCACAGCTGACGCTACTCCTGTAGTGAAAGGTCCTATCACTGCTCTCGAAGAGTCATGGGTGGGCATGAAGGTGGCTAACTACAACACTATCAATGCTGCTGCCATCTGGCCTGAGGGTTGTGGATATGACGCTACTCACAAGACTCAGCGTAACGGTACACTCGATGGCTCATGGCCTGCTAACGAAATGGACGAGGTATCTACCAGGTATATACAGTTTGCGGTGCAGGCTCCTGAGGAGACAGAGATCGCTATCGACAAACTCTCTATGTATGTGGCTGGCGCTGGCGGCAGCGGCATGCGTTGTAAGGTATATTACTCTACTCACGCTGATTTCTCTGATGCTCAGCAGATATATGCCAATGTCTCTATGGCTGGCAATACTGCCTACTACGTAGAGGCTAAGCCTACATTCTCCATCACCGAGGGTGAGCGACTTTATATCCGCGTATATCCTTGGTACAACAGCGCTGCTTCGGGCAAGACCATCTGTCTCTCTGACGTTACCGTTCATGGCTTTGCCACCAAGGCTGGCGGTGCTCAGGTGAATATCTCTGGTGCCATGACCTACCCTCTCCATGCTGGAGGTCTGGACCAGATGCCTGAGTTCAAGCCTGAGGAGATGGGCGCTGGTTTCGCTGGCAAGGCTATGTCGGCTGGCAAGGCACTGACCGTTGACGGCACTATCGGCTGGACTGGTTCTGATGATCCTATCACCATGACTAAGGTGTATAACGGCACTGAGGGTTCTTTCGGTGCAGCAGCAGCTGACGACAATACTCTCACATTCACCATCACTCCTGAGGATGGTTTCTTCTTCCTCCCTTCCAAGGTCAGCTTCAACGCTGCACGCTTCGGCACTGACGGTGGTAATATCTCTGCTGCCGTAGAGGCAGGTTCGGCTAAGGTCGAGATATGTAACAATGAGGCTGTAAACCGTGGCGCTAAGAGCCTGCCAGTGAAGAATATCTCTGGCGACATCGCTGGCGTTGTGGCTTCGGCTGAGGATCCTCTCCTTGTCAAGGTGTCTTTCGTAGGTCTTGGCAAGACTAAGAGCATGGGTATCTCTGACCTCATCGTCGAGGGTACTCTCCAGGGCGCTGCCACTTCTTCTGTAAAGTATATACTCAACACTAACGTTTCTCCTGCTGGTGCCGGTACTGTAAGCACTGACCCTTCACTGGGTTCTTACAAGGATGGCGCTCAGGTTACTCTCAATGCTGCTAAGAATTTCGGTTACAAGTTCAAGGAATGGCAGGATGCTGAGGGCAATGCCATTGCCTCTACTCCTCAGGCTACCATCACCATGGATGCCGACAAGCAGGTGACCGCTGTCTTCGAACCTGTACCAGTATATACCGTTTCCACTTCTTGCACCAATGATGCTGACCGTTCGCTCGGCAGCGTGGTAATCTCTCCAGACGAGAATGCCGGCAAGTATGAGGCTGGCACTGAGATCACTGTGGTGGCTAAGGAGTCTAAGATTGCGAAGTTCATGCAGTGGACTGACAAGTTTGAGAATGCAAATAGTTCGGCTACCCGACGCATCACCGTCAACTCTGACATGAACCTCGTGGCTAACTATGAGATCCAGGACTTCATCGCTGTATTCGACGCTAGTGCTGTGAATACTTACGCTTATGAGACTACAGGCAACTATCCTTTCCCTGCTGACCTGACATGGGATGCTGAGCGTAACGCTACCGCACAGGTGGTTAGCCTGGCTGACGGCCAGAAGCTTTGGACCAAGGACGGTGGCACTCCTGTAGTACGTAACCGTGAGAGCGTGGTACTCTCTGGCATCAACGGTCTCTACCAGAATGGCTTCGAGACTCGTCAGATTGCATTCCAGTACCAGTTCTCTACCAAGAACTTCACCACTGCTACTTTCTCTGGCGATATGGCTGCAAAGAATATGGCTGCAAAGAACTGGAAAGTAATGGTTTCTACTGACGGTACTAATTTCTCTGATCTCAATACTGAGGGTTCGTCATGGGCGATGACAGCTAATGCTGCTATGCCTGTGTCATTCCAAATTCCTGCTGCATACATGGGCAAGGATCAAGTAACTCTCCGCTTCGTGACCGTTGGCGATGACTTGCTCGCTAACTCTTACTCCATCGACGGTCAGTGGCAGGGGGTTGACTACTACTCTCACTCTGAGTCTGGTATAGGTAATGTATATATCACCGGTGAGGCAGAGGTGGCTGCTGATGACGTGGCTCCTGTGGTTACTGCTACCATACCTGCCAATAATGCCAACGGCGTGAGCGCTACGGGTAACATCACTATCTCTTTCAACGAGCGCATCCAGGCTGGCAATGTCAATGGCATCGCGAAACTCAATGACCAGACACTCCAGCCTGTATGGAACTCACGCAGCGTTTCTTTCCAGTACGTCAACCTCAACTATGGCGAGACTTACTCTTTCTCTATGCCTAAGGGCTATGTACAGGATAAGTCGGGCAATGCTGCCGAGGCTGTCAACCTCACATTCACTGTGATGGACCGCCAGAAACCTGCTGCCCGCACATTCAACGCTATCGTTGACCACTCGCTCTCTCTCAACCCTGGTGAGAAGATTGCCGCTACTGAAACCATGCCTGCTCAGTACCGCTACATACAGGATGCTATCGATGATGCTCCTGCACAGAATGACAAGCCTTACCTTATATATATAAAGGAGGGTTACTACAATGATCCTAACCTGACCTTCAACTCTGGTTACGGCAACCGTTACGTAAACCCTGCCTCGGCTTCGGACAACACTACAGAGAAGGACGTTCCTGGTGGCAAGAACCAGTATGACGACTGCCACCTCATCTACGTCAATAAGCCTAACATACACATCATCGGCCAGGCTACTGACAAGGTGACTATCGCTACAGACCGTCTCGCTGGTTCATGCGCTGACCGTAACCAGGTGTGGTATCACATCAACGCTGCAGCAACCCTGGAGGTACAGGCTGGAGCAAAGGATTTCTACATGGAGAATATCACTCTCGACAACGAGAACTGGACTCTCAAGGGTATGGCTGGTCCTCAGTGTCTCTGCGTCAAGGCAAGCGCTGACCGTGTGGCATTCAACAACATGAACGTTCGCTCTTATCAGGACACTTACTATGCTGACGCTCTCAACAACCGTCAGTTCTGGAACAACTCTACCATTGAGGGGTCTGTAGATTTCATCTATGGTTCAGGTGACGTGTTCTTCGAGGGTTGTACCCTCAACATCAACCGTAAGGAGGGTGGATATATCGTTGCTCCTAACCACACTGCACAGGAGCGTTGGGGATATGTATTCAACAATACTCGCATCACCACTACATACGCTGCTGATCCTTCTACATACAAGATTTACTTCGGTCGTCCTTGGCACGAGCAGCCTAAGACCGTATTCCTCCATACTCAGTGTGAGGTTTCTACATACGACGGCTACTGGTATCCTACTATGGGTGGTCTGCCATCACTCTGGGCTGTATATGACATCTGGGACAAGAACGGCAACCGTAAGTCTGAGACTTCTATCAGCGACTACTATTATACCGACTCTAACGGCCAGAAGGTGTCGGGCAAGGCAAAGAACTCTCTCACTGCCGAGGAGGCTGCTGCCTACACCGTTACCAACGTACTCGCTGGCGATGGCACCAACGATGCTGACAAGGGCATGTGGAACCCACTGCCTCTCGTAGAGAAGACTGCTACTCCAGTACTGTCGCAGTCGGCTGGTCTCGTGACATGGCAGGCTGACGACTATGCTATCTGCTACGTTGTCACAGTCAACGGCAAACCTGCAGCATTCCCTACAGCATGTGAATTTGAGGCTAACGAGGGTGACATCATCACCGTTCAGTCTGTAAACGAATATGGTGCTCTCTCTGAGATGTCTGCCCCTCTCACCGTAGGCGCAGGTTCTACCGGGGTGACTGAGGTATCTGAAAGCGCAGACCTCAAGGATGTCGCTACCTACAACCTCGCAGGTCAGCGCGTAAAGGCTACTAAGCAAGGCCTCTACATCCAGCAAGGCAAAAAGATAAGACTCTAGAAAATCTAGAAAATCTAGAAAAATCCAGAAAAAAAACAAAAAAAATCGCAAGATATACATCTCCATTTGTATATCTTGTGATTTTTTTATATCTTTGTGCCCTAATCACATCATAACTACCATGGAAGGAAAGGATAAAACATCAGCAACCACAGTCCTGGCAAAACAGACAAAATGGGAAGACTTGTACTTCTATCAAAAGTCTGACGTTATATATCAAATGACATACATATTCTGTGACCGTTTTATACATCTGTACAAAGACCGTACACGTGACCAGATGATACAGGCAGCAAGATCATGCAAACAGAATATCGTAGAAGGCCTCGCTGATGGAGTGACTTCTACAGAGATGCAACTAAAACTTATCAATGTAGCGCGATCTTCCCTGAAGGAATTACGCGAAGATTATGAAGATTACCTGAAATCACGTCAAAAGCGTTTCTTTTCAGCAAGCGACAAAGAGTATGCCCCAATGCTCACCTATTGCCGCAACCATAACAAATTGGATGCCTACGAACCGTTCTTTCAACAATGGACGGACGAGGAAATGTGTAACTATGCCATCACCCTATGTCATATCATAGACAGGATGATAATGTCATTTATGAAAAAACTGGAATATGAGTTTATCACCCAAGGGGGCATAAAGGAACGCATGCACAAAGTACGTACAGATTATCGCCACCAACAAGACGAACGTCTGAAGATGCTGGAGGCAGAAGTCCCCGTACTGCGGCAACAGTTGGCAGAAGCTCAGGAAAATGCCGCCTACTGGAAAAATGCCTATGAGGACCTGAAGCAAAGAGCACTGAATGCCTACAATAAACAGAAAGCAGAGATAGATCGCCTAAAAAAAATAGCAGGAGAGGAAGCGTAGCTGCTTTCTCTAGAGTTCCTATAGCACCTAGCCACCTGGAACACTACATCCACCCTGAGGCTATATGCACTGCTGAGGTCAATATCAAGGGACATTACATGTCCCGGAAAGATTCTCCCCCACTCGTCATCCACATAGCAGGCGTCTCCCCCACTATCTTCTTAAACTGCGTATTGAAATACTGCGCATTCTTAAAACCACAATGCTGGGCTACCGTCTCCTGGGTAGCCTTAGGGTTAGTCGTCATATAACGTTTCGCCTCTTCTATGCGATATTTATTGACAAGGTCACGAAACGACATATCGTAATACTGGCTAAGAAGTGATGACAGAGTGGTCTTTCCTATATTCAGCATATCACATACGGATGATGCCGTAAGGTCTTCATCTTTCCACACCTGTTTTTTCTCCATCAAGTCACAAAACTGCTCATATCTCTTATCCATCTTTATCTGCGCAGGAGTCTGCGCATGCTCTGGCGTCACGGCACTTGACTGAGGTACCGCTACGTCCGATGCCTTCTCTGGCACATAGTCAAAGAGCGTGAGATGAGAGAGTTCATAAAGCGTCACAGACCTGTCATCATTGGTATAGAACTCTATATGAGCTACAAGATGCTTTATGACAGAGAATACCACCATAAAGAATATCCCCGAATACATGTGCTTGGAGAAATACAAACTGCTCAAGGATAACAATATGGAGAATAAGAGCAACTCTGCCAAACATAATACAGCTACTATGCGCGAATTATATGACGTGGTACCACGAAAGAAAAAACGAAAGATATCACCAAAACGATAATGATAACGGTACAGTATGCACAAACACAAGCTAAACAGCACGAGCACATAAGATGCTGTCAACATGCTGAAATAATCAAATGTAAAATGATGATAGAGATTGCCCTCCCTGGTATCTAATTCGCCCATCAATCTACCATAACTGGCAAAGTCATGACTGATGACTGCTGCGGCATCAAAGCCTATTATATATATTATAAGGTTTATAACAACAGCAAATACTATTGCCGGAACATACAACAGATGCAATATCCCTTCATTCAAATGCTTCTTGAAACAGTGCTCATACAGATAGGCTATCATAAAGACAGGAAAGAGCACTCCCATTGGCACGCATACAGTCTCCATCCGCACCATTGTATCATAGTCCGTATCCGGAAAAAAATACACTCCCATTATGGCATAGAATATTGCGGAGGAACCTTGGGCATAGCAAAAAAGACGCTGACGACAGTTCTTCTTCTTAAGCACAAAAGACACGAACCATAGTAGCGACACGACACAAGGCAGAAAATATATTAGTGATAACAGCATGCTGATTAATTTATTTTGGATATGTTGTATAATTTGACTGATTTTCGCGAAAATGTTAAAGGGTCCCTTTTGCAGTGTTAAAGGGGCACTTTTGCAGTGTTAAAGGGGCACTTTAACTTTGCTAAAAGGGCCCTTTTGCAATTCTGGTGACACTTCGCCACGTTACAAGGGAACAGTATCAGTCATAATATGCAACTGAGCCTTTATTTTTCTGCAAATGTACTAATAATTTTTGAATTATTATTATAATTTCGTTCAAAAACGAGAAAAATCATTAAAAAACATGACTTTTTATAAGAACTTATAATATTTTCTTCTCCTTTTATAATAAAAGGGCATAAAAAAGCATTATATTTGCATCAGAAATATTAATTAAAGTATGTTTTGTATGAAAAGGAAGATTAATTTATGGCAGGTAATACTACAGAAGTCCTGCCTAATGCTGATTATCGCATGCTTACTATTCCTGCTGGGCTACGTACTCAACGACTTGGTAATGCATAGTTAGAATCAAACATCATCGCAGAGTATCATTTTAAAAACATAAACATGCAATCACCTAAATCAAAATACATAGCACCGACGATTGAAACCATAGTCCAACAAAGGTCACTGATGGAAACAATGTCAGGCAGCGACCAGGGATGGGGTAACGATCCCGGGATACCACGCCGAACAAAGGATGCTATCCCAGATTTTGATTTTGACAATGAGCAAAGTCCCTCAGGGGAATATTTGGAATAGTACCATAAACAACATATTCATTATACGAGGATAAACGAAAAGAAAAAACACTTTTATTATGAAGTATAAGATATACATAAAACCTACGGTCATCTTCGAGGAAATAGAGACAGTGCCGCTATGCGATCTCTCCGTTGAAGGTACGGATCAGCCTTGGGAGCCTCTTCCTGGACGCCCGAAAGAGGAATCCTTCTTTGACAATTCCGACGAAGATTTATATGAATTTTCCATAAACTTAGAAGATTAACGATGAGAAAAGAATCAACAACATTCAGTATGCTTAGTGGATTCATTTCCACGTTAGCAGTTTGTGCCGCTCTGCTTACATCATGCAGCAGCGACAGTGACCTTGCTGGAAATGGCAGCACTACGGTGGGCAAAAAAGAACTGACCGCCGAGGCACGCAGCAAGGAGGTAGAGACTATCGGTACACGTTCGGCTCTCAACTTCGATGCCTCGAAGGGTATGGTGTTCAGTTGGACGTCGGACGACAAGCTGATCGTCTTTGCCGAAGACAACTATTCGTCAAAGCAGACGTACAGTATCAAGCCATCGGCTGATGGTACTTACACCCAGAAGGCACACTTCTCTTCTGCCGACTTCAAACTCACAGTTGACAAGCGCTATTTCGCACTCAGCAAGGATGAGAGCAATGGTGGCGGTCCGGGAACGAACATCCCTGACCAGAAGAATATCACCATCGACTACGACGGACAGATACAGATGGGCAATGCGAGCTCCACGCACCTTGGACGCTATGACTTCATGGCAACAAGTGCGGTGTGCGAGGAGGAAGACATGTTGCACTTCGACTTCCAGCACCTCGGTGCCACCATCCGCATGATAGTGATGAAGAAGAGTGCCGACACCTATTTCCCAACCATAAGGTTCACCGAACTGGAGCTGTATAACTCCGACAACACCTTGCGTCAGCCGCTCCGCCGCTTCGACCTCAGCGCTGGTGTGCAGCCGGACGGCTCATTCGCCCCTGCCATGGCAGAACCAGAACTGACAGCGGACTCCAAGCGCTTCACCATCGCACTCAGGGATCAGGTTGACCCGACACAGGGTATTCTCCCTACTTCGGGTTTCAACGACGGCAGCGGTGACAACACCTACAATGACCTCGTGGTATATATGGAGGTGCCACCAGTTGACCTGCGCACCAAGACTATGGGTTTCGTACTTCATGGCAAGGATAGTGACGGTAAAGATGTTACCTACTACGGTAAGTACAACGGCATCAACATAGCAGCGGGCAAGGCATACAACATCTATTTCTATGCCGAGCGCACCACCGACTACGAGGTGACGCTGAAGGTGGATCACGACTGGAAGTACGGCAATGCCGTGACACGCGCCACCGGAGACCCGGGCTATGATAAGGACTTCGAACTTCCAAAGGCGGCATACCTTTTCTTCTGTGCAGACGGTAAGGTGCTGCAGGTGAACGAATACACAGCCCTCGATGACAGCCGCTGGTCAACGGTCAACAACATCAGTACCTTCGACACAAAGACAACACTCGCAACGAAGGAGGATATCGATCCTCGCACTCTCCGAGTGTATGCCATAGCAGCACCATCAGCCATCAGTCACGGCATAACAACGAGCAGTTCCGAGGATGATGTCAAGGCTCTGACCTACAGCTACAGCGATCAGAACCAGATGCGTGACCTCTACTCAACCCCTTGGGGCGATAATGCTTCTTTCGTAGGCAAACTCACCGACCCTATGCAGGATGTCTTCGTATATCACACAGCGGCGAAGGTTGACTTAAAGTGGAACAACACCGCTACCACACCTCTTTCAGGCAGCGTAACCGTGAACAACTTCCAGAGCACGAAACTCTCAATCTTCCAGCCAACGCAGAACGGCACAGGTGTATTCACCAGCACGTCGACGGAGAGCATCTCGACAGCCATCACCCCCGGCACCTGCTGGAACGGCCGTCAGGTATATTACATCCCACAGTTCGCTAACAACCAGTATAACATACAGATCGGCAGCTACAGTACACCATTTGTGTTTACTGGCACGAACACAGCAGGAGGCTTCACCTCTTGGTTGAGAGCGCAGATAAAACAATAAGCTTTGATTATGAGTGAGACAAATATTAACTCTATGTTTTTTACATTAATTACCATTAATCGAACATTAATTTGTCATTAATTATTTTAATCGGACATTAATTAGTCATTAATTATATCAACCGATTAGTATTTAATAAATAAGACAACAAAAAATTAATGAATAATTAATGTTCAATTAATGATAATTAATGTGAAGAACAATATATTAATGAATAATTAATGTTCTATTAATGATAATTAATGTGAAAAGCATTGGAGATTAATGTTTTACCATAGGAGATAAAAAACTAAAATACTAAACATATATGGGTAATTTAAGATTTAGATTACATTCTATGTTCTTGATGCTGGTGCTTGGCATTGCCACGGCATTGGCACAACAGAACATCCGTTATGTCAAGACCGGTGGAGACAACTCCAAGGACGGTACCTCTTGGACTAACGCCAAGAAAGACATACAAGATGCCATCAACGACCTGGTCAACGAAAACCTGACCGGTGAGGTGTGGGTGGCAGCAGGTACCTACAGACCTACCGAGAGCACGGAGTCTTCCGGTAGCCAGTACTACAAGGCGTTCAAGATTCCTGCCGGCATAACGGTGCGCGGCGGTTTCCCAGCGAACCCAACCAACGGATTTACTGCGGCTGATCGTACCGTCAAGGACGACAAGAACTTCGGTAAGGCTGGCGCTACGGGTCCCCTCGACGGTGAGGAGGCCAAGAGCGGTGTGTATGTGAACCAGACCATCCTCTGCGGTGACCTCAATGCCAGCAAGACGAGGAAGTTTTCGTGGAACAGCACCAAGCAGCAGTTCAACGTTACCTTCTACGGCAACTCATACCACGTGGTGTGGTTTGCCATGAACGGTTTCAATGAGACGACGCATCGTGCCAACCCGTTGGAGAAGCCTGCGAAGCTCGAAGGCTGCGTGGTGGAAGGCGGTCATGCCTATACCCGCGACGTAACGTCTGAGCATCCGCACATCGCCTACGGTGGCGGTATCTACATGGTAGCCAACTCGTTCGTCTATAACTGTGAGGTGCGCTACTGTGATGCCTCACGCAATGGCGGTGGTATCTACATGGACGGCGGCGGTATCGTGCGCCGCACATACGTTCACGACTGTCAGGCACTCGGTATCGGTACCGAATGGGGTCTCGGCGGCGGTATCTGTGAGAACGGTTCTGCCATCAACAACCCAAAGACCAATCCTGTTGTCGTGGCACAGTCTGCCGTTACCAACTGCGTAGGACGCATCGGTGGCGGTATGGCGCTTACTGCTGACCAGACACAGAGCGGCAACAAATATTCCGTGGTGGCTAACTCCACCCTCGTGAACAACAACACCGCTGCCATCGAGGCAGGTGGTGTATATACCTACAAGGGTGGCGGTCTGTCATCCATGACCATCGTAAACAACAAGTGTAACGGTTCGGGTATCACGCAGAACGGTGTCGTCACCGGACGTACCGGCGGCGTGTATAACCGTGATGCTGCATACATAGGTAACTGTGTGATCTGGGGTAACGAGTGTGCTACCAACAATAACATACAGTATGCCTCGTCGCGCACCAGCACCACATCGAGCGAAAAGACACACTTCTACTATAATGCTCTGTCAAAGGCTGACAACACCGACTGGAGCGCAGCATCCAAGCTTAATGTGCTGTCGCTCTCTGACCTCAACCATGACACCAAGCCTGATGGCTCGAAGGGTTTCCCGCTGTTCTTCAAACCTACAGCGAGTGCCGGCTATCTTCCATCGGCTATCACAGACGAGACTCTTAACTGGGAGGTCTCATCGGAGTCGTTCCTTACCTATGCCGGCATCTCGACTGTCGATCTGGACTATGAGGGACTGACGCCTGCGCCTTCAGAGATCAGCTATGACATGCAGTTTGGTGCGTTCAACTCACGTCCTACCATCGGTGCCCTCGTTTCGCAGGTGGCTGACATCGCACCAGCAACGAACGTTACATACGACGACGTGACATACGACTATGCCTTCTTCGTGGATCCTTCGTTCGTGTATTCTGATGATAATAAATATGACGATGGTGTAAGCTGGACATTGCCAGCGCGCTTCCTCGGACATGTTCTCGACTATATCGCAGACCAGAATTACCCTGCTGACAAGAAGGTTGCCATCTTCGTAAAGCAAGGTACCGTGGATAACACGCGTTTCAAGGGTCACGCCCGCATCCGTCAGACTTCGCTCGACATACCAAGCAATGTTTCGCTCTTCGGTAGCTTCAGTGCAAGCCTTACAGGTACAGACGTTGACAAGCGCAATCCTGTGGCTACTCCTACCGTCATCTCGGGAAAGTTGCTCGATGCCTACAAGTATAACATTGCGCATCTTATTAGTATAGAGAATGCGGAAAACGTAACTATCGACGGTTTCAAGCTCACCCTTGCCAATGCGGCTTCCACCGAACTTGCCAATACTAACAAGAGCGGTGCTGCCATTACCCTCAAGGGCTCTAATACAGTACATTTCAAGAATGTAACTGTAAGCAACTCGCAGGCTGAGCTCGGTACTGCCGTGTATGCCGATGCCTCTACGGCGGACTTCGAGAACTGTATCTTCCACAACAACACTACTACGCAGCTCAATAACAGTGGTATCGTGTATGCAACAAATGATTCGCATCTCACCTTCAACCACTGTGACGTGCTCCGTAACGTAGGTCATGCTTCATACCTCGGTGGCAGCACTACCAACGTATGGCGCAACTCCATCTTCTACGGAAACATGGACCGTGCTACGGCTGACACAAACGAGGATGCAGGCGGTGGCATCAAGTATGCACTTGCAGCCTTCAGCGGTAATACTGCCGGAGCAACAGGTAGCTACTGTATGTTTGACTCTAAGTCGGCAGCCTACGCTTCACAGTTTGGTGGCAACGACACCGGCAACGAGTATCAGTACAATCTGGGATATGCCTTCGTTGATGGTGCCGGCAAGGGCTACCCACGTTTCGTTAACCCAACCAAGAATGCCGGTTACTCGGAGCGTGGCGACGAGACATACTACGGACGTACAGCCTCTTTTGAGCCACACAACAACAACCCTGTTGTGAACATGGGTCAGGCCGTTGGTGACCACACCACATGGGGTACTGACATCATGGGCATCACACGTGACTTCGGTGGTCTTCCTGACATCGGTGCTGTAGAGAATCACCTGGAGGAGGACAACGCTATAGAGAATGCCTACAAGGACGGTCAGCCAGCATACGGTTCTCACTACTATGTACGTGACTACCGCAATGCGGACGGTACTGTAGATTATAGTGCCGGTGGCAACGGTATGTCATGGAAAGAGGCCATCAATGGTAATGCTTATTACCATGAGGCTACAGGTGTACTGTTGGGAGCAACTCCTACAGGACAGAGAACATGGTATGAGGATGAACTTGTTACCACGTCATCAACCAATCCTACTTTCTCTACGTTAGCAAATTCTAAAAAAGTAAAAATACAGAATACCTATACCTCGAGATATCTTAAGGTTAACGGTAATAATATAACCCAAGTTATTAATGCTGCAGATGCAGATGAATTTATTATCATCGGTAGCGGAAATAGCGGTAAGATCTTTGATGTTACTGCTAACAGATACATCACCTACAACGGTACTGAGATAAGCATCAATCAAACAGAACCAACCAATAACTGGACTTTTAATGGTGGAAAACTCTCATTTACAGTTAGGACAGGTGGTTGGTTTCCTACAACCACAACTTACTACTGGAGAGTCCAAAACAATACGGCAAATCTGGCATATTCAAACACCGATAGCAGAAACGTCTGGAATTATGTTTATGCAAGAATCGAATCCGTACAACATTCAGAACCATTAACAGGTGGCATCAACGGTCTTCAGTATGCAGTGAACAATGCACACAATGCAGTGCAGGAAGGGGCTGTCGAGCGTAAGGTATCTGTTGAAGAATCTTATGGCAATCAGACAAAGTCTGTTGTACATACTTACTACGATTCAAAAGCCATAAACAAAGAGGATACTCAAAAAATCGCGAACAGCAGTTTCGATAACAACGAGAGCGACTGGGCTACTTCTAGCATTACCACTGCCGGTGTTCAAAAGAATGTTTCCACAGACTGGCAGATTAATGCTACTAACGCTTGGGCATGTATATCCACATTCAAATATGGCTCAGAGTTTCAACTAAATGGAGCTAATGTTCCCGCTGCGGATGCCAATGGTAATAACGTAGGAGGTCTAATGGGTGTTGCAGCTTCATGGGGCAACAGGGTTGCGTACGAACAGGTTATCACTCTTCCTGCAGGTACATACGAACTGTCTTACGATGCATACGAGGGTAATAATCAGGCGGTTGCCAACGGTATTAACAAGAACCTCATAGGTTTCATCACTGAAAGTGGTAAAGAATACCTCTCTACCAAGACTGCATACACTTACAACCAGTGGACTACAGATAAGATTAGATTCACCCTCGATCAGGAGACGACAGGTAAGATCTCAGCAGGTTATCAGTCTGGAAATATCACTTCAAACAACACCCCTAAACTCTTCATTGACAACATTGCTATCACAGCTATTAAGTGTGCTGAGGGTAGTGTCTATGTTGGCGCTGGAACATACACCAATACTGCTGGTTGGCAGATCCGCAACCACGTGAAGGTATATGGTGCATTCCCAGGCGTAGGTAACCCAGGTATGGACGAGCGTCGTCCACAGCTCTCTACCGGTATTGCTCTCTCAAAGAAGAACGAGGCTGAGGGACTGGCAGACAGAATAGCAGAGTATGAGACTATCCTCCAGACTCACGTAGCAAAGGGAATGACCACAAACAATATCAACGTGCTACGTCAGCCAGAGGAGTGTCGCGTGACAGAAGCTGATAACAGTAACGTACCTCAGAACCGCGTAATATACGAGGGTGCAGAATGGGACGGATTCACTGTACGCTATGGCTACAAGACAGGTGTTGCAACAAACGGTGCCGGTGGTCGACGCTGGTCAGGTGCCGGCGTAGGTCTCTATGAGAACGTCACCCTCCGCAACTGTATCGTACGTGACAATACCCTTGGCGGTGTGTACGGTCGTGGCGCAGGTATCTACTGTGACGGTTCTACCATTGAGAACTGTTACATTCTTAATAATAACTCTGACTGTACCAATGAGAACTACGGTGGCGGTATCTATATGATCCAAGGTACCATGTTCAACACTGTGATTGCTGGCAACAACACCCGCAATGCAGGTGCTTATGGTGCAGGCATATACCTTGAGAGTGCAAAACTCTATAACAACACAATCGTAAACAATACCGGTGCTGCTACAATCGGTGTATATACGGCTTCAAAGGAAAGTGCTGACCTCATCGTGTATAACTCTATCGTTATCGCAGCACCAGGTCAGAATATCCTTTACCGCGCAAGTGATGCTACACCAACAGTATTCGTAAACAGTTACCTTAAGACTACAGCAACAGACAATGCCATTCGTGGTGCTTTGACAAATGCTAACAGTGTTGTTGTACTGCAGGATAATGCCATAGACTATCTGGGTAACAGAAGAATCCGTGAGAACAAAGTGTTCGTGGGTGGTACGGCCGTGACCGCGCAGGGTGGTATCAGCTATGCACATGTTACAGATCTAAACTCTCACAATCCATTCGCAAAGCCATACGCAGAGGCTGTCAGCACATTTGACTTCCGCGTTGACCAGAAGAAGGCAGATAACGGTAGCGTACTGGCATACAACTGTGTGAACGCAGCAACGGAGACCTTCCACAGCAAGGACATCGTACTCCCTGAGAACGATATGGACTATACCGACCGTATTCAGGACTGTCGTCTTGACATCGGTGCATACGAGATGAACGGTGCTACGAATATCACTCCGGAAGTCGTTGCCGGTACAGCTACATTCTATGTGACACCTGAGGGCTACGGCACTACCGATGCCTCTTCACCTGCCAATGCTGCATGTGCCTCAAAACTGCAGAAGGTGCTGGATGCTGCCGGACGATATAAGTACCTTAACCCTACAGCGCAGGTTGTAGTGAAGGTTGCCAACAGCAACCGCATGCACGAGGCTAACGATGACTTCAAATACTACGCTATACGTACTGCCGACGTTTCCGACCAGGACGTGCGTGTATGGTCAATCATCGTGCCTCGCGGTGTAGAGGTATGGGGTGGTTATACCGACATTGCCCTCGACAAGGATGGCAACAAGTCGGATGCTGCATGGAGCAACACCGTCAATGGTTTCTATACCAAGGACGGAGGCAACACCGTTGACCACCGCAACATAACCAAGTACCCAACATACTTCGACTCCTATTATTATAATAAGGAGCAGCACTCTGATGCTACTACCTATCACGTGGTATCATTCTCTGACCGCATCTATGATCAGGAAGGCAATGCCTATACCAAGAAGGACCTGGAGGGTAAATCGGCTGAACAGATCAGACAGATGCTGCAGGACGCTACCCTGAGTCCAAGTCTCAATACTACAAGCAGTGTGGAGGCAGACTACGCTCACATGTCTGATGCCATCGACGGTGTCAGCGCCGGTGTCAAGGGCAACGTCATCAAGGAAGGCGACAGCCCAAAGAACTTCGGAACCAATGCTGATCCGATCTACGCATCCAACCGTGCCGTGATAGATGGTATCTTCATCACTGGTGGTGAGGCCAACGGTACCATCTCGGGTATCACCGACGTGCTCAACATCAAGAGCTACGGTGGTGCGGCTATCGTGACGGACTATGCATACATACGTAACTGTGTCATCGAGGAGAACTCTGCCATCTACGGTGGTGCCCTTGCACTTACCAACGGTGCTCTCGTGTCGGGTACCATCATCAGGTACAACGAGGCTGAGCTCAACGGCGGCGGTATCTACGTGTTTGAGGATGGTGTCAAGCTCAGCAACGGTATCACCGTCAACACCAAGGCTCCTGACGGTCAGGTGATGGACTACAACATGCCTCACGTCTTTACCTCTACCATCGTTGGCAATAAGGCTCTCGAAGGTCAGGGCGGCGGTGTATGGTTCACCAATGATATCAAGACAAATGCCCGATTCAACTCTGTTGCCATCTGGCAGAACGAGGCTATCGACCAGGCTAACGTATATGGTATGATAAACCCAGAGCAGGCAGTGGATGACGAGACCGTGGCAGAGGAGTTCTATCCTTTCGCTTACTCTTTCATTCAGAACATGCGCGCTTCGGGTACCAACAACATGAGCATGGAACCTCTCAACCGTGAAGGCATACGCTTCGTGAAGGCTATCAATGACATCGGTCATCCAACCGTTGATCAGCATATACAGGCTGAGGAGAGCGGTTCGAAAGACCTTAAGGAGAACTTCACCGACTTCGGCTTCTTCGGACTGACCACATACTCTATGCTCTGCAGTGCTGGTATGCCAGTGGAGATGTATAACCAACTGAAGGCAGCCATCGCCATTGCTGATGTTGACCTCCTTGGCACCAACCGTATCAGTGCCGACAACAACTTCGTTGAGGCTGGTGCACGTGCTCTTGCCAAGATGATGCCTAACAAGCAACTGATGCTCCGCCTCTTCGTGGCTAACCCAGAGGACGTGGATACTGAGATTGCTCGCAAGTTCATGAAGCTTGGTATTAATCCAACTGAGAAATCTACGGAAGAGTACTACTCGCAGGAAGGATCGTCATTCGCGTACCCATTCAACTCTCTGCAAGATGCACTTGACTATATCAAACTGGTGCGTAACGGTAAGCTGAAACTCAAGGACAATACTGCGGCAAGTGATGCACAGAACCTGCCATTCGAGATCCTCGTGGGTAAGGGTACATACTATCCAAGAACAGATCTCAACGGTGGTACCAAGAGCGTATGGGCTGCTACCTTCGCCATCCCTGAGGGTGTGACCATCATCGGTGGCTTCGCTCCTACTGGCGGTGTCGTTGATGGACAGACTACTTACTACGGACGATACAATAAGCCTAAGGCAAGCGTAGATAAGACTACCCTGGGTTCTATCTATGACAATGTTGAGAGCATACCTACAGGTGTAGTACGTGCAGCAAGCGGCGAGATAGGTCGTGGCAACAAGAGTGCCAATGAAATTGTCACTGTAGAGGGTGAAAGTGTTACCTTCCAGCAGTGGAACATTCAGGACATCGCCGACCGCCGTGCCATGAATGATAACAACAAGAACGGTATCATCGAACCATGGGAGTTCAAGAACCAGACCATCATCTCGGGTAACGCCATCAACGGTGAGACCGATGGTGTATATCACGTCATGACTGCCGTGGCTGATGCCAATGCCGTAGGTAACCTGCCTAAGGTGCAGAGCACTAACGGCAGCTTCACAGAGGACGGCTATCAGGTGAAGGAGGAAGGTCAGCAGATTCGTCTCAACGGACTTATCATCACTGGCGGTAACGCCCTGACTTACCTCTCTACAGCTCTCGATGACTATGGCTCATATATGTTCTATCACGGTGCAGGACTTGTGGTGGATGGTAACCGCTATAACACTACGTATGGCGGCACACCAACATTCCATAACTCAGCAGCGTACGGCGTAGGCTACCGTGACATCCCTGTATCTATCACCAACTGTCAGTTCCGCAACAATATCGCGGGCTACGGCGGTGCTATCTCTTCAAATGGCTCCCTCTCGCTCTTCGCTTCTTCGTTTGAGCAGAACCTTGCCATTGGACAGACAGAGACTCCGGAACCAGGACAGACATGGACAACAAACATCAATGGTTCACCTGTCAATGTTCCTAAGGTGATGTATCCTGGTCAGGGTGGTGCTATCCATGCCACCTACCAGCTCAGTGCCTTCAACACCCTCTTCGCCAACAACGAGGCTCGCCTCGGCGAGGGTGAGACACCAACCATCGCTCTGTTACAGCATCCTACCTTCCGCGTGCCTAATGAGGCTCAGGCTTCAAGGACACTGCGCGCTGCCGGTGGTGCCATCATGATGGGTAGTGCAGGTAACCACCATATCGTGAACTGTAACTTCGTGCGCAACAAGGCTAATGCTTACCCTGCAGTGTTCACCATGAACCCTACAGTGGAGCAGAACACAGCTGAAGGCGCTATGGTTAATACTCACGACTACAGCCAGATCATCAATACCGTGGCTTGGGGTAATGAAGTGAACAGCATCTCTTCTGATGCCAAGTACCAGTTTGCTTCTAAGCTCTTTGTCAACGTAGGCAAGAAGGACCGCAACGGCGTATATAACCCTGAGTTCGCTCAGGCTCCTGGCAGTCAGGCAGACCTTGATGCTAACAACTGGATGGAGGCAGTATGGTTCTGTGCATACGAGAAGGGCACTGGCTTTACTCCAAACAATGCCAGCGACCTGCGCGACAAGATCCAGTATTCGCCTTTGGCATACGCTCCTACCATGATAATGAAGGCTAACGACGGCGTATATCAGAACTGTAACATACAGATTGTTTCCAACAACAGCGACGTGGCTGGTCCTAACTTCGGCAGTCCTTCGCTCAAGGCTGGTTACGACGGTTACACAGAGGGTGCCGACTGGAGTCCTGCTCGTATCAACCGACTCACCGACAACGGTAACGGTTGGATCAAGCAGACTGTGGATCCTGCTACACTCAATGTGACATTCGAGAATGATAACTTTGGTAATGGCACTGGCTATCAGGGTGCATATCCTGTAACACACTATATCTCTGACCTGCTTGTAGGACAGTTCCCTGAGTATAAGCTCTGGCTGTCACTCGGCAACGAGAAGTACATGCAGGCTACCAACGACCAGGAGGCTGATGAGCTGTACATCAACAACGTATCGGTGGGCAGACTGCAGAAGAACCTGCCACGTATCAGTCCTGAGCCATCACTCGGAGCAGACAAGGCTCACATCGACATCGGTGTGTATGAGTATATCAAGCAGCCTCTCCTCCTGCCGGGCAGTGAGTTGGATGTGATCTGGGTATCTACCCAGGAGCATCCTGATATGGGTCCTGCAAACGGTGCTACATGGTTCACTCCTACATCTGACCTCCAGCGTGCCATCGAGACAGTGCTCTCTTCACGCAATGGTCACAAGAAGGAGATACGCATCATGGAGGGTGAATATGCTCCTGTTACTCCACAGGTAGTGGACATCGACGGTAAGGCTACCAAGCTCAATGCTTTCGTTATCGATACCAAGAAGCAGAATGCCAATGCCATCACTCCAATTACGGTTGAGGATGGTGTCAACAATGAGAAGTTCTATGCTCAGGCTCTCACCATCAAGGGTGGCTACAGCGCAGAGCGTTACTTCGAGTATGATCCAAGCGAGTACAAGACCGTCATCCGTCAGAATGAGGCATCAGATGGTGTCAACACCGACTACCTCATGTATGTTGCCGACCCGACAGTACGCTATGCTTCGGGCAGCTATACAGAGGCAAACCAGTATGGTGCTATCATGAAGCCTTCTATGCATAAACCAGAGGCTGACGAAGCCAAGACCATGCCTATCCAGATTGACGGTATCACTCTCATCAACGACAAGGCCAGTGCTGGTGCCAAGGGTTCAGCTATCTGCTACCCTGACGTGACTGGCATGACCGCTGCTCATTCTGTGAAGATTGGAGGCAAGCTGGTTTACTACGAAACGAAGGAGGAGTTTGACAAGCGTGATGTCAATGGTGTGCACACTGGTAAAACTATTGAGGAAGAGACCGAGTTTGCAGTCATTGACGAGACTGGTTGCGAGACCAACGCTACTCCTGCCAAGCTTGTCATCACCAAGTCGCAGATCATCGGCAGCGGTAACGCTACTGAGGAGACTTCTGAGACAGCCAGTGCGGTATATATCGGTCAGAACGGTGGCAGCGCCCTCGTATATAATACGGTGTTCCACTCTAACTACGGTATGTCTCTCGATGCCTACAACACCCAGACTGTCAACAATACCTTCGCTCTGAATGCCGGCATCGCTCGCCTGCAGGATATAGCAGCCATTGACGTGAATTCAGAGATGCACAACACTGTTCTCTGGATGAACAACAACGGCGGCAAGCAGTTTGAGGTGCCAGGGGTGACGGTGCAGAAGACAACTAATAAAACAACCAATGGTGATACAGGTAATGAGACAGATAACTTCACCTATAACTCATTTACTGGTGGTAACAACTATTACTTAGGCGATTCATTCCTGGAGAAAAACAATTACAACTCTGGTCTCGCCGATGACAATACAGATTTGATATATGGCCCAAGCTTCACAGATCCTGACAATACCGATATTGAGAAGCGCAGCTTTGACATCAAACCAAACTTCCGTCTCCTCAATAAGGGTATGGATAAAGCACTTGAGAATCCTGCGTCAGAGGGTCAGTACTATATTCTTGTTGTAAAGAACAGCAATGACTATGCTCTTGACATTACCTCGGACAAGGACGTGCTCTTCCGTGACCGCTTGAATCCAGCAAGAATTGATATCGGTGCGTATGAGTTCCAGAACAATCTGATACGTTATATCTATGTAGATCCTAACAAATCGCATGACGATTCCGCTACTGGCGAAAACTGGGATATGGCATTTGGCTATGGCGACATACAGAATGCTATTGACCTTGCAGCTATCTATCATAGGAACTACACTACGCGTAGAAGCTATGTATTTGTCAAGGGTGCTTCTGCAACCAACAAAGACCTCCATACAAATGAGAACCTGATTCTCCGCGATGGTGTGACAATATATGGTAGTATTCTTGCGAATTACAATGATCACCACAATACCAAAGTGTCTAATAAGAAGAAGTATTATGATGTCACAGCATACATTGCAGCTATGGATTCTGTTCGCGAGGGTATTGCAAGCAGTGCAGCTAACAAGACCATCGTTTCATCTATCAGAACTATAGAGACTACAGACTTCTATGGCACAAGAACAAGTTCTGGTGTATCCTACGATACCCCAGCCCTCATCGACGGATTCGTGATCTCACCTGCAGACAAGGCTATTCAGCCAACGGCTTCGGTGCTTGACATTACCAACCCTTCTAAGAATGCTGTCATCGTGGCACGCAACATCATTGTTGCTGGCAACGACCTCAGCGGAGCAAGCGATGATGCAGGAACAGACATCAACGTAGCCCAGATCAGCAACGGTCTGCTCTACGAGGTGCTGATGCGCGACAACAAGCCTAAGGGCAACGGTGCTGTGCTCAACGTAAGCAATGGCACTAACACAAAGGGCTACGTAGTCAACGCAACAGTGGAAGGCAAGACCATAGGTGCTGACGGCACAATGCCTGTAGATGGCAAGAGTACTGTGAATGGAGCAAACGTAGAGCAGGAAACTCAGATCTACAACTCTGTTACCAACAGTATCAAGATGGCTGCTCCTACAGCGTCTGCAATAGACAACAAGGGTATCTCCGGCTACTTCTACAACATCGCCGATCCAAACTTGAACTATCAGCTCACTGAGACCAGCAAGTACATCGACGCATGCGAAGACAGCAACCCTCTCACCGGCGTAGAAGAGTCCCTCGCTACCTTCATCAACTACGCTACCGACCGTGACCTCCTCGGCAATCCACGTTTGCTCACCGGCGTAACGACAGCCGGTAGGCTTGACCGCGGTGCCTTCGAGACATGGAAGGTGGAGAACAGCAACAATATCTTCCACTGTGGTACCAACGGTACAATAGCAGGACAGAAGGATGACATTATTGCTCCTCACTTCTATCCACATGACGGTTCAGTTGTTTACCTCATGAATGGCCAGAGCCTCGTAAGCGCACCTACTACCTCTACCGACGTCAAGCCTCTTAACCCTGGCTTCATGCTCGTCAAGGAAGGTGCTAACTTCTACAGCAACGGTCGCCCTATGAACGCAGCATACCTCGCTGTAGAGCGCAAGGTACGTCAGGGTGGTAGCATAGTAAGTATGCCATACGCTATGCAGTATAAGGAGAACGTGGCTATCGTATCCAGCGATGCCAACGATGAATTCACAGTCACTCCTACTGCTGCACAGCAGGTACGCACATACAACGGCGATGGTCGTTCGGACTGGAAGTATGTATTCAAGAGTGCCGACTCTCCATGCTGGACTGCTGTCACCGCAGGCAAGGTTACCGCTGCCAACACTGGCGTGTTCTACATGCCTGAGGATGGCACCACTGGCGACGACAACGTCTTCCGATTCACCGGCAAGGGTACCTCACTCACAGACTACATCTACACTGAGACGGCTGACGCCTTCAAGACCGTCACCCTCACCAAGTACGATGATGCAGTGAGCACCGGCGGTGCAGCCGACTTTACCGATGAGAAGAACATGGGTTGGAACTGTATCGGTCTCCCATGGCTCGTAAGCTCTTACGAGACATACGCACAGACTACAGCAGATGCTCATGGCGTTGACGGCAAGTACATGATGCACATCCCTCACGAGATGTGGCTCTACTACGACGGTGCAGAAGATGGTAATGGAAACGCAGTCAACGGCAACGGTGGTTACTACTCTGTCAACTCATGGGAAGGCACTGCCGCAGCATGGCACGTAGGCGAGGATGCTGCCAAAGCTATCTGGACCGGCGAGGGTATCTTCGTTCAGACAGCGACACTGGATGACACTGAGACCCTGACATTCTATCGTCCACAGGCTCCTGACGCTCCGGCAGCATCGCCTGCCAAGATGGCCCGCTTCTTCATCCAGAGCATCATCGAGGCAGAGAAGGCCGAGGATGCAGTAGAGGGTGTCACTCTCGTAACTACTGAGTTCTTCACCTCTGACGGCAAGAAACTCAACACCATCGATGGCAGCATTGACTACAACCATCTCCCTGTAATGTCACGCGGCACCGCAATCATAGTTCGCAAGCACTACAGCGATGGCACCACAAAGACACAGAAGTTCATCTTCTAAATTAATATGATTCTTTAAGAAAACCAGGGCCGGCCCTCATCAGGACGGTCCTGGTTTTCTTATTTGTGGTTCTACGAGAAAGTGAGTGGGTAAGGTGAAATAATGTAGTAAGGAAGTGCCATGAGTATAGAAGTTATAATTGAAAAGTGGAGTGGTCAAGTTTTTAAGTTCATTCGCCCATAGGTTTCCGTTATTACCAGTCCGTTTGCAGGCGACGAAACTTTACAACTCATTATCTTTTCACTTTAACTTTTCACTTTAAACTGCTATACTCATGGCACTCCCTTACTAAAACGACCCACACTAAATCTTGTAGAACCATGTTTTTGAAAATTTGTGAAAAGAATTTATGTGTATTGGTGCGCAGTTGTTTCTTTTTATCCTATTAACAGTTCAGGTAGATTCTCATTGTGTATCAAAAAATTATAGTAAAATATCAAAATTATACTGACAAAAGTATGAATACCTTGATTTTATTTTCATATACAGAAAATAATGTGTAACTTTGCAACAGAAAAAACTAAAACTACCTTATATGAAACAAAAACACTTATTATCACTATTTTTGGCGGTGCTGCTATCGGCGGTGCCGACCAGTTCGTGGGCTATTGACTACATCACAGACATAGCCACCTCCGAAGACACGAAACCTGACGCTGCCAAGCGAAAACTGACAGACGACAAATATGACATCGACGGATGGGACCTGAACGGTGACACCGGTAGCGACAACTACGTCTATCTCGGTAGAAAGAAAAGCACGGACTATACCAATGCGATTACCAATATCGTGCTGATCAAGAATCCTGCCAGTGGCATCGTTACAGAGACCAAGGGCATAGTGTTGAGCGATGGCAGAACATACTACCTGGCAAAACATTACGGTTCTCACGACTGGAACACCAAAGCCAAAGGCGACCACATCCTTGTCTTATATACGAGGGAAAAGCCGGAGCTTGGTTACGTGACGGAACTCGCCGGTAACAGAAGCGTGCCAAACTCCAATCCGATCTGCATTGTGAACGGAACAAACATAGGCGGTGCCGGTGACTTCAACAGCGGCACGGGCAAGCGTGCCATATACTATGCTATGTCCAAGCATACCCCAACCAGCAAGAATCCCCTGCCTTTAGTCGAGGAGCACTTCAAGGTCGTTAACCTCGGTGGAGGTATGTATCACTTCACCATACCTCTCGGCGTAAAAGACGAGAACGGAGACGTGTATGTTGTAGGACATCCAACCACTTCTGGAGAAAGTACAAAGATACTCTACCGTCTGAAGAACGACACTGAATGGAAAAAGATCTATCATGCAAATCACCAGAACTATGAGAAATATGGTTTCGACAAAGCATGGAGATGTGATATCTATCCGACTGAAAATGGTAAACTTTTAGATGATTCTACCTTTCAGACGCCATGGCAATCAAAATACTATTACCAGGGTAACACAGCAAACCTAAAGCTTTACTCTCTCGTCTGGAAACCATCGGAAGAAGGCGAAATAGAGGCATTCCGACTGGAATCCGAGGTAGAGAAGAACTATTCCGGTTCGGCAAACTACGAGATACAGACTACTATAAGCGCGAAAGATCCTGAAGCACCAGAGGGAATGAACAACATCAACATTGTTGACCCTATTCTGGACTTCACAGCCGGCAAGCCAGGTTCCAGTGCGATAGTGGGAACGCAGTTTGTGAACGTCATCACGGCTGGAAACATGAAGTATGCATCTATATGGGACAAGAATGAGAAGAAGTTCCTGCAAAGCGGACTGCTGGAATCTTCCAATCTGCTCTCCTTCAACTTCCCCCCTTCTGACAAACAGCAGGAGCTCACCGTTATGTTCTACGGTGATGACAGACAGGTTACAGATAGTGGCATGTCCACATGCCGTGGATTCTTTGCCGTACCTCTTACCGTAAAGCCTATGCATAGCATACGGAGCATGAGTGTACAGGCAGAGAAGACGATTGACGAAAAGGGTGAACTGAAACATCAGAACAGGATAACATGGAAGGTAAACAATGTTCGTCAGGAGGACGTGATGGATGTAGATGAGTATATCATACAGCGTGCGTACCATCAGGATTTCTCTGACGCCGTAAGCATCGGCTCCATACCAGTGGACATCCTGGGTGCCGACAGTACGGAACTGGTGGTGAAGACCATCTCCAACACGGAGGATGTGGGTACTTACACCTTCATAGACGATATGGAAGGCTGCTCATATAACCCGGACAACAAGGATCCCGACACTAAGATCTACTACCGTGTGGTACGTGGTGTAGTACTTGCCAACTGGGGTACTAATTATCTCGGTGACTTTGCCAAGGAAGACTCTGTCATATTAGACAACCGCCTCGCTACCGTACACTCCATCAAGGTAGAAAAGACGAAAAACTTCGAAAAGGAAGGCACTGTAAAGGTACGCGTGGAGCTGACCAACAGAAATACAAATGGTACTGTCAAGCAGGTAATACCTGATATACTGGCTGCTCACGATACGATCGGCATAGTTCTTTGGAACAAGACACACCAGAAGTACTTCGGAGGAATGACAGCTGATGGTGCGGGTCTGTGTGACAGTATAGAGAGTGCCCAGAAGTTTTTCTTAGTTACTGGGGTCACTAATAATAGCAAGTATCAGTATGAACTCCTTGACAAAGAAGAATACGAAAACGTATTGGTTGCAACTATTGGTAAAGTAGAATGGGGAAAGTCCACCAATACATCGCGTTTCAAATTGGTGGATGAATTGGCGGATGGAAATGGACCTTACAGTATTGGCTATTATTCTCCTACATCTATAGAGGATGATCTATATCTTGGCGTTACGGATGGCAAGAAACTCGCGGGTTTCAAAACTCCTCTTGCGCCAGAATGGGATTTCTATACTATCGGCAATGAACCGGTATGGGACAAGAACGCCTCTATCATAATCAAGCGCTATGCCGAAGAGCGTGACACCGTTGTCGGCGCAGACGGCAAGAAGACTCCTGTGGACCTTGCGGCAAAGACCATCACCATCTATGGCTCTGACGTAAAGTGGGATAATACCACCAAGACATACTATGCTGAGATAGAGGACATACAGGCATTGCCTTATACACATTATTATTACAGGGCTGCCATCGATGGCAGCCAGAGCAATTATCCTCTCGCCAACAACGACTCTGTCACAACGACAAAGGAGGAGGCTGATGCTTGTGTGAAGAAGACGCTCGCACCATTTGCCCACTTCGAAGCTACCAAGGGTACGCTGAAGGGTGGTGTTGCACTTGAATGGCAGGTAGATGAAGGCCTGCTCGACGGATTCAAACTGGAAAAGCGTGAATACTCTGAGAGTGACACGACTAGTTACACCAGGTTGCCGCTGAAGGACAGTAAGACTACCAACTACATGGACGTCGAGGCTCAGTCTGGTACACTGTATGAATATAAGGTGACAGCGCAGTGTACCGTATATGGCAAGACATACGAGGCAAGCAACACCGTATATGGATGGAACCCTTATTACGGAACTGTCAAGGGTAGGGTAACCCTGAAGAACAACGCTCCAATGCCTACAAAGGTACGTGTGACTATCAAGGGTGATAAAACCGTAAAGGTTAAAGAGGTGCGTGATCCTAAGACCAACGAGATTATCATACCAGGATATGACAAGTTATATGAGGATGAATGTTTTGCGGACAAAGGTGCGTTTGAGTTTGACAGCATACCGTATCTCTCTGATGGCACAGAATATGTCATTAACATAGATGCTGATGGCGCAAAGTTTGTGCTGGAAGGTCAGGATAACGCCGAAAACGTAAAACTCAGCCTTACCGACCAATCGTTTGAGTACAGCACACTGCACTACATCTGCAACGACACCCGTCAGTTCTCTGGCCGTGTGCTCTACAAGAACAGTACCATGCCAGTGCGTGACTGTCAGTTCCTGATGAACGGCCATACCGTGCTTGATGCCAACAACAAGCCTGTAGTGACAGACAGCAAGGGTGAGTTCTCATTCTCGCTGCCGTCAATGACAATGACACTACAGGCATTCAAGAATGGTCATACCTTTGAGAACGATGGATACATCATGGGACGCGGAAGTGACACCACCAAAGTGGCTCACCAGTTCAAGCCGACAGACGACTATGACGGTCTCATACTTGACGATGCCACCACCATCCGCCTTGCGGGCCGCTTTATCGGTGGTAATAAGCAGGCTAAGCTGCCTATTGGTATGGGCCTCTCAAAGAACAACCTCGGCGACGACCTCTACATGGTATTGGAACTGGAGGGTGACAATACCTCGCGCATAACATACTATAAGGACAACCCTGACAAGAGTACACGCCAGGAGATGTTCACTCAGAAGGTGAAGAGAACGGACCTCTTGAATCCGGTATATACTGACACCACGATGGTGACGTTTGAGAAGAAGCGCATCATAGTGGTACCTGACGTGAAGACAGGTGAGTTCTGTATAGACCTTGCTCCTACAAAGTATAAGATAACGGAGATGTCAGCCAAGGGCTACACCACCCTCTTCAACGAGGACGAGGGCTATCAGGTGCTGGACCTCTCAAACGATACTGCACTGATAGTAAACAAATACGCGGAGCTAGGCACGAAAGGCGACACGATAAGGACATATACGGCAGAGGCTAACTCCGTATATCAGCGTGTGGTTCACAATCCGGTGGATATATCCTACGAACAGCTCCAGTACGGCTTAAAGCAGAACTTCCTCGGTTCGGAGAAGATTACGGAGTTGAACATACTGGGTGAGAGGAAGACGTCAAAGGTGGCTAAGTATGACAAGGCTACCAAGACCACTACCTACACCTTCGGAAGACCACTCTATGAGTCAGGAAAGGAATATACCCTGAAGGTTAGCGCTCATGAGAACTTCTACTACAACGGCGACCGCACCACAACGCCGGACATCGTATATCTGGAGAGCGGCAAGCTGAAGGTGAGGAACGAGCTCGTAAGCTCCGTGAGCAGTGCTGAATATGAACTGGACAAGGAAGGTACTGCTACGTTCACATTCGTGGCAGACAACCCTGAATTCTCCGTGAGCGGTGAGGATGCCCTGCGCAACCTTACCATGGAGGTGGAGACAAATGGCTACTTCTATCACGGCAGCGACACGCTGAGGGCATACGTTACCGGTGCACGCGACAAGGGTAAGGATGTGCTGGCCAAGATGGACGGTCCTATCAACGTGATTGACGTAGTGCGTGACCCATACGGCTCAAAGAGCTATACATGGAGAGAGAAGGGTACGGAGTATAACTGGGACTACCAGATGGACTTCGCCCTCTCCATAGGCCTTGACATAAACATGAAGTTAGGAACCAGCTCTGAGTGGTTCACTGGTATGTGGGCAGGCGTTGGAGGCGGTGCCGTTGCCGGCGTGCCAGGCAGCACGAGCAACTGGGGCAACATTACGGTGCCTCTACCTTCAAGCAGCGTGAGCTACGTGGATAAGGGAGAATATCACATGACCCTTAACGACAGGATTTCCACAAGTGCCGACCCGCTCGATGTGGGTGCTATGGCTGACGTATATGTAGGATTTATCAACACCTATGAGCTCGGACGCGTGGAGACATTCTCTACTATCGACTCTGTGACATACGCCATGGTGAAGCCTGCTATAGACAAGGGTGCCATACGCATAGTGAAGGAAGGCAGGGATGCAGACAATAACAAGTTTTACCTTGCCATCAGCGAGAAACTGAAGCTCGGAAAGGGTGGCAAGAAGGAGTTCGTCTATACGCAGAAGCATATTCTGGGTACAGTGATTCCACAGCTTGTCCAGACCATGGCATCAATGATACTGGTAGGCGACTCGGCTGACATACAGGCACAGGCTAATGCAAGCGGCAAACTGCTGTACCGTCTTAAGGATGGCAAGGAGTTTGGCGACTCCTGCTGCTGGGAGCCTATATATCCAAGAAGCGTCTCTGGTGATATAATCGGATACAACGCACCGGACATAACACCGGAGTCTATAGAAAATACTATAAATGAATGGGAAAGGATTATTGCCGATAACGAGAAGAAGAAGGTAGATCTGATAACCAGTTCTGCTTCCCACGACTCTTACAGCATATCATCTGCCACGAAGATAGAACATTCAGAGGCTGCGTCTGCCTTCTACAAGAAGGACTCCTGGGTGGTGAACTTAGCCGGCTGGAACTTAACTGGTGGAAACAGTGGACAGTGGTTAGGCAAGATTGGAGAAAGTGCCAGCGGAAGCGTGGCAAAGTACCTCGCCAAGAATAACACGAAATTCGGCAAAATTGGAAAGGAAGAAGGAACTATAAATAAGACTGAAAAGGGTGACGATCCAAACGAACCTGGCGGTAAGAAAGATTATACTGCTACAACCAAAATCTCTGGCTTTACATTCACCATTGACGTTTCTCCAAGAAATAGCATAAACTTTGACAGGAGCGTTACAAAGAAGCATATTTCAACAGCTGGCAGCGGCTTTGTACTTGAGACTAATGACAACAGCTATCTGGACATTGACGTTTACCGCAACGATGACTATCAGGTGAACACACAGCTGATAGAGACATTCTATAAGAAAGAAGATCCAAGTGAAAGGGATGAATGGGCTGATGACTTCTATCATACCATAACCCGTACAGACAATGACAATGATGACAACATGGACTATGCAAAGGTTCACGACTTCGTGTTCACTGTGCATGGTGGTGCTGAGCGTCAGCCTTGGTATGAGCCTGACACCACTCTCTTCTATGTTGACGTTGCGAAGAAGCCTATGCCTCTCACGGCAAGGACTCTCCGCATAGACAACCCTAAGATCAGCATCACGAACCCTGTGGTGAGCAATATTCCTATAGGCGAGAAGGCTATCTTATACGTAAGGCTGACCAACGAGAGTGAGGTGACGAGCAACATGAAGGATGGGCTTATGAATCCGTCATTCTTCAAACTCTTCCTTGACGAGAAGAGCTGTCCTGACGGTCTCGCCATCACAATGGACGGTATGCCACTGACAGACGGCAGGGTATTCCACCTGATGCCGGGTGAGAGCATCACGAAGACCATTCAGGTGGAGCGTGCAGGAAAGCAGTACAACTATGAGAACGTACGCCTCGGATTCCGCGATGAGGCATACAGTCTCTTCGACTATGCTGCAATCAGCGTCAACTATCTGCCGGCTTCTACTCCGGTGAAGATGGTACGTCCGGTGGATAAGTGGGTGATGAACACACTCTCTGCAAAGGATGAGGAGGGCAGGTTCTATCTGCCTATCGAGGTCAACGGATTCAATATCAACCACGACAACTTCGACCATATCGAACTGCAGTACAAAAAGAAGACGGAGGGCGACTCAAAGTGGGTGAACATCTGCTCTTACTACTCTGACGAATCTCTCTACGATGCTGCTTCAGGTACGAAGGCAATGATTGAGAACGAGAGCAGTACCATCCGCCACCGTTTCTATGGCGAGGCTGATCCTATAGAAATGGAGTATGACCTGAGAGCCGTAAGCTTCTGCCGACTCGGTACGGGCTATGTCACCGCGGTATCTAACGTGATGAGCGGCCTGAAGGATACACGCAACCCTGAGATCTTCGGCAAGCCGAAACCAACGAACGGCGTACTGACGTTTGAGGATGTCATCTCATTCCCATTCAATGAGCCTATAGCATACAACTATCTGGACAAGACTGCTAACTTCCAGATCACTGGTCTGACCAACAACCTGAACAAGGTATATGACACGGCACTGAGATTCCCTGAATACTCTGCCCATGATGTACCGACCTCAAAGGTTAAGCGCAGTCTGGCAGGACAGGACTTCACATGGGAGGCTATGGTCAAGCTGGATGGAGGCAGTGATGTTGATGAGCTGTTCAGCATCTATGACACAGACCTCTCTGACAGTACTACGACTCGCTACTTCACAATGATGTACGACTCGGGTACGCTGGAGGCTTTGATGGATGGTGTGATCTTCATCTCGAAGAAACTTACCCAAACACAAGAAGAGTCTCTCCATAACAAGCTGACCAACGTGGCTGTGTCTTTCACTAATGCTCGTGTGGGTATCAAGAAACAGATGAGGTTCTATCTGGATGGCACAGAGATCGAAATGGATTCGGTTTTACGAATGGACCATATCGATTTTGAAGAAAACAAACTAGCACTGCAGCCTGCAAAGGAGGACTATCATATCATCAGCAATGTCTATGGCAAGATTTTCCTCGGCAGCTACATGAAGGGTATCATGGTTGACGCACGTCTGTGGGACAAGGCGTTGTCTGGCGCAGAGCTGTCAAGCAAGAGAATGAAGGTGCTGAGCAACAGCGAGCCTTCACTGATGTGCTACTGGCCTATGGACGAGATGACGGGCAACGTGCTCCACGACAAGGTGAACGGCACGGATTTACACTTCTCTCGCCAGACATGGCAGATGCCTGACGGACAGCACTCGCTGAGACTCGACGGCGAGGGCATCAAACTGAAGACTCTGGACACGGACTTCATGCGTGCGGAATACAACGACTTCACTCTCTCTTTCTGGACACAGATAGACAGTGAGCAGACCAAGGCCGACACTGTTTATATCTTCAATGCCGGATCTAAGCTTGACAAGCAGCACTTCGCCATTTATATGGATGAGGAGAACGTCAACGTGAAGTCGGGTGAGTTCTGCCAGAGCTTTGCAGGCAGGAGTGAACTGGCTGACAATCAGTGGCACCTTGTTACTGCCGTGACAAACAAGTCATACAACACTTCGGCTGTGTACCTTGACGGTAAGCTGGTGATGATTGCCGGTGGCGACGACTTCCACGGTATGCCTATATCGGTAAGCATCGGTGACGAGAACTTCCATGGCAACTTTGACAATATCTCATTCTGGCATCTCGCTATCCCAAGCAACAGCCTGACAACGGTGAGCAATGCTGCTCCTACGGGCAGAGAGATGGGACTGGCATTCTTCCTGCCATTTGAGACGGATCAGGCAAACTCGCAGGACACCCACGACTCTGTCTTCTGTCCTGACAATATGGTGGTGAAGAAGGATGAAAACGGCAAGGAACTCCCTACACACGACCGTGCTCTGCCTGAGGATATTGATATTAATAAGGTAAATGATGACCAGTCTTATCCACCAGTAAAGGCGTCTGGCATCATACAGAATATTCCGTTCACATGGACTGCCACGAACAACGAACTGCAGATTAACCTCAACAAGCGTGACGCTGAGATTAACCACCAGTACATAAACGTGACGGTTCGTGACGTGGAGGACCTTGCCGGCAATACCCTGGTGAACCCTCAGATGATGCGTGTCTATGTAGATAGAAACGTACTGAACTGGGATGACTCTAAGGTGGACATCAAAGTGAAGTACGGTGAACCTGAAACAATCACGCGCAAGCTCAATAACAAGAGCGGACGTACGATATACTACACTCTGGAGAATAACTGTACATGGCTCAAGCTGTCGGAGACAAACGGCGAGGCTATGCCTATGAACTATAACGAAATACAACTGGAGGTTTCTGACGGTCTGGCTCCTGGTGAATACTATACCACCGTGTATGCTGTGGATGAGGATAACCTCGGCAGTCCGCTGACAATAAGCGTCAACGTAGAGGCTGACGAACCGGAATGGACTGTTACCGACGCCAAAGACTATAACCTCACCATGAACATCATGGGCAGGGTGAAGCTCAATAACGAAGGCGGCAGGGAGTATTTCGATACCGACAAGCGCGACATCGTGGCTGCATTCTATAATGGTGTGTGCGTGGGCAAGGCCTACATCACCGTTAATGATGTCAACAACCCGATGGTGAACCTTACTGTCCTGGGCAACAACGATATGGCTAAGAAGAATCTGACCTTCCTGCTGTGGAATGCAGCTACCAATACCACAAGCGTGATTGTGCCGGATACTAAGAATGGCACCATCGCATTTGCCAATGGTACCATCATCGGTTGTCCTCCGGCAAAGCCTGTCATCTTCACTACTACCAACGAGAAGAAGCAGACATGGAATCTTGAGACAGGATGGAACTGGGTTTCTCTCAACATCAAGCCAAAGAACACCAGCATCAACAAACTCTTTGATTCCAACAACGTATTCTCTGCCGGTGATGTAATCATGGTCAATGGCAAGTCTTCGGAGATGAGCGCAAAGAACAGCTGGAGCAGTGGCGTAAATGCAAATGGCAAATACACCTTCCAGATTTATGTTCATAAGCCGGTACAGGCTACTGTCTTTGGCTATGAATTCAAGGAAGAGGAACGTTACGTTAAACTCGACGGTACTTCTAAGCAAACTGGTGTATGGTATCACTTGCCATACCTGCTCAATGTGGATCAGCCTATCAACGTGGCAATGTCAGGTCTCATGGATAATAAAAACGACGGGGTTGGCACTGTCATAAAGGACCGCAAGAAGTTTGCCGTTCTGAACAACGACAAGAAATGGGTAGGTTCTCTGGATTACATGCACCCAGGTGAAGGTTACTTCATCAAGTACTTTGGCAAAGATACCATCAACGTGGCATTCACCAACAATGAGAAGTCAACATACACCAAGCTGAATTCTTGGAACGTAAGCGAAGAAGAAGAGGACATCATTTCCAAAGTAGCTCCAGCTAACTCTGAGGTCCGCACCATGATGCCTGTCATCGCTTCCATTGCCAACAACGCTGACTTCGAGGAAGACGATGAGATCGTAGCATTCGCCAAGGGCAACGCTATCGGTTCTGCCAAGGTTACGGAGTTGGAAGACGGAAAGCAACTCTTCTTCATCTCACTGAATGCAGAGGACGGCAACATCGTTCACTTTGCTCATGTTCGCGGCACTGAGGTGCTTGCCAAGAGCAGCAGCAGCATAGTCTATGATGGCAATACCGTGACCGGTACTCTCGATGTGCCTTACACCATCGACTTCAGCGACACCATTTCCAACAACGATGATGCATATGGCATCAGTGGCGAGAAGTACGGCAAGGCTGAGAACATCAAGAACCGCAAGGGAGTGTTCATCATAGGTAACGAGAAGATAGCGCAATAGTATTTTTGTGGTTTAGTTGTTTTGTGGTTTAGTTGTTTGGTTATCGGGGAGGACGGCTTAACGGTTCTGAGTTACCGTCCCTTGCGATTCTTCGCAAATTCCACAACCAGACAACCAGACAACCAAACCACTGAACAACCAAACCACTAAACAACCAGACAACCAGACAACAATGAAGAAAAACATTTTATTCGCATTCCTGTTCGGCGCCCTGGCGCTGACAGGATGCGGTAGTGACGACGACGATATAACAACTACTGCGCCTACGCCAAGACCCGAAGGCTACAACAACCTCCGTGACTCCGTAGGCACAGCCACACGTCCTGTGGACTGGCAGGAGACACCTATTTCGGATCTCGACATTACCGCACCAGACAGAATAGTGATAACAGCAAAGGAAGTACCTGTTGACATAGACCCTGACAATGACCTTATGGCTGCCTTCGTCAACGGAGAGTGCAGAGCTGTCACAAATGCTGTACAGGAGGAAAACGAACAAGTGCATTTCACACTTGTCGTTATGCCTAAGGTAGAAGAGAGTGCCTCTGACATAGACATCGAACTGCGCTATTTCTCTGCCAAGAACAAACGAATATACATAGCAGAACCGTTCCCCTTCATCGCTGGATCCATGGAGCATGGCACTCTGACAAACGGAGGCCATCAGGTTAAGTGGAAGTAAGGTGTTTATTGTTTCCGCTAAATAGATGGATAAATAAAAAGGTGGCATGAACGTAAGCCTACGTCATGCCACCTTTATTATATATTCCTACCCCTTATCGCCTTATCTCCTCCCCCTAGGGGGAGGCTTGGGGGGATCTTTACTCAGCCTCAAGGCGTGCCTTGATAGCAGCAGTCTCTGCCTCGTAACCAGGCTTCTCCAAGAGAGCGAACATATTCTTCTTATATGCCTCTACACCTGGCTGGTTGAATGCGTTGACACCGAGGAGCTGACCAGACATACCACATGCTATCTCGAAGAAATAGATCAGCTGACCATAGTTGTAAGCGTCGAGCTTCTCTATAGAGATGAGGATGTTAGGTACACCACCGTCAACGTGTGCCAGACGTGTACCGAGCTCAGCATTCTTGTTCACCTCGTCAATGCGCTTGCCAGCGAGGAAGTTCAGACCGTCGAGGTTCTCAGCGTCTGATGGGAAGAGGAGAGTGTTGTCAGAGTTCTCCACAGAGATACATGTCTCGAAGATGGTACGCTCGCCATCCTGGATCCACTGACCCATAGAGTGGAGGTCGGTAGTGAAGTCGCATGATGCAGGGAAGATACCCTTGCCGTCCTTACCCTCAGACTCACCGAAGAGCTGCTTCCACCACTCTGCGTAGTAATGCAGCTTAGGCTGGTAGTTGATGAGGATCTCGATCTTCTTGCCGTTCTCGTAGAGAGCGTTACGTGTAGCAGCATAGATAGCAGCTGGGTTCTCTTCGAATGGTACGTCAACAGCGCAGAGCTTCTCCATCTCCACAGCACCTGCTACGAGCTGGTCGATGTCGATGCCAGCGCAAGCGATAGGCAGCAGACCTACCGGGGTGAGTACAGAGAAACGGCCGCCTACGTTGTCAGGGATGATGAATGAGCGGTAGCCCTCCTTGTCAGCACATGTGCGTGCAGCACCCTTCTTAGCGTCTGTTACGGCAACGATGAGGTTCTTAGCTGCCTCCTTGCCTACCTGTGCCTCGAGCTGAGTCTTGAGGAGACGGAAGGTGAGGGCAGTCTCTGTTGTGGTGCCCGACTTGGAGATATTGATGATAGCGAAGGTCTTGCCCTTCAGGTATGATGTCAGTTCGTAGAGGTAATCCTCGCCGATGTTGTTGCCTGCGAATACCACAGCAGGAGTGTTAGCCTCCTTCACGAGCCATGCGAATGAGTTCTGCAGACCTTCGATGACGCACTTTGCACCGAGGTATGAACCACCGATACCTGCTACTACGATTACCTCTGCCTTCTGACGGAGGTCAGCAGCTACTGCCTTTACCTCTGCGAGGAACTCTGGAGTGATGGATGATGGGAGGTGGAGCCATCCGAGGAAGTCATTGCCTGGTACGGTTCCGTCCTCGAGACCCTTGCGAGCCTCCATGGTCTTTTCCTTGAGTGCCATTACTGCGCCAGCAGGAAGAAACTGCTGTGCCTTTGTGATGTCTAATGAAATGTTCTTCATAAAGTGTTTATTATGTTTTTTGTGTTGATGGTTTCAAGACGCTTACATTCTGCAAAAGTACGAAAAACTTTTGTATCTCGCAAATTTTTCCACCCAAAACACCCGTACGAATAGAAAAGTCATTGGTTATTGGAAAAAAAATATTACTTTTGCGCCACAATCAAGTATTGCAGCAATGGCAGAAAACAAGGCAAGATACATCGAGGGGACAGGATGGAGATGCGATACCGACACCTCACGTCACCACAGGGAAAAACTATGGGACTATAAAGGACGCGCCATATATCACATCACCCTCACTACCGAAGAGCGCCAGCCAATCTTCGGCGCCCTCACCGGCAATAGCGAGAAGGAAGCATTCATAGTATATAGCCGTTTGGGCGAATATGTTGACAAGACCTTCAGGGGCTTGCCGGATTTCTATCGTCAGAAGGGCATCAAGATCCGCATCCTTGCAGTAAGGATAATGCCAGAGCATATACACGGCATCATCCATGTGCAGGAGCCGATGCCCAAATCGATAGGCGAGGTCATCCGGAGTTTCAAGAGTGCGTGCACATCGTGGTTCAAGCGCGAGATTTTCGGCAAGAATGCCGAAGAAGTGCAAAAGCACCAGGACAGCCAAAGGCTGGACACAAGGCTCCGAGACAGCCAAAGGCTGGACGAGCGGCTTATGCACTTCTGTCGCATTTTTGCGACACGGGGCAGCATCTGGGAGTACATGCCCGCTGGCTACCACGAGCGCATACTCCACTGCGAGGGGCAGCTCGACCGCATGATACGCTACGTGAAAGACAACCCCCGCCGCCTATGGCTGAAACACAACAATCCGGACCTTTTCAAACTGCATAACGACCTGTGCTGGTCCTTCCATGACCAGGACGGTGGCACACACACCTGGCGCTTCAGGGCGCTGGGGAATATATTCCTGCTGGACTATCCCCATAAGCAGCACATACAATGCTCAAGGTCAATGAAGGCTGACGATCTGGAGCGCAGTTACCAAGAATGGATGGACCATGCCCTGCAGGGTATGGTGAGCGTCACCTCTGCTATCAGCGAAGGAGAAAAGACTGTGACCAGAAGGTTACGCGAAGCAGGTATGCCACTGATAGTGATGCTGAAAGACGGATTCCCTCCGGTGGGGGCTCCCCATGAGCGTTACTTCAAACCGGGAGGAGTGTATTTTGATGCCTGCGCTGCAGGGCGTTTGCTACTGATAGAACCATACAGCGAACTACTGGACGACCCTATGATTGCGGAGGCAGTATATAGGAAGAGCCCAATGGCTACACGCCAGTCCATGCGCTATCACTTCCTATCCCTCAATAAGGTCGGGGAGGTTCTGTCGTCCGGCTGTACGACGTGACAGCAGTATGGCTGCATAGCCTGAATTGCAAAAGAGGCAGGAGTAGCGTTCCTGTTCTCGAAGAAATTGCCATAGCGGTATGGAGGATTACCGTTGCCGGTGATGGTCCAGTTTACGAACTCACAGTGCGACATAACTATTCCTGCTTGGTATTTTATGTCGCACTTACAGCGCTCTAGTAAGGGGAGGAGGACATTTAATAACGGGGGCTTACGCCGCCCGCCTATGTTATGCCGTCCCTTCAGGACTTTTTCAGCGCCCTCGTTATATGTCTATTTTCTCAACCACACTAATCTTGTAGAATCATCTATGATAACATAGTGGGCGAACTATTCAGACCGCAATGTGGATGTATTATTCGCGCGCGCATAATAACAGGGAGATATGTTTTTTACTATCACTAACATCACTGAACGACGTAACTATCAGGGCAGCAATGAGTTGAAACAACGAATCTACTATCATTTACTATCACTGCACTATCACAAGACCCACCCCGACCTTCCCGTTATCAGGAAGGGAGAGAATGCTGCTTCAACAACAACCAATTTTCGCGAAAATTGGTTGCTAAAGGACACCTTTAACATTCAATTTTCGCGAAAATCGGTTGCTTTTGGCTATGTTGTATATTTGGACCTATAGGTCTATTTTTTTCTATGTCACAAGTGATAGTACAGTGATAGTACAGTGATAGTAAGTGACAGTAATTTCACCATCACAACCACCAGTAATCCAAAGCTTTACATCTGCCAGTGATAGTAGTGACAGTAAAAAAGCACTTTCCTTAGTGCGCGTGCGGGCGAAGGTGAGTGGACAATGGGCACGGAACTACAGGAGGTTCTTCTGCCTCAATATCAGCCATGAGCCTATGCTGACAATGAGTGACAGAGCCAGGGCAACAGGGAATCCCCATGTGTTTGTCTCCATGCCGTTGATGAGGTTCATACCAAAGAGGGATGATATAAGCGTAGGGAACATCAATATGATACTGAATGAGGTCAGCGTACGCATGACGGTATTCATATTGTTGTTGATGATAGAGGTGTATGTATCCATCGTCGATTCAAGAATCTCGGAATAGATACTGGCGGTCTCGCGTGCCTGTGCCATCTCGATGTTCACGTCCTCGATGAGGTCGGCATCCAACTCATCGACCTGCAACTTGAACTTCAGTTTCTGCAGCAAGGTCTCATTGCCGCGGATGGAGGTGATGAAATACGTCAGCGAGTCCTGCAGGCGTGAGAGATTCACGAGGCTGGTGTTATTGACCGTATGGTCCATGGAGCGCTTGGCGCGGTCCAGGAGAAGCGAGATCTGCTTGAGACGCTTCAGATACCATACCGATGAACTGAGGAAGAGACGGAAGACCATATCTACGTAGTCGGTGAATCCGTGGCCGCGACGCTGCTGATATGACACAAAGTCTATCATCATATCGGTCTCGAAATAACATACGGTGATGGTGACATCATCCTTATGTATGATGCCGAGCGGCACGGTGGTGTATGGTGTACGCGAACGCACCTCCTTCATATAAGGTATGCGGAGAATAATGAGCTGCCATCCCTCGTCGTACTCAAAACGCGCTCTCTCATCGGCATCGGAGATGTCGGAGAAGAAATACTCAGGGATATGATACTCATTCTCTAACTGCTGGCGGTCTTCGTCAGTAGGACATGTGACCTGAATCCAGCAATTTGGTTCCCACTCACTGATGGAGCGGATACCATTGGTGGTGTTCCAAAGGGTCTTCATTGGTTGTTCCTTGATAAAAAAACTTGCGAACTAACATAGCAATACGTGCTATGAGGAACAACCGCTCTCCCCCTGGTGTCTTAGGAAGTAAGTGGTGGAGTCCTCACGCTATACTGTTATATTAGTATCAGTCGCGTAATAGTCGTCCATTTGTGTTATACTTAAATTAATACTCAAAATAAAGGCCGGAGTGTTTTGTCTCCAGCCTTATTTGGTGCCCAGAACGGGACTCGAACCCGTACACCCGGAAGTATTGGTGTTTGAGACCAACGCGTCTACCAATTCCGCCATCTGGGCATGACCTTACGGTCGTTTGCAAATTTGCGAGTGCAAAATTACAAAATATTTTTGAATTGACAAAATTCTTTGCGATAATTTTTCTCAAGAATCATGAAAACCCTCTAAGATTTTAATATTATTGTGGTTCTACAAGATTTAGTGTGGATGCTCATTACTATTTATTGCATCAACATTTGATAACAGCCCTCACGGACTGCCTTTCTACGAGAGCGCTGAAAAAGTCCTGAAGGGACGGCATAACATAGGCGGGCGGCGTAAGCCCCCGTTATTAAATGTCTCCTCCACTTACTAGAGCGCTGTAAGTGCGACATAACTCATTTACAAACTGTTATAGGTTATGTCGCACCTTGGCTTTCCCTACTACGGCCGCCGACCTTTGGTTCGGCGCTTGAATATGGGGGGGGGAGGAATCTCATTACATAGGGTTCACACCCTATGCTGTGTTATGTCGTCCCTTCAGGACTTTTTCAGTGCCCTCTCTACATATCGCTCCTTGGGAGCTTTTACCCACACTATTTCTTGTTGAACGATTATTGTAATAGTGAACAGTGAACAGCGAACAAGGAAGCCGCAGGAATCTTCCGATGAGCGAAACACTGAACAACATTTTTTCAGAACACTAACCTCACTAATCCACCGAATCTTTTTTGCCAACGGAGATTTGCGGTCAAAAGAAACCTAGGCCTACAGCTTCAGATACCTTTCGGCGTCAAGCGCAGCCTTGCATCCGGTGCCTGCTGCCACGATGGCCTGACGGTATGTAGGATCGCAGACATCACCTGCGGCAAAGACGCCTGGCAGCACCTTGCCTTCGGCATCGCATACCTGCTGAGTATGTCCCACGGTCTTGATGTATCCCATCTCGTCAAGGCTGATCTGTCCGCGGAAGAGATCTGTCACCGGTTTGTGACCTATGGCAAGGAAGAATCCGTCGATGGCTACATCATAACGCTCCTCGTCGGCCGCACCCTGATGCTTAACCACGTGCATGCCCTCCACTCCGTCTTCTCCATAGAGACCCACGGCATTGTGCTCAAAGAGAATCTCGATATTCTCTGCCTCGCGCACACGCTGCTGCATGATGTCTGAGGCACGCAGGTAATCTTTGCGTACTACGAGATAGACTTTCTTGCATAATCCTGAGAGATACAAAGCGTCTTCGCAGGCTGTGTCGCCACCGCCTACTACTGCGGTCACCTTCTTGCGATAGAAGAAACCATCGCATGTGGCACAGGCACTGACACCCATACCGTTGTATTTCTGTTCGTCGGCCAGCCCTAGGTACTTTGCCTTGGCGCCTGTGGCTATGATGACTGCATCGGCCTCTATCTGCGAACCGTCATCAATCGTTGCCACGTAAGGACGTTTGGAGAGGTCTATTGCCGTTATCTCACCGTCACGGATGTCTGCACCGAAGCGCTCTGCCTGCTCGCGGATCTCCATCATCATCTGGTTGGCATCAACGCCCTCCGGATAGCCAGGGAAATTCTCAACCTCCGTGGTCTGGGTCAACTGACCACCTGTCTGCATGCCACAATACTCCACCGGCATGAGATTGGCACGGCCGGCATAGATTGCTGCGGTGTAGCCTGCAGGACCACTACCTATTATTAAACACTTTGTATGCTCCATATAGAAAGAACGGTTATGGGGTTATGGGGTTGTACGGTTATGGGGTTATGCGAGCAACTCTTCGATTCGCTTCTCGATCTCTGACATTGGGGTCTGAGCGTCATAGCGTGCCACAACCTTACCTATCTTGTTGACGAGGAACTTGGTGAAATCCTCTGTTATCTCACCAGGGAATTTCTCTGTGAGGTACTTATAGAGAGGGTCGGCATCATTGCCGTTTACCTTGATCTTCTTGAATCGTGGATATTCTGTGTTGTATGTCTCCTTACAGAACTGATGTACCATCTCATCGGTACCCGGACATGACTTGGTAGGTTGATTAGAAGGAAAATCAAGCACTGCAAATCCCTGTGGGTGATATTTCTCATAGAGTGCCTCAAGGTCTGCATACTGTGATGCGAGAGGGCTCTTGATAGCGGTATTAACGATGAGTACTACCTCATTGCCATAGAGGTTGAGAGGCACATTGTTGCCTTTACGATCCTTTACAGTGATTTCGTTTATAGAGTTCATTTTTTGTGTGTTGTTTTCAGAATTCGAATGCAAAAATACTAAAATTCTTTTAATCTGCCAAATTTCAATGATTATTTTTTAGCAATGATGCAGTGATAGTGCCTTATCATCCAAAGAACAAATAGGCTATCGCTACGGCACTTATTATGCCAGCAAGGTCGGCCAGGAGTCCGCATGTCACTGCATGGCGGGTGTTGCGGATGCCTACGCTGCCGAAATACACGGCGAGGATATAGAACGTGGTATCGGTACTACCCTGGAAGATACAGCTCAGTCTGCCAACGAAGGAATCTGCACCGTATGTGGTCATGGCATCGACCATCATACCGCGCGCACCGGAACCAGAGAGGGGTTTCATGAGGGCTGTAGGCAGTGCGCCTACGAAATCGGTATTGAGACCGCATGCCGATACCGTCCACTGCACACCGCTGATGATGGCATCCATGGCACCTGAGGCGCGGAACACACCTATGCCAACGAGGATGGCTACAAGATAAGGTATGATACGCACAGCTGTGGAGAAACCCTCCTTGGCTCCCTCGATGAATGCCTCATAGACATTGACCTTCTTGCGCACACCGGCAATGATAAAGCCTGAGATGATAGTCATGAGCAGGACATTGGCAACGGTGGTCGAGACGCTGTCCATCATCTCCTTGTCCATCTGAGAGAATCCCCAGATGATGGCGCCCACCACGGCACACATACCGCCGAGGGTAAGGAGCATCACACGGTTGAAGATGTTGATCTTCTGATAGAGCGAAGTGATGATGATGCCTGCCAGCGTGGCGAAGAATGTAGCGATGAGGATAGGGATAAAAATATCGGTAGGCTGTGCTGCACCCATCTGCGACCTATAGACCATGATGCTGACTGGAATGAGGGTCAGTCCTGATGTGTTGAGCACCAGAAACATGATCATAGGGTTAGTGGCCACGGACTTATCCTTGGCGTTCAGTTCCTGCATCTGCTCCATGGCCTTGAGGCCAAGCGGTGTAGCAGCATTGTCAAGGCCGAGCATATTGGCAGCGATATTCATGAATATGCTGCCGGTCACCGGATGTCCCTTGGGAATATCTGGGAAGAGTCGGCAGAACACTGGCGAGAGGAGCCGTGCGATGACATTGACCACCCCTCCCTTTTCGCCTATCTTCATGATGCCGAGCCAAAGGGAGAGCACTCCGGTAAGTCCAAGGGAAATCTCAAATGCTGTCTTTGACGACTCGAAGGTGGAGTTCATCATGGCGGGAAACACTTCTGTGTCACCCATGAATATGAGACGCACCAGTCCGATAGCAAAGGCTATCAGGAAAAATGCTACAAAGATATAGTTTAGTACCATCTAAAGATAATGTCTTACGTATAAATTATTGATTAGGGTTATTCTTTGAAGTCAGGGAGTCTCTTCTGGCTCTATGCTATCATGCAGGAAGGCATTGCGGTATTCTCCACGAAGAAACTCATAACCGAAGCGGCATCGCAGACACTCCTTGTGATTGCAGTATTCGTTCCTCAACTGCAGCAACGCCTGGGTGTCTCCCGCGCTGCGCACCTCTATACCGCACTCCTTCCACATGCGTATCACTTTATTATCCTCAGGCTTGATAGACTCCAGCATGTCAAATGCGCGTTCGCAAAGCTCCTCCTTGCCATGCTGACGACCATAGGCAAAGATAGCCGGCGCTGCGGTATTGATCACGAAGAGTCCGAGTTTGCTGCCACTGACATTATACAGACTGCCTACCTCTGCCACGGTCTTACACTCAAGGAGCGCACTTATGCCAGTGCGATTCTCATGATACATACTCGCCAACTGCATAAGCCTCACATGGGGGAAGTTCTGCGGACGCATCCGGAGATATTTCCACTGCGAGGCGTCCATCGGCATGAGCGAGAATTTCTTTGATAGATAGGCCCACTCCCTGGCGTATTTCTCATCCACCTTATCCAGCAAACCGGAATACCCTATGAAGAGGGTCTCTATCTGGAAGAGATCGTCACGATGGTGCGCCGCAGCCGACAGCGGCAATGTCTTCGCCCATGTCTCGAAGGTATCGCCATTGATACCGAAACCGAAATTGCGGGCCAGGGTAACGAAATAGGCATCTTCCCATGAATCGCCCAACTGCTTCACACGGTCCATAATGTCAGTGGTCTTGCGTTCCAGTCGTTCGGTCTGCAATGCGCTGAGCCATGAATGCACCTTGAGTCCCGGCATGGAAGGTATCATCTTGTAGCATGGAGGGAACTCATCCGCATAGAGCAGTTCCTCGTAGTCAGCCTTCAGCTGGGGCGGCACAGGCAACTCTGCTGTCACGAGCACCTTGCCCTGCGAGGTGGTGACCTCCATGTCGTCTTTCATCACGACATGCAACACCACATTATCATACGCAGGGTCGCTGTCATGGCGATGTCTATACCAGTCGCTTGCCTGCGCATGCATCTCTACATTGCCTATCCACAGCAGTCCATCAATCTTCACCTTGGCATTGAAGAAATCCGGGCCTGCATCACTACGATTGTAAAGACCGGGATCCACGACCTCCACGGGCCTGCCATCCGTTGTACGCAGTCCCTCAAGCGGTAGCATCTTATGACGCCATGTATAATGCAATAGTTTTTCCATATATAACAAAAGAGAATACCCACCCTGACCCACCCCAGCCCACCCTTTTAGGGAGGGAGTTTTTTAGTATGGGATTGAGGGGACGGATGGTTCGTGCGGAGTTCACTGTTAATTGTTAACTGCCCCCTCTCGCTCGCGCATCTTACGTTGATACTTACTTTCCTTATGAGGCTTGACCGTTTGCTCTTCCTCTGACGCTGCGGGAGCCGGGGTGGCATTAGTATTACCTTCAACGATGATGACGAACTCTCCCTTAGGTTCTACAGCCTTGAAATGCTCCAGCACCTCACGGACAGTGCCACGGACACTTTCCTCATAGACCTTGGAGATCTCACGGCACGCACTGATACGGCGGCCTTCGCCAAAGAACTCACAAAACTGCTCCAGGGTCTTCACCACCCTGCGAGGCGATTCGTATATTATCATAGTACGAGGTTCGCGGCTAAGTTCCTCCAGGCGAGTCTGACGACCTTTCTTCTGCGGAAGGAATCCTTCGAAACAAAACTTATCGCATGGCAATCCACTACTTACGAGTGCTGGTACGAAGGCGGTAGCACCGGGAAGCGTCTGCACCTCCACACCAGCCTCCACCGCTTCACGAACAAGGAAGAAACCAGGATCGCTGATGCCAGGAGTACCTGCATCGGTAATAAGGCAGATGGTCTCACCGCCCTTCAGTCGCTCCACAATCGCTTTCGACGTACCATGCTCATTAAACTTATGATGGGCCATTAGGCGCTTGTCTGTTATATCAAAATGCTTCAGCAGGATGCCACTGGTACGGGTATCCTCGCAGAGTATTAGATCTGCCTCTCTGAGCAGACGGATAGCGCGGAAGGTCATATCCTCCATATTGCCAACAGGCGTAGGTATCAAATATAGCATATCTAATCGTGTTTTTATTCCTTAGTGACGTATTTCTTCCAGTAAGCTATGATGATAGTAGTGGCAGGAAGAGCTATGATGAGTCCGATAAAGCCCAGCAACGCTCCCCAAATGGAGAGGGACAGCAGGAGGACGGCTGGGTTAAGTCCCATCTTCTTGCCCATCACCATAGGAGTCACCACGGCATCGATGATAACCTGAACTATACAGAATACAGCTACTGCCATGCCAAAGACTACCCAGTAGTCCTGACCGGTATCTGCTGCCTTGAGTGCGGCAAGGAAAGCTGTAGGTATAAGGGCAAAGGTATGCAGATATGGCACCATGTCCATTATGCCGATGAGCAGACCGAGACCTATCGCCATAGGAAAACCGATAATGGAGAATCCGATGCAGAAGAGTATGCCCATAATCAGTGCCACGAGACCCTGACCGCGGATATAGTTGTTGAGAGCGACCTCCACATCCTTCATCAACGACTGCCAAAATGGACGTACGGACTTAGGGAACATGTGAATCCAGTTCTCCGAGAGATGCTCATAGTCCATCAGGATAAAGAACATATATAACAAGGTAATGCACGAACCAATGATACCCATGATGACATTCATAGTCTTGCCCACCACGTTGAATAGGCTCGGCATAGCATCCTTCACGGTTGTCATAAAGTCTTCGGATGTCAGGTATCTCGTGATCTGCGCACTGTTCTCATTGAGCCACCACTGTATGGCAGCAGGGAAGTTGCTGATGTTTGTCGCTCCATGCAGATAGCGGGTGGCAAGGGTAGTGAATTTGCCAAACTGCTCTATCATCGGTGGCACGACAAGCATCACCACTCCTGTAATCACGGCTATCACCGTCACCATGGCAAGCATGATGCTCAACGCCCTCACACGGAGTTTCATCCTGTACTGTATAAACTTAACGAGTGGGTACATGAGGTATGCAAAAAGCCATGCTACGACAAACGGAAGCAACACTGCACTGAGGTATTTTACCACAAGAAACACCACCACGATGGCTATCACCATGATAGTCCATCTCGCCAGTCTATCCAAAGTTATAGGACCTTCAATCACATTCATATTATCAGAATACACTTATTTTATTACACATTTGGGGTGTAAAGTTACTAATTTCTTTCGAATATCGTACAGCTTTTGTTAAAAAACACTAACAAATCAACATCTTTTAGCATTTCCCTTCGCCATATCAACATTTTTTTGTACCTTTGCACCGCTTTTGAAGGTTAAGCCTTCTCAAGTCTATATATCGGTCGATCCGCTAGCTCAGTCGGTAGAGCATCACACTTTTAATGTGGGGGTCTTGGGTTCGAACCCCAAGCGGATCACGCAAAGAAGGGAATCGTAAGGTTTCCTTCTTTTTTTTTCAGGCAAAGCACCTTTACAATACCACAAATCGGGTTATCGGAACTTTATTATTTCGATGACCATGTATTCTTTGACTGAATTTCGCGGAAATTGAATGTTAAAGGGCTCCTTTTGCAATGTTAAAGTGCCCCTTTAACACTGTTAAAGGGGCACTTTTACTCTGCAAAAGGGGCACTTTTGCAAAAGGGGCACTTTCCAGGAGGGTTCTTGATACAAATGTTTGGATAAAAAGTGACAGTATCAGTCATAATATAACGACAGAACCATTTCGATAACCCTATTCATCAGCATCATACGCTAAACCATCAGGTGCGAGGCGAAATGCCATATTATAATACCGCCGGTGACTGAAACATTGAGGGAATGCTTGGTGCCATACTGAGGTATCTCCAGACAACCGTCACAACCATCTATCACCTCCTGATGCACTCCCTTTACCTCGTTGCCTAAGACTACGGCATACCCCCTGCATGACGCATCGGGAACGAAGTCGCCGAGCATAGTAGAGTCATGGCACTGCTCCACGCCTAGTATGGTATATCCGTCCTGACGGAGAGACTGCAGGGCATCCATCGCTGAAGGGAAATACTTCCAAGTGACACTATTCTCTGCTCCAAGCGCAGTCTTATGGATTTCCTGCGAAGCCTTCAGCGAACACTGTTTCAGCATATTACCATCAGCATCCTTCACATCATCAGGCGTAGCGGTAATACCGCACAAGTATATGGCCTCAGCACGGAAGGCATCGGCGGTACGGAAGACCGACCCTACATTATGCAATGACCTGACATCATCGAGCACAATGACGAGAGGCATCTTCTTGGCATCATGAAACTCCTCCACCGTCAGGCGGTTCATCTCTGATATCGTCGTCTTTTTCATATTCCCATTGTTATTGAAATCTCATTCCGAATCTTCCCCTTAGGGGTTAGAGGACTAGAACATCGCAGCGACACGTTTGATGCCTGCCACGAGTATATCTACCTCCTCCCTGGTATTATACAATCCGAATGATGCACGCACTGTACCCTGGATACCCAAACGGCGCATCAGGGGTTCGGCACAGTGATGACCTGTACGCACAGCTATGCCCAAACGGTCAAGAAGCGTACCCATGTCAAGGTGATGTATGTCGCCTACAAGGAAACTGATGACGGCATCGCGTCTCCCGGCATCCAGCGGACCGAAGATGCGCATACCTGGAATGGTCTGCATCTGCTCCAGAGCATAGCGGGTCAGATCGCGTTCGTGAGCCTCAATATTATCAAGACCGATGCTCTCCATGTAGTCTATGGCACGTGCCAGACCATGTGTAGCAACATAATCAGGGGTACCAGCCTCAAACTTGTAAGGCAAGGCTGCAAAGGTGGTATTCTCAAATGACACGGTCCCTATCATGTCACCACCGCCCTGGTATGGTGGCATCTCCTCAAGGTATTTCTCCTTGCCATAAAGCACACCTATGCCTGTAGGGCCATACATCTTGTGACCAGAGAAAGCGAAGAAGTCACAGTCAAGGTCCTGCACATCAATCTTCATGTGAGGAGTGCTCTGCGCACCATCCACGAGGAACGGCACTCCATGACTGTGCGCCATGCGTATCATCTCCTTCACGGGATTGACGGTACCGAGCACATTGCTTACATGAGCCACGGACACAAGGCGAGTCTTCTCAGAGAAGAGTGCTTCGTATGCCTCAAGGTCAAGTATGCCGTCGTCGCTCATAGGTATCACCTTCACCACGATGCCCTTGCGCTTAGCCTCCAACTGCCACGGCACAATGTTGGAATGGTGCTCCATGGTGCTGACTATCACCTCGTCGCCAGGCTTCATATATGCCTCAGTGAATGACGATGCCACAAGGTTCATGCTCTCCGTGGTGCCACGAGTGAAGATAACCTCGCGAATGCTGCCGGCATTGATGAAGGAGCGCACACGTTCGCGTGCCGCCTCATGCAGGTCTGTTGCCTGCTGCGACAGGTAATGCACACCACGATGCACGTTGGCATTAACGTTGAGGTATTCGTCCGTCATGGCGTTCACCACACAGAGTGGCTTTTGCGTTGTTGCACCATTGTCAAGATATACCAACGGATATTTATCGTATATCTTACGGGAAAGTATAGGAAAATCGTTTCTATTCATTGTAAAGCCCACCCCTACCCTCCCCGAGGGAGGAAGTTTTATATTACGAGTTTTCTTTTTTCGAATTTTCGAATCGTCGAGCTATCGAGTAATCGATTTTTCGAACTATCGAACTATCGAGTAATCAAATCACCTAAATAACGTACTACTTACATATATTACAGCTGCCGCAACGTTCTTCGCCGCTCAGTCGTTTGTCTATGAGGATATGTACGCGGTCGCGGAACGACTCCCACTTCATCTCGTCTATGACCTGAGATATGAACGCCGTCTTGAGCAGAGTACGTGCCACCTCAAGCGGGATGCCGCGCTGCTGCATGTAGAAGAGGGCAGCCTCATCCATCACACCCACCGTTGAGCCGTGGGCACACTTCACGTCGTCGGCATATATCTCCAGCATCGGCTGCGTGTACATCTTGGCATCGTCAGAAGCACACATATTATTATTGGTCTCCTGCGACGATGTCTGCTGTGCACCTTCACGCACCATTATCTTTCCGGCAAAGGCTGCTACTGCCTCATCGTCAACGACGTACTTGTAGAGCTCGTTGCTCTGGCACATAGGCACCTGATGGTCTATGATGGTGTTGTTGTCAACATGCTGCTGACGGTCTGCTATCACAGCACCATTCATGAACACCTCAGCACCCTTGCCCTGCAGATATACATCTATGCCGTTGCGTGTCACGCCGTTGCTCATGGTGATATTGTTGTGACGTATGCTCGTATTGCTGTCAGCCTTTATGTAGAGGTTGCTGAAGCGGTTGCACTTCTCGTGAGTCTCCTCCATCTCATACATGTCCAGATGCGCTCCGTCCTTGGCAACCACCTCCACCACCTGAAGTGTGAGGAACTGCTGGTTGTCCTTGGCATGATCAACGAAGAAAACGGTCGCTTCGCTGTTCTCCTCCATCACTATGAGCACCCTGCGTATGATCATCGTGTCCTGTGCTCCGCTAAGTACATTTTCTATGCGTATGGGGGTATCGGCCTTGGTGTTGCGTGGCACATATACCAGCAGAGCATCATGAGCCAGTGCTGTATTGAGGGCAGTGAGGGCATCACTGCGGTATTCACCCTTGAGGTCAGTCATGAGACATGGTTCGCCATCGGCAGTGACAGCACTATCGACTACCTTGTTATAATAAGGTGTGACGTCTATCGGCGCATCCTTCATGGCATGGACATAACTCACGTTCTTGATGTCGAGAGGTGCGAGTGACAGTCCGTAGTCAGGCGCAAAGGCCTTCTCCACGTCCGTATATCGGTAGCGCTCCTCCTGACGTGTAGGCAATCCCAACTGACAGAAGGTGCGGAAAGCCTCCTCGCGCACATCGTTGAGTGCCTTACACGACTGCTTCTGCAGCAGAGGCTTCACCTCGTTATATAGTTCTATGTATTGATTCATCTCTGATGTAACGCTTATTACAACTCTTCCTTTATCCAGTCGAATCCCTGGTCTTCTATCTTCTGTGCCAGATCTGGTCCGCCAGTCTTCACCACCTTGCCGTCAATGAGCACATGCACGATGTCTGGTTTGATATAGTCCAGCAGACGCTGATAGTGTGTGATGACGATGCCTGAAGTCTTCTCGTCGCGCAGCTTATTGAAACCGTTGGCCACGATGCGCAGGGCGTCAACGTCAAGACCCGAGTCAGTCTCGTCGAGAATGCAGAAGGTAGGTTCGAGCATAGCCATCTGGAATATCTCGTTACGCTTCTTCTCACCGCCAGAGAATCCCTCGTTCACCGAGCGCTTCATGAGTTTCTGGTCAATCTCTACGAGTTCGCGCTTCTCCTTCATAAGCTTGATGAAGTCACCAGCCTTCATCGGTTCCAGGCCCTGTGCCTTACGACGTGCATTGACAGCGGCCTTCATGAAGTTTGTCATTGACACGCCAGGTATCTCCACCGGCATTTGGAATGACATGAAGATACCAGCGTTGGCACGCTCATCCGGTTTCATGGCGAGCAGGTCCTGACCATTGAATATTATCTCACCCTCTGTAACCTCGTATGCAGGATTACCTACGATGACATTGCTCAGTGTTGACTTTCCGGCACCGTTTGTGCCCATGAGTGCGTGTATCTCACCGTCATTGATGGTGAGGTTTACGCCCTTCAATATTTCCTTATCGCCTACCTTGGCGTGTAAATTCTTTATTTCTAACATAAAAGTTATATAATTTTACTTTTTATAGTGATAACCACTCTTCTTCCACAACCTTATAATTCTTGTCTGCTATATCGTTTTTCCCTTTTGCTATGACATCCATCATAGCCTGGGATGACATGATAGCAATTGTATTCATATTCTGTACTGATCTTATAATTATAAAATTGCATGGAAAATCACTTTTTATAATAAGCCTTCGTCCATCCAACTCCTCACCCTTAGGGGGATGCTGGGAGGGGGCTTTATCCCACACTTCCCTCCAGCGAGACGCTGAGGAGTTTCTGTGCCTCAACGGCAAACTCCATCGGGAGTTTCTGCAGCACCTCCTTGGCATAGCCGTTGACTATGTGTCCTACGGCATCCTCGGTGCTTATGCCGCGCTGGTTACAGTACAACAGCTGCGCCTCGGAAATCTTGGATGTGGTAGCCTCATGCTCCACCACGGCAGTCTTGTTGCGTATGTCCATATACGGGAACGTATGTGCACCACAGTTACTGCCCAGTAGCAGCGAGTCACACGAAGAGTAATTGCGTGCACCATCTGCCTTTGACGTAGCGCGCACCAGTCCACGGTAAGAGTTCTGCGAATGTCCTGCCGAGATACCCTTGGATATGATAGTCGATTTAGTATTGCGACCCATGTGTATCATCTTAGTACCCGTATCAGCCTCCTGATAGTTATTGGTTACGGCAACGCTGTAGAACTCTGCCTGCGAATTATCACCACGCAATACGCATGAAGGATATTTCCATGTTATCGCAGAACCTGTCTCCACCTGTGTCCACGACAGTTTGGCAGACTCGCCACGCAGGTCGCCACGCTTGGTCACAAGGTTGAGCACACCGCCCTTGCCGTTCTCATCGCCAGGATACCAGTTTTGTACGGTAGAGTATTTCACCTCTGCCCTATCCTTGACAATGATCTCCACGATGGCGGCATGCAACTGATTCTCATCACGCATAGGAGCGGTGCAGCCCTCCAGGTATGACACGTATGAGTCATCATCGGCTATGATGAGTGTACGCTCAAACTGTCCTGTACCTGCTGCGTTGATACGGAAATAGGATGACAGTTCCATAGGGCAGCGCACACCCTTAGGTATATACACGAACGAACCGTCAGAGAATACTGCCGAATTAAGCGCAGCAAAGAAATTGTCACGGTATGGCACTACACTGCCCAGATATTCCTTCACCAAGTCAGGATGCTCCTTTACCGCCTCACCGATGGACATGAATATGATGCCCATATCCTTCAGCTTGTCCTTATACGTAGTCTTCACCGACACGGAGTCCATGATAGCATCCACGGCAACACCCGACAGTGCCAGGCGTTCCTCCAGCGGTATGCCCAACTTGTCAAATGTCTTTTCCAGTTCGGGATCTATCTCCTTCGGACCTTCTTTCTTCTTCGCCATAGGGTCGGCATAGTAAGAGATGCCCTGATAGTCTATCTCTGGAATGGTGACATGTCCCCACTCCGGTTGTTTCATAGTCTGCCAGTGACGGAAGGCCTTGAGCCTGAACTCAAGCAGCCACTCTGGTTCCCCCTTCTTCGTAGAGATGAGGCGCACCACGTCTTCTGTCAGACCTACAGGTATGATGTCTGTGTGCACGTCAGTAGTAAAGCCATATTCATACTTCTGCTCTGCTACCTGTCTCACAAATTCGTTATTGTCTGCCATTTATATAGTTTATCTTTGTACCTACATTGTGTGTGTTTCCCATATCAATCAGAGTGCCCACCGTAACGTCATCCTGTGAGGAAAACGAACAGCGCGCACACATTATATATATGAAAACGATGACAAAGGTAGTGATTTTTTCTGAAAGATGGAAATATTTCACAGGAAAAGTGTCTATACGCACATCATTTTGCATGGTGCATATAGCGACATTCAGAAAAAAAGGTTAACTTTGTGTCACTTTATGAATAAGCACAACATAGCAATAATAGGAGCCGGCGCAGCAGGTTGTTTCTGCGCAATAGAGATAAAACGCCGTCTGCCGATGGCTGAAGTCCATGTGTTTGAAGCTGCCACGAAAGCCCTCGCCAAGGTGGCTGTGACCGGTGGCGGCAGATGCAATCTCACCAACAGTTTCGCACACTACAAGGACGAGCGGGGCAGACTGACAAACCTGCAGTTGGCATATCCGCGCGGCGACAAACTAATGCGCAAACTATTTGGTGCCTTTGGACCTGAAGAGACCTACGAATGGTTTGAGCGGGAGGGAGTAAAACTTCTCGTTCAGGATGACGAGTGCGTATTCCCCGTATCCCAGGATGCCATGGAGATAGTCAACACGCTCCTGACACTGATGCACAACCTGGGCGTACACCTGCATCTGCACTCACGCATCACTGACATACAGGAAGTGATGAGCGCCCACGATGCAGTCATCGTGACAACGGGTGGCAGCCCGAAGGCCAGCGGACTAAACTTTCTGGACTCACTGCATCTTGACATCATACCTCCTGTACCGTCACTGTTTACGTTTAACATAGCAGGCGAACAGAACCAGCGCCTCATGGGCACAGTCGTGGAACACGTCTCCGTATCGCTCGCCGGCACGCGGCATCGTGCTGAGGGTCCGCTGCTATGGACACACTGGGGCATGAGCGGACCGGCGATACTCAAACTGTCATCGTATGCAGCAAGGCATCTGGCAGACAATGACTACAAGGGCACCTTAATAGTCAACTGGCTGGGAGACAAAAAAGAAGATGACGCACATCAGATGCTGGAAAGCATGATGTGCGCCAACTCACAAAAGGTTGTCACTAATGTATATCCCGAGATATTCACACAGAAGCACTGGACGGAGATACTCCAGGCATGCAGCATACCGCTGACGCAGCGATGGGGCGCTCTCAACAAGACCCACATCAGTCGTCTGGCAAGTGCTCTCACCGCACAGTCATTCACCATCACAGGGCGCTGCCACTACAAGGAGGAGTTTGTCACCTGCGGCGGCGTATCACTCTCTGAGATCTCTGCCAAGACCATGGAGTGCAAGAAACATCCCGGTCTGTATTTCGCTGGCGAGGTGCTCGATGTAGATGCCATCACCGGCGGTTTCAACCTGCAAGCCGCATGGTCCATGGCATACAGGATAGCCGAGTCGGTGGAGCCTTGCGAAGAATCGCAAGGAACGGTGTCCTAGTCTTGCGCCGCATCTCCTCCCCCTAGGGGGAGGCTGGGAGGGGGCTACTTGTTCAACGCTTTGAGTCGCTTATACTCCTTCTTGGTTATACGCATGAAGGAACCATGCTGAGGACCAGTCACGCCCTTGATGTTCTGCGGGTCACGGAAATTGCGCATATTCTTATCCGCCTTGCAGATGCGGTAATTACGTGGGCGTGACGAATACTCTATGTATGCTATGCGCCATCCCTCCTCACCAGGAATCTGGAATGCCGATACACCCTCGCACTTCTTGTTACCCTCAAAGTTCACATAGTCGTCAGCCACAGGTTCGCCCCATGGACCGGTGATCTTTGGTGCCGTGGAGGTGAATAGTCCCGGCTGTCCGCCTTCCTTCTTTATCATCATATGAAAGAGGCCGTCGGTCTTCAGATAGTTGATGTCAGCATCGATGGTGGCATATCCCCAGTCGAAGAGCAGCTGAGGCTGGGTAAGCGTAGTAAACGACTCATCAGCATAGCTGTAGTACATGCGGTCATACTTCTCCTCATCACGGTTCCACATCGAGTAATATATAAAGTAGCCGCCCTTCTTGCCGTCAGGCCACACGTATGTCTCATCCCAGAATATCTGCGGTGCCCACACGCGGTTGATGGTGCTCCAGTCCTTATAGACGCTCTCAGCCTGAGGATCAGAGAATATGGAGCGTCCCTTACGGTAATCAAAGGTCGTTGACTTCCAGTGTATGAGGTCATCAGACGTCAGGAGGTTGATGCCGTAGTTGTCCCATGCCTCCTTCTTTCCCAGTTTCTTTGTCATACCGTTGTGCATGTCGGTCGTAACCATGAGATATCGCTTACAGTCATGGCTTCGACAGATATAGGCGTCACGTGTGCCACCCTCTATGCCAGCCATCTCATAACTGGAGAATATGGAGTCGCCCCCAATGATATCCTCCCATTGCTCAGCGTCCTTACTGACAGCAAAAGCTGTCCACTGACCTTTATCACTCATGTGGCAATAAAGGAAGTAATCACCCTTCTGTGGGTTTACGGCTTGCATAGCAATGGCATAGCAAGCCATAAAGATTGTCGTTAGTAATTGTTTCTTCATTGTTGTGGTATGATTGTCTTTAATAATGTCACTGCATCGCTCACGCTTGCCACATTCCTCAGCACCAAGCGTCTGTGCTGCCCCACCTCGCGAAATTCGCACTGCTTCGGATGACTCATCACGTATTCCAAGATGGCAGCAAAGTATTTGCTGTTATAATAGACGTGACCTGACGGTGGCCCGAACTGCAACTGCATGGAGCCTTTTCTGAGAATGATCCTCTCACATCCCAGCCTCTTGCCCAGTCGGCGCAGGAGCACTACGAGCATCAGTTCCCTACCCTCCTGAGGCACCGGACCGAACCTGTCCTCCATACGCTTGCGGTAAGCCTCCAGGTCGGCATCCGTCTCTATGCCGTCCAGTTCGCGGTACAACTGCATACGCTCGCTTGACCCCGGCACATACGTATCAGGGAAATACATCTGGAGGTCACTCTCCACATTACAGTCGTCCACGAAGTCATCGCCTGTGAGTCTCTCTCCCTCCTCCATCTGTTCGGCATAGAGATCCTGAAACTCCTCATTCTTCAGTTCATTGACCGCCTGCGAGAGTATCTTCTGATACGTCTCATATCCCAGGTCTTCCATAAATCCCGACTGCTCTGCTCCCAGCAGATTGCCAGCTCCGCGTATATCCAGATCCTGCATGGCAAGGCTGAATCCGCTACCCAGGTCAGAGAATGTCTCCAGTGCCTCCAGGCGCCTGCGGCTCTCCGTTGGCAGATACGTCAGCGGTGGTGCCAGCAGATAGCAGAACGCCTTACGGTTGCTGCGTCCCACACGACCTCGCATCTGGTGCAGGTCGGAAAGTCCGAAATGGTTGGCATCGTTGATGATGATGGTATTGGCGTTAGGTATGTCAATGCCGTTCTCCACGATGGTAGTGGAGAGCAACACGTCAAAGTCATGATTGATGAATGCCATGATGACCTTCTCCAGTTCCTCCGGCTTCATCTGTCCGTGACCTATCGCCACACGACAGTCAGGCACATGGCGCTCTATCATAAACTTCATCTTCTCAAGCGTAGCGATACGGTTGCATACGAAATACACCTGTCCGTCACGGCTCATCTCAAAGTTTATGGCATCCGTCACCAATTCGGCAGAGAATGTAGCCACCTGCGTGTCGATAGGCTGTCGGTTAGGCGGCGGTGTGCGCATGATACTCATATCGCGTGCTCCCATGAGTGAGAACTGCAGTGTGCGCGGTATCGGAGTAGCCGACATGGTCAGCGTGTCGATGTTCGATTTCAGCTGGCGCAGTTTCTCCTTTGTTGACACGCCAAACTTCTGTTCCTCGTCTATGATGAGAAGTCCTATGTCGTGCCATTTCACCGCCTTGGTCAGCAGACGGTGAGTACCCACGAGGATGTCTATCTTGCCCTCCTCCAGGCGCTGCAGTATATCTTTCGTCTGCTTTGGCGTACGGGCACGCGAGAGATACTCCACGGTTACAGGTAGTCCTGACAGTCTCTTGGTGAATGTCTTGTAATGCTGGAATGCAAGCACGGTCGTAGGCACGAGCACAGCCACCTGTTTGCTGTCGCATGCCGCCTTGAAGGCAGCACGTACCGCCACCTCCGTCTTGCCGAATCCCACATCGCCGCACACCAGGCGGTCCATCGGTTTGCTAGACTCCATATCCTGCTTCACCTCTGCCGTAGCCTTCATCTGGTCCGGCGTGTCCTCATAGAGGAATGACCCCTCCAGTTCATGCTGCAGGAATGAGTCTGGCGAAAAGGCGAATCCCTTCTCGTGTCGGCGTTTGGCATAGAGTTTTATCAGGTCGCGCGCAATGTCCTTGATGCGTTTCTTCGCCTTCTCCTTGATGCGTTCCCATGCGCCGCTGCCCAGTTTCGACAGTCTTGGTGGTTCGCCTGTATCGGCACGGCGGTACTTGCTTATCTTGTACAGGGAGTGTATGGACACATCCACCTTACTATTATCCTGGTATATGATGCGTATCACCTCCTGATACCCCGTGGTGACAGTGCCGTCTGCATGATATGTATTGGTAGGCACACGCACCAGTCCGCCGAACTTTCCTATACCGAAATCCACATGGACTATGAAGTCGCCTGGCTCCATCTCCTGCAGTTCCTTCATCGTCAGCGCCATCTTGCCTCTCTTAGCCGACTGCGCCTTGAGCTGGTACTTATGGAATCGCTCGAATATCTGATGGTCTGTGAAGAGCACCGTCTCCATCACCTCATCCACGAATCCCTCATGCAGGGCGCCCTTGACAGGTACCCACTCCGTATGCGTCTCATCCAGGATTACCTTCAGGCGCTCATGCTGCTTGTCACTGTCAGAGAGTATGCAGGTCTTGAATCCCCTGAGCTGATAGTCCTCCAGCGTCTGTGCCAGCAACTCAAAATTCTTGTGAAACAGAGGCTGCGGCGTCACCTTGAATGAAATATGAGCATCGCCTTGCTGAGCGTCAGCCCTTGCCGACAATTCCACCTGTCTGAAAGCCTCCACCTTCTCCTTGAATACGGATGCCTTGCAGAGGTTGAGCGATGCTGTCAGTTCGCGTATTATCTCTGCCTTCTCCATCTCCGTAGCCCCAGCAGTACGTTCGGTGAGCGCCTGCTCAGAGAATCCATCCTTATATATATAGTCTATGGCATCCGCCACAAACTGCATGTCATGCGTGATGATGACAGTGTCCTTAGGCAGGAAGTCCAGGAACGGTATCTTCTCAGTATCCGTGCGCGCTATCTCCGGCACTATGTTCACGGAGTCCATGCGCTCCAGGGAGAGCTGGTCCTCCACGTTGAAGGTACGGATGGAGTCTATGTCGTCATCAAAGAAGTCTATGCGGTATGGCTGCTCACTACTGTATGAATATACATCGATGATGGAACCGCGCACGGCAAACTGTCCCGGTTCATAGACATAGTCCTTCTCGTAGAATCCCAATTCGCGCAACTGTCGTTCCAGTTCAGCGATAGCTATGCTCTGGTCTTTCCTGAGGGTGATGCATCGTGTGTCAAGGTTCTTCTGCGATATTACCATCTCAGCAATGGCTGCCGGGTATGTAATGATGCACAGGGCGTCGGCACCCTCCACTTCCGCATTGCGCGAGAGCGATGTCAGCACCTCCGTGCGCAGTATCTCGCTGCTGGCATCACGCTGACCGAACTTCACCGCGCGTTTGTATGACGACGGATAGTACAGCACGCTGGCATTCTTCTGCTCGCGCTCCTTCTCCTTGGCATCCTGCTGTTCGGTGGTCGCCGCTATGAAATCCTGATAGAGATAGCCAGCCTCATCGGCATCCTTCATGATAAAGAGCATCGGTACGCGGCACTGCTTGGCAGCGGCAGCAAAATACACTGCAATAGCCGACTGCGTAAGACCCGTTGCCGCGGCCCTACGTACAGCATCATTGGCAAGCATACTGACGAGGGCCTTTCCCTGCGCATGCTTGACATAATCCTTTAAAAAATCTTTCAGTTGCATAAAATATGGTACAAAGGTATTAAAAAAAGTTGAAAGTCTTTGTCCTTTTAAGAATATTTTGTACTTTTGCACCGAAAATAAAAAGAAATTCATGAAACCAAGCGACAGCATCATCATCATTCCTACTTACAACGAGAAGGAAAACATAGAGAAAATCATACGTGCCATCTTCTCTTTGGAGAAGTCATTCCACATCCTCGTCATCGACGACGGTTCGCCTGACGGCACCGCCGCCATCGTGCACCGCCTCATCAAAGAGGAGTTTGAGGGCCAGCTCTTCATAGAGGAGCGTTCGGGCAAACTCGGTCTGGGTACGGCATATATCATGGGATTCAAATGGGCACTGGCTCATGACTATCAGTATATCTTCGAGATGGATGCCGACTTCAGTCATGACCCTAACGATGTGCCACGCCTCTATGCTGCCTGTGCCGAGGAGGGTTACGATGTTGCCATCGGTTCCAGATACGTCAGCGGTGTGAATGTGGTCAACTGGCCTATCGGTCGTGTCCTCATGTCATACTTTGCCTCAAAGTACGTGCGCATGGTGACGGGATTCAAGGTGCACGACACCACTGCGGGATTCAAGTGTTACCGTCGCAAGGTGCTGGAGACCATCGAACTCGATAAGATTCGCTTCAAAGGCTATGCCTTCCAGATAGAGATGAAGTTCACTGCCCACAAGATAGGATTCAAGATCAAGGAGGTCCCTGTCATCTTCGTCAATCGCCGCGAGGGCGTCAGCAAGATGAACGGCGGCATCTTCGGCGAAGCCTTCTTCGGCGTCATGCGCCTGCGCCTGGACGGATGGCTGCGCAAATACCCTAAGATAAAGTAGCACCGGGCATCCCCCACAGTCAGCATTTTCACGCAACGATACAGAAACGACAGACCGCTTCCTTTTCCCACACCGGGATAAGGAAGCGGTCCTCTTTTTGCGCGAACGCTATAGGATGACGCCTGTGGTGACAGGCATCATCCGTCAAAGCGTCGATCAGTCTGGAATGACAGGCTGCGGAGTTGGGTTCACGTCAACATAGTCATTGTTCGGAGTGTGAATAGGCTCATTCTCGCCACCTGCTTTGCACAGAAGCCATCGCTGACAGTCATGTCTGAGAAGACAGACATTAGTGACTCTCGTAACTCACGTGGAGATTCAGAAAGGGAAGAAACAGCATCAGCAAGTGTCATAGTCGAAGCTGCTATTTCATCCTCACGAGTAATGCTATAGTCATTCTTTAACTTAGCATAGAGTTCCATTTCGCCTTCATCTATGACATCGTCAGCCTTGATCAAATCAACCAAGACACGTACTAATGATGCTCTTTATTCCTTTTTCATACGAAAATTATTATGATATTTATATGAATGTTTATCGACAGAAGGACAAACTGTAGTGCTAACGTCTGTTTCGAATTAACAAACTAGAAGAGTAATAAGACAAAGCCAATATTCTTCATTGCTATAAGTAGTATATTAAACACATAAACACATTCCCGGTATTTATCATAGCGAGGAATGTGTTTGTGTTTTAGAATAAATTGTTATTTAAAGAGTCCGCCAATGCCAGTTGTGTTGAATTCACCTATGGTATTACGATTGCCATTTGTATCTTCCTTGATACCCTTCATGTTGACACCCCAACCCTTAACGCTTACGTTGTGAGTCTTATAGGCACCAAAGAACCAGCTGTGCTTTTCTACTGTAAATTCTGGCTCAAGAATAATGTCAACATTGTTGTTTGTCTTAGCACGGTAGAGGGCTTGACGCTCTGGCTTGCTAAGGCCTCTGTAACGGTTTGTGTTTGTCAGCTGCTTGTCACCATTGCGTGAAAGACTGATGAAACCAAACAAAGTCTTTGATTCAACATTAGCAGAAACCTGCTTTGCTCCCTTGTAATCAAGATCAGCTGCTACATAAGTGTTGATTGAATTGCTTGAGATGCCCATTACAGGACCATCAACAGTGTAGTGAGCGCAGCTAGCAAAAGTCATAGCCATTACGCCTGCTGCCAATAAACTTTTAAAGTTTTTCATACTTTAATTTGTTTTTTTGATATCTTTAGAAGCCCAAAAAAGACAAGTTAATAGTTGTGTGTAGGTATATCCATAATGCAAAACGTAGGCTTCCATCTCTACTTGTCTGCTAATTGAGGCCGTAGGAAAAGCCCTTGCAAGTTGACTAAGTAGAAAATGTCTGCCTACGCTTCGTATATTGACAGTATCTCCATGAAAAGTGTGCACTGAGGATATTTATATACCCTCATACGCACACTCAGGGGATACGGTTACGCATACCCGCAGCAGCCACTTCAGACTTTGTCATCGACTTGCAATTTGAAATTTCCTACGTTTCAATTAGCCAATAGACAAAGCATCTATGACGCTTTAACATTATGTAGTATCCAACCCAACCGTGCATCCTTTATGAATAGCAAGGCATGAGTTACGATTTTGCAAAGTTACATATTTTCCCCGAAACCACCAAAGATATTCCTGAGAAAATGTGTTCGTACCTGAAAATAAGCAACCGCTCCCCTGCTTTACGGTGAATTGGAGTGCTATCAGTATTGCGGTCTGAAAAAAGAAAAACAGGAATATCGTGTGGTGATGCTTACAGGTTGCAGATTCTGCCATTAAAGGAATCGAAATAATTTGCTCAATTCAAAATAAATATATATCTTTGCATACAAATAAATATGCATATAAAAACTTAACTTATGAAAAAGTTTCTTACACTGTGTTTTCTGCTGCTCGTCAGCATCGTTTTCTGCAGCGCACAATATCACAAGATGTCACCCCTGGTGCGACAGGCTGCCAGGGAAGGTAAGGCATTGCCTGCACTGGCAAAGGGCGCAAGGGCAGCTGATGCCCCACGGTTGATCGCCTTCGTGCGTACCACGGACAACAGCATCCTCGCCAGGGAGGGCTGCGACGTGCTCCTTGAACTTGGCGACATCGTGATCGCCTCTATCCCATTGCAGGACATCGAACGGATAGCTGCACTGCCGCAGGTGAAGCGCATCGAGGCACGACAGTCAAACTACAGGATTCTCAACGACCAGTCGGCAAGCATCGTCTTTGCCGACAAGCTGTGGTCAACGCCTACGGCGACGCTGCCGGGACTGACAGGAAAGGATGTCATAGTGGGCGTCGTCGATGCTGGCATGGACTTCTCGCACCCTACCTTCCGCACGGCAGATGGCAG
>JAZLIN010000120.1:0-7154 GCA_045617365.1 Prevotella sp. | reverse complement strand
GTGGAACGGAACCACGGCAGACTCTGCGAATGGAGCGGCAGACTATATACAAGTAACGTTATCAATGCCCATGTTTCCTTTGGATCCCAGCTCCAGTATGTTCCCCACGATATATTCGCCCACATGGCTCCGAGGAATATGCCTACTGCTAGGGTAAAGACAGCCGGACGAAGGGCAGCGCGATTGAAGGCGCTGACTATTAGCAGACAGTAGCTGACTATCATCGCTCCTACATGAATAAACAGCATAGGATGGCGCAACACCGGCACGAGCGGACGTGACAGCAGCGGTACGAGCATATACAGTGCGAACACTGCGCCTGTCCCCCAGCCCAGGTATTCTACCCAACCCTTCGCTTTCCGCCTGAACGACCTGTACTTTACGGATATCCATAGCATGCTGATGACACAGAGAGCGTAACCTATATAGGTAATGGCTGTTCCCCAGGGATCGTAGGATACAGTGAAGAGACTGCCCAGCAGATCATCATCGTACGAAGTTTGGAAAATGCGGTAACCGCTTCTGCGAGCAATATTGTTCATGGAAATGACGGTCTGTTCGTCACCATGGTTATCATGGAGTTTTACATAGCTGACATAGTCTGTAGGATTTCCCTCTGCGTCTGTCTCCACCACAAACGAATCGAGGCAGAGGTAGAACGGCAGGGACTGTATGCGGTGATTATCATCGGGCATGATGAATCCTCGCGATGCCTGTTGGGTGCGCAGATGTATGAATCCCTTTTGGGAAGTGCCCCAAGTCACCACCGCCCCCAGCAGTATGACTAAGATACTGATATGAAGCAGTAGCACCGGAGGGCGCTGTGCAAGACGTTGTATGATTTTATATTCTTTCATTTTTCCTTACTAAATACAAATTTTGTTTATATTTTGTTCTGTTTTTTCTTAAGTAGGTGTGCAAAATTATTTCGACCAGTACAAATGAAACGAATTATACTGTAAAAAGAACACATATCATTGTTGTAGACTTTTTTTCATTTGTACAGCACGATTTTTTTATAAAGAATACAGACTAAGGATTGTAGCGTTCGTACAGATACATCATCCATTCGTCGAAAAGTTCCTTCGTTACCTTGTTATCCAGATTAAACTTCTTCGCTACACTTTCCGCTACATCCATACCCTTGACAAGAAGATAGAGGTCACGACATGCCGCCGCCTTACGTTTCTTCGGATCGTCTGCCAGCTCCGTGTGCTTGTTCCAGAACCCCTTGTAAGCCCTGTCAGCCACCGCCTTCATCTCACGGCGCGCAGCCTTCATCGTTGCCGCAGACTTATCCTCCTTGTCGAAACGCTGCTTGTATCCTTCCACATGTTTCTTCGCCTCGGCAAGCGATACCGTCAGACTATCCAGCTCTGCGTTCAGTTTCGTAATATGCTGTTGCTGCTGACGCATGATGTCCCTCTGACGTTCCGTCATACGCTGCTGCTTTGTCAGCAAACGCTCCTGCTTCTCAGCCTTCGCCTTCAGCTCCGCTACCTCCTTCCCATGGTCACCCTGCGGCAGAAGCAATGACTGCGCTACGACTGCAGCAGCCACAACGATTGCTACAAGCGTCCAGCGCAGGTAGTGTGTGGGTTGCAGACGGCGTTTCACGTCCTGCGCACTAAGCGGACGTTTCTCTGGATCGTTCTGCAGACATCTTGCTGCCGTCCTGCGCATACGCCACGACAGACGTCCCGGCATACCGTCTATGAGCATTCCGAGACTGTAAATGTCGCTGCGGTTGTCCAGCACTCCCGGCTCTTGCTGTTCCGGACTGGCATAGCCCGTCGTACCTGCCGGTTCTTTCAGCATGGCGAAGGCATCGCGGTCAGCAAGACCGAAGTCTATCAGACGCGGATGATGACCGTCATGCGTTATGATGATATTCTCCGGCTTAATGTCGCGGTGGATTATCTGCCTGGAATGAAGATAGTCGATGGCATCGCACAACTCCTCCAACATCCGCACACGTTCTTTGTTGCTCACCACGGCATCAGCAAAATAGTCCTTCCACGTCACGCCGTCAATGAACTCCTGTATAATGCACACGCCCAGTCCCGGCACCTCTTCCATTCCCACCGTCTGCACTACGTTTGGATGCGACAGTGTGAACGAGATCTCAAACTCCTTCCTCAGCAAACTCTGGTATCGCGGATTGGCAGCCTCACCGTCCGTCAAGCGTTTCAGGGTGTGCCACTTACCCATGCGCAAAGCCTTATACACCTCTGAATAACCATTCTCAGAGGTGTGTATCAAGGTTATGTCGGTGAAAGCCACATCAACCGTCATACCTTCATTTGTATAAAAACCAGAAGTCTGCATCACATTATTAATTTAGTAAACATTAAATAATAACTTACTTCCCTTTGGTCAGTGGGTGCAAGCACGAGTCTCCGCAATTTTCATTATACATTAATCACCATTAATTAGACGTTAATTTTTCATTAATTAATTGATGATTAATCGTTTGATATTAATAATTCTTGCTCTGGCAAGCGTCCAAAGGCCGAGCGAATGGCTAATTAATGTTCAATTAATGAACTCCGTGAAACGCCTGAGCACCTACGGAGCGCAAGAATTAATGTATAAAAATTACTTATATCACGCAAAGGCACAAAGTTCACAAAGAGCTTCGCGGCTTCGCGTGAGATCGTGAGATTGTGTTCTATCTCGACACAGCCACGCGTGTCAGTCCGCCATCCATGCCAGCAGTATAATGACCAATATTCTCACCATCCCTTATCACGTTCTTCACCTGCAACGGCTGATTCAGGATAAACATCATTATCTCCATCTCGTCACCCATTCTCAGACGACTGTTTTCACAGTGAGCCACGGCAAACCTCTCGCCACCCAGAGCCACCAGCGCCAGGCGCCGGTCCGGTCGCCACTCCACCTGCACAATGTCACCCTCATGCAGTTTGTTCGACATCACCACCTTCTTCGAAATGAATCCCGACACCACACGCGTACTCTCCACGTAACCGCTCCATCCGGCATAGCCGAGATAGCGCGCCATGATACTCAGCGACGAGCGTCGCGGACTACTCTGCGAAGGTATATATCCAAAGATACGTTTCAGGGTAGTAGAGGAGATATCCTCCCCCGTTGCATTCTTAATCTGTAAAGCGAGGTAATCGAAGTCTGTAGGCGAATCGAGGGTATGTCCCATCTTCTGCAGCACATCCTCCTTCATTCGCTCTATAGCAATCTCTTCATTCATATACTCTACTATTCTTTTACTTGATGGACAACTTTTTTGAAACTTTCCATGTGCAAAGTTAACAAAAATCCTCCGCTTCACAACATGTCATTCTCTGTCATTATGTGCCAAAACGTGCCAAAAGCACGAAATATTCACATCAATATGGTGCAAAGGTATTAAAATTTATCGAAACATAACGATTTCTAACCATACGAACTGTAAAACAATGTTAAATTCATGCATATCATGCCAAAACATACCAATTATTTCCAATACTTTTATTACTTTTGCAAGAACCAGATGACACAGCCATCGCAGGCTCCACAGATGCAACAACAAGCACCTCAGATGGCTCCGCCTCCTGTACCTGGAGCAGTTAACTATATGCTCGCTGTCAACGGTCAGCAGTATGGTCCATACAATATGCAACAGATGCAACAGATGGCTGGGGCAGGTCAGTTGACAGCTCAGTCTTTGGTATGGTGCCAGGGAATGAGCGCTTGGGAACCAGCAGGTAATCGTCCTGATCTGGCATCACTTTTCGCACCAGCAGCACCTCCTATTCCACCAATGCCTCCAACAATGTAAATTTATGAATGTAAAATTAAATATCATTCCTTGTATCATTGTACTGGCAGTATGTGCCCTTTTATCCTATGGGATATATAATTGGTGCCGCTGTGAATCAATGTCACTGTTGGTTGCAATATTGGGTGGTGTTAGCATAGCTCTGCCTTTGGGATTTACAACAAGCATTTCTGCTCAAGACCCACGTAAGACTATAAACATTAGAGTTGCTTCTGGAACATTTGTCACTTTGCTGTTGCTTTCCAACATTATATTCTGTTGTTTGACAGAGTTTTCTCAAGTCACCTACATTATCGTCAATGGGTTGCTTATGTTGATATGGACGTTTGTCATTTATGGCATTTTGAAATCATAAACTATATACTTGAAATCCTCAGTTCTCTTTTCGGGACTGGGGATTTTTATTATAGGTGGGTTCTATTAATTAGCTTTTGATGATTTCGAGGCTTTCACGCCGCAGATTTCTTATTAAGGCTGCAGGGCTGTAGCGTTTCTGTCCCCCGATAACGGGGGAACCGAAGGGGGTTAAGAGACTATTGACTACTGCCCAAAGACTTAAGAAGAAAGATGCAAGTGAGGGTCCGAAAGCACAAAAGATAATCTCGCAATGATTTGTTAATTTATAGAACCCACCTATACATAATTGCAGTCAAGGGAAATGGTCACATAAGCGAAACTTGATAAATAAATGAACCATCAGACCCTTGCTTTTATGCTTTAATCGCTTGCATAGACAATACAAAACAGGGATTGGCATACTATGGTCTTGTTTGGCACGTTTTGGCATTTGTTGGTTACGTCGATTATATATACCTTTGCATTCAGAATTACATAACAATCAAAGGCTATATTTGAAATCATTTTAAAATTATTATTATCATGAAAATTATGAGACTATTTTATGCTATCCTATTGTGCATCATGTCAATGGGTACCGCTATGGCACAAGAGACATTCTCTAAAGACGGAATCTATTACCGTGTTAACGCCAACCAAAAGAATGTGACTGTTGTTGCCTGTGATGATGAGGAGGAATCTTATTCCGGCAATATTACCATTCCTGCTAAGGTGACAAACGGCTCTGTTACTTACAATGTTACCAACATCGGGGAATCGGCATTCAATCAGAGTGATATTACATCCATTTCTTTGCCCGAGGGATTGCTTTCTATAGGTAAATCAGCCTTCAGAGAATGCCAGGGACTGAAATCCGTCACCATTCCTTCGTCAGTCTTAGTCATTGAGAGAGAGGCCTTCATTTTCTGTTTCTCACTTTCAAAGCTCACTTTCAAAGGTAAAACCCGTCCTACAATTGAAAACTATGCCTTTGGCAGGACACAAATCGAGATGAAGGGTATATCAACAGGAATACCTGCAAATATGGCAGTCCCGGGAAAAGACAAACGGGTAAAAGTTGTCACTACCAGAGGATATGCCATCTACTAACATTAAGTAGGTGCGCAACAATACGAATAAAAACGAATCAAAGAAAAAGAAGATTATGAAAAAGGAGTTTTTATGCATCATGCTCCTTGCTCTTTCAACCATCGTTGCCAACGCACAGGAATGCTTTATATCTGATGGTATAAACTATGCTATCGACGAAGAGGCTCCTTCAGAGGTATATGTCATTCCGTTAGATGACGAAAAATACATGGGCAACATTGTTATTCCGGCAACAGTACAGTACAAGGATAAAACATATAATGTCACCAGCATAGGTCGTCACTCCTTCTATAACTGCCAAGGTCTGATCTCTATCAAACTGCCGGAGAGTATCACATATATTGGCACCGCAGCATTTCAGTATTGCAAGAACCTAAGCCAGATCATACTGCCCTCCAAACTTGATACCATAAAAAGTTTTGCCTTTTCTTACTGCACAAAGATTACCAAGGTTGTAATTCCCAACTCGGTAAAAACTATAGAAGCATCAGCATTCTCTGATTGTACAGGACTTACAAGTGTAACTATCGGAACAGGACTGGAGACCATAGACAGTAATACCTTTACGCAATGTACGGCTCTGAAGACTATAACGATACCTGCAACAGTAAAGAGAATAAAAGACAAAGCATTCTCAGGCAGCGGTCTCACGACCGTAACTTTCTTGGGAAAGACAACCCAGCACACAGACTATGCCTTCAGTTCAACCCCATGGTTCACCATGAATAGCCAGCGTACAAAAGACGTAATGAAACATCTGGGACGCAAAATCAAAACACGAAACATGGTAACATACTAAACGCAAGTGTGCAACGCGCTGTTGCACACTTGTGCCAAGCGTCCTACACAGTTGTGCAATGCCCCATTGCACAACTGTGCAGGACAACTTGCACAATGCTATACGAAATACATAGATATGTAGAGCTACTTCACCATTATTCACTACCATCGAATGAGTGACGGTGACGTGACGGTAAAAAACGCACCGTCACGCACCCAAACATCTAATACACAAGACGAAACATAGAAAAAAGTGACGGTGACGGTAAAAATCATTCTATGCTTTTTTTTTTGCGCACCAACTTATTTACAATTATGCAAGTGGATTCATTATTCGTGCAAAAACACCCAATATCTCATGTAAATCTTATTATTTTGATTGTTATACATCTTCAAAATCGTCAAAAAGGCGAATTTGAAGATAAATATTTATAAAAACAAACTGATAATTTGAGCTATTTCTTGGAGATTTGGAAATAAAACAGTATTTTTGCAGCGAATTTATCACATTAATCGCTCTATTTACGAATATGGCAACAAAAATACAACAAATCCTGGAGTTGAATCCAGATTCCAAGATACTCTTTAGTGAATGGCTCACGTCTCATGGACTTGATGCCAAAGAGCAGCATGCCTATATGAAAAGAGGTTGGCTGACTCGTCTCTCAAAAGGGGTATATGCGTTGCAAGGTACTAATCCCACATTACTTCATGCTGTTTCTGCTTACAATACACAACTGTCAAAAAAGTGTATCGTTGGGGCTTATACAGCTTTGGAGCTTCGCGGCTACTCACATTATCTATCCATGGGTAAACCTAAGGCTTTTCTATTTACGGGAGCAAAAGACAGACTTCCATTGTGGATGTTGGAAAGAGATTGGGATATGAGCATTAAGTATATGAAAACATCATTCCTTGGTGATGACCACAAAGGAGTTGAGACAATGCAGGTCGGCACAGATCAATTGCTAGTATCATCCCCAGAACGTGCCATATTGGAATGCCTGAACCTTCCAGAAGCAGCATCCTCATTGCTTGACATCTATTATATAATGGAGAGTCTGACTACACTCCGTCCAAAGCTGGTGCAGTTGCTACTGGAGTCTTGCACATCACAGAAAGTGAAGCG
>JAZLIN010000119.1:0-9454 GCA_045617365.1 Prevotella sp. | reverse complement strand
ATTAAACTTCTCCAGTTCGTTGAGAAGCAGTTCGTATTCCTTCTTGATGTCGTCACTGTCACCAGGAACCATAAAGAGCAACAGGGAGTTACGCTCTATATGGCGCAGGAAACGCAAACCCAGTCCCTTGCCTTCGGCTGCGCCCTCAATGATACCAGGGATGTCAGCCATGACAAACGACTGATGGTCGCGATATGCCACGATGCCGAGACTTGGCTCGAGAGTGGTGAATGGGTAGTTGGCAATCTTAGGCTTAGCCGAAGAGAGAGCCGAGAGCAAGGTGGATTTACCCGCATTAGGCAGTCCCACGAGACCAACGTCAGCAAGAAGTTTCAGTTCCATGATGACCGTCATCTCCTGCATGGGTTCGCCAGGCTGCGCAAAGCGTGGAGCTTGGTTTGTGGAAGTGCGGAACTGAAAATTGCCCAATCCGCCTCTGCCGCCTTTGAGCAACATTACTTCCTGGCCGTCCTCCATCACGTCGCATACATATTTGCCCGTTTCTGCATTGTATACTACGGTGCCGCAAGGTACGTCGATATAGATGTCCTTGCCGTTAGTGCCGTGACATTTGTCGCGACCACCGTTGCCACCATGCTCAGCGAAGATATGGCGCTGATAACGCAGGTGCAGCAGAGTCCAGTAGTTGTGATTGCCGCGCAGGATGATGCTTCCGCCCTTGCCGCCGTCACCGCCATCGGGACCACCGTTAGGATTGTATTTGATATGCTTCAGGTGCATGCTGCCCTTGCCGCCCTTGCCTGAACGGCACTGTATCTTTACGTAGTCAACGAAGTTACTTTCCATGAATTTTATATTTAATTGCCTACAAAGTTAGTAAATATTTCCGAGATAACCAAATTTCGCTATGGAATTTTTGCCAGTTGAAAAAAAAGTAGTAATTTTGTATTCGGAATATTTAACCCTGATATAACGAAAGATATGAAACGTAAACTATTATCACTACTATTCCTCGCAGTATTTGCAGTGCCTTCTATGGCGCAGATGACATTCGCTCATCCATGGCAAGGAAAGAAAGTAGCTTATTTCGGCGATTCCATAACAGATCCACGCAACAAGGCTTCCAACAACAAGTATTGGTCTCTGTTGCAGGAATGGCTGGATATCACTCCCTATGTGTATGCGGTCAGCGGCCGTCAGTGGGATGATATACCGAGACAGGCAGACAAACTGATGGAGGAACATCAGGACAGCATCGATGCCATCATAATGCTGATGGGCACCAACGACTATAATAATGGAGTGCCACTGGGTAAGTGGTATGAAGAGAAGGAAGAAGAGGTCGTCTATGGACACGGCAAACCGAAGGCGGTGACAAAGCGTATGCGCCAGTATCGCTGCATGGACAAGGATACATACCGCGGACGTATCAATATTGCGATGGAGAAGGTGAAGAAGATGTATCCTACAAAGCAGATTATTGTGATGACACCGATACATAGACAGAATTTCTTTGCCAATGAGAAAAACTGGCAGATAGCTGAAGACTATACCAACCAGTGTGGCGAGTATCTGCAGGCGTATGTCGATGCTACCAAGGAGATAGGCAATGTGTGGGCTGTGCCAGTGATTGATATGAATGCTCTCTGCGGACTCTATCCGATGTTGGATGAATATGCTCAGTTCTTCAATAAACCTGATACTGACCGTCTTCATCCGAATGACAAGGGACACGAGCGTATGGCCAAGGCGTTGATGTATCAGCTGGTTGCCATTCCGGTGTTCTAATCCAAACCACTAAACCACCCAACCACCAGAATGACCTTTTCCGTAATAACGTGCACATACAATGCACAGGACGTATTGCAGCGAACCCTGGATAGTGTTGCACGCCAGACATATACTGGTGTGCAGCACCTGATTATTGATGGCGCTTCCAAAGATGATACCATGCGTTTAGTCATGGATTACGATGAGAAAAGTAAGGCGTCAGATCATGACGTGCTTATTGTCAGTGCTAAAGATGACGGGCTGTATGATGCTATGAATAAAGGCATTGCGTTGGCTCAGGGAGAATACCTCGTCTTTCTTAATGCAGGTGATACCTTTCATGCAGATGATACGTTGGAGAAGATTGCTGCGCAGGTGGAGGAGAATGCCGTAGGCGTGATATACGGCAATACGGATGTGGTGGATAATGACGGGCATTTCCTGCATGTGCGTAGATTGCAACCGCCGGAGAAACTGACATGGAAGAGCTTTCGTCATGGCATGCTTGTGTGTCATCAGTCATTCTATGCCCGAACGGAGATAGCTAGGGCGGTGAGGTATAACCTGAAATACAAACTCTCTGCCGACGTGGATTGGTGTATCAGGGTGATGAAGGTTGTTCAGAAAAAAGGATTAGCCCTGCATAATACCCACATGACATTGTGTAACTATCTTGACGGAGGCATGTCGGTGCAGAATCATAGGGCGTCGCTGATGGAAAGGTTCAGGATAATGTCACATCATTACGGATTCGTTACAACCGTTTTGATGCATTTTTGGTTTATATTTCGTAAGAAATAACCTTAATTCGTGAATAAGTTTTAAAGAAATACTAAAAGACGTAGAAAAATTTTGCCGTTTTCGGAAAAAATTGTAACTTTGTAGCGAAATGGATAAGAAACTTTTTGTACCAGCAGGAATCGTATTGGCACTGCTCCTCGTAGGAGCGGTGTTCTTGACATATTCACTCTTTCAGGAGGTGGAAGCAAACCGTGAGATGCAGCAGCTCGCTGCCATCGATAAGGAGGAAATGGAAAGTGAGGTGAGTCAGTTCTCTAAGCAATATAGCGAGATGAGTACGATGATCACAAATGACTCTCTTATCGCTCAGTTGCTCTCCGAACAGGAGAAGACGGAGAAACTCCTCGCAGAACTGAAGGCTGTGAAGAGCAGCAATGGTAAGGAGATGGCACGCATGAAGCAGGAAATTGCTACACTGCGTGAGATACTCCGTGGCTATGTCATTACCATTGACTCCCTCAATCGTCTCAATGAGACGCTGATGACGGAGAATAACCAGATCCGTGGACAGTACGAAGAGGCAACAAGAAGAATCGGTAGTCTGAGCAACGAAAACTCTTCTCTCGCAGAACGCGTGGCTGTGGCTGCACAGCTTAATGCCGTGGGTATCAATATGACACCGCTGACAGACAGAAACAAGGTGGCGTCAAACGTGAAGAAGTGCAAGCAGTTGCGTGTGGATTTCCATATCACCAAGAATGTCTCGGCTTCTTGTGGACAGAAGGATGTCTATGTGCGTATTACTGCTCCTACTGGTTCGATATTGAATAATGGTGCAACATTCCAGTATGAAAACCGTCAGTTGCAGTACTCTATGAAGAAGTCTATAGAGTATAACGGTGAAGATATGGGCGTGTCAATGTACTGGGATGTGCATGAGGCCCATTCGGCAGGAACATATCAGGTGGCTATTTTTGTGGATGGTCAGATGGTAGGTTCGCGCTCTATCAGCATGAAGTAAGGATAATGAAATGCATGCCGGTATGTTGCCGGCATGATGTATGAACCAATAATATGAATAGAATACTTGTATTAATCCTGTCGGTCTTTGCTTTCGCACCGATGGATGCGCAGGTGTTGTCATTGGACTCGTGCCGTGCAATGGCTTTGCGCTCCAATAAGCAGATGAGCATAGCAAGGGTGAAGCAGGAAGTCGCCAAAAACACAAAGAAGGTTGCCCGTACAAAGTATCTGCCGCATGTGGATCTCGCAGGCGGTTATATGTACACCAGCCGACAGTTGTCGATTCTTAATGAAGAACAGAAGGATGCCTTGACAGGACTGGGTTCCAATACTGTTGCCTCTCTTGGACAGATGGCTGCAGGTATGTCAGGTGTGTCCGAGCAGTTTCAGAGCGCCTTTACGCAGAATTTCCAGACCAGTCTTGTGGGATTGGTACAGCAGGGTGTGCTCACTCAAGAGGAAGCCAAGAAGATGGGAGCAGTGATGACAGCGGCAAAGGATGCTGCTGGCAATGCCGGCGGTATGATAGGTCAGGGACTGCAGCAGAACCTCGGCGGTACGCTTGCTGCCTACGGTGATGCCCTTGGTGACAAAATCAAGAATGCCTTTGATACTGACACGCATCATACCTTTGTGGCATCCATGATGCTTACCCAGCCTATCTTCATGGGTGGAGCCATTGATGCTGGCAACCGTATGGCTGACATAGCAGAGGAGATAGCTGGCATCAGTCTTGATGCTAAGCATCAGGATGTATTGTATAGCGTGGATAACGCATACTGGACCGTCGTGTCGCTCCGACAGAAACAGCGTCTCGCTGACAGTTTCCTGTCACTGGTAGAGAAACTCAATGCTGATGTCCATAAGATGATAGACAATGGTGTGGCTACCCGTGCCGATGGTCTCAAGGTGGATGTTGCTGTCAATGAGGCGGAGATGACCAAGGTGAAGGTGGATAACGGGCTAGCACTGGCGAAGATGTATCTCTGCAAACTCTGCGGCATGGACCTCAACAGCAATGTGACACTGCAGGATGAACAGAAGGAAAACCTTGATGCAGCACCGGTAGGCACATACGATGCGTCAATGGCATACGAGCGTCGCCCGGAGATGCAACTCCTTTCCAAGGCATTGGAACTATCAAAGGAGCATACAAAGTTAGCCAAGGCGGGATACATGCCACAGATAGCATTGACAGGAGGAGTGCTCTTCAGCAGTCCAAGCCTGTACAATGGTTTCGAGAAGAAATTCAAGGGCATGTGGAATATTGGCGTGATGTTGCGCATGCCGTTGCTTGACTGGGGGGAGACGACATACAAGATCAGGGCTGCCCGCTGTGCCACGACGCTGGCACAACTGGAGTTTGATGAGGCTCACGAACTCATAGAACTGCAGATAAACCAGTGTAACTTTAAGGTGCGTGAGGCTAACAAGCAGTTGGCTGCTGCCAAGAAGAACATCAGTCGTGCGGAGGAAAACCTGCGATGTGCCAATCTCGGATTCAAAGAAGGCGTTATGCAGACCACCGATGTCATGGCTGCTCAGACAGCATGGATGCAAGCGCAGTCGCAGAAGATAGATGCAGAGATAGAGGTCAAGATGAGCGAGACAGCATTGAGAAAGGCTCTCGGAGATTTGTAAGGATAATCATAAACAGGCAAAGATAATAAACGTTATCCATATAATAATAAGGTATAGGAAAAATGGAAAACAGATCACAAAATAAGAGTGTAATGATAGCGCTGGCAGTATTCTGCATCGTAGTGCTTACGGTTGGTGCTATAGGCTACTTCTTCATCGGCAACGAGGAAGAGGTTATTCAGGGTCAGATAGAAGTGGAGGAATATCGTGTATCTACCAAGGTGCCTTCGCGCATACTCGAACTGCGTGTCAAGGAGGGTGACTTCGTACATGTAGGAGACACACTTGCAGTACTCGACGCTCCGGAGGTGCAGGCCAAGGCCATGCAGGCGGAGAGCGCAGAGAGTGCAGCACAGGCAATGAGCAATATGGCTCAGGCTGGTGCACGTCAGGAACAGGTGCGCGGCGCATACGAACTGTGGCAGCAGGCTAAGGTAGGTCTTGACATAGCAGAGAAATCATACCAGCGTGTGCAGCGTCTCTTTGACGAGGGCGTAATCAGCGAACAGAAACGTGATGAGGCTTACGCCCAGTATAAGGCGTATGAAGCTCAGGAGAAGGCTGCCAAGAGTCAGTATGACATGGCACAGAACGGTGCTCGTAAGGAGGAGAAGGCCGCTGCCGCTGCACAGGTGAACCGTGCAAAGGGTGCAGTAAAGGAGGTTTCGGCTTATATCAACGAAACCGTACAGACAGCGCAGATGGCTGGCGAGGTCGCTACCATATATCCTAAGCTCGGCGAACTCATAGGATCTGGTTCGCCTATCATGACCATCAGCATCATGGATGACATCTGGGCATCGTTCAGCCTGCGTGAGGATCAGCTCAATGGCATGAAGAAGGGTGATACGTTCACAGCCTACGTGCCTGCCTTTAGTAAGGAGATACAGATGAAGGTGACATCGGTGAAGGATCAGGGCAGCTATGCTACATGGAAGGCTACCAAGTCCAACGGACAGTATGACATGAAGACATTCGAGGTTAAAGCACGTCCAGTAAAGAAGTTTGATGGACTACGCCCAGGCATGTCGGTCATTATCAAGAAGTAGTTGTTTGGTTGTTTAGTTGTTTGGTTGTTTGCTGAATGACTGACTTGATCGTTATGCTGAATCTGATTAAACGAGAAATAAAGATACTTATCAGCCATCCTATATACATAATAGGCATGGTGATATTACCATTTGTGGTGGCCCTCTTCTTTACTACGTTGATGGAGGATGGCCAACCAACGGACATGCCTATAGGTATTGTTGACCTTGACAATACATCTACCACACGCAAGATGACACGTATGATAGATGCTTTCCAGTCATCCAGGGTGGTGGCGCACTATGCCAGCGTCAATGATGCACGCCAGGCTATGCAGCGCAATGAGGTTTATGGTTTCATACTCTTTCCTAAGGATATGACGCAGGATATGCTCTCGGCTCGACAGCCAAAGATGTCCATATATTACAGTAATACCACCCTTGTGGCAGGTACGCTGCTCTACAAGGAGATGAAGACTCTCTGCACGTTGGGTTCGGCTGCCGTGGGACAGGCTACCATGCAGGCAAAGGGTGTGGCACCGGCACACATAGCGGCATTTCTGCAGCCTGTGGTCATTGATGCGCATAATGTGGGCAATCCGTGGGTGAGTTACAACATATACCTCAGTACGATGATGGTACCGTGCTCCATGCTGCTTTTCATCTTCCTGTTGACGGTCTATTCACTCGGTACAGAGATTAAGTTTGGTACGCAGGCTGAGTGGATAGCCATGGCAAAAGGTAACCTTTGGTATGCGATGCTAACCAAACTCCTGCCGCAGACAGTGGTATATATCGCAGTCATGTATGCCTTGATGGCATATATGTTTGGCATTCTCCATTTCCCTGCGCCTGGCGGTGTCGGTACATTGATGCTTCTCGGTTTCCTTGTCGTGATAGCGGCTCAGGGCTTTGCTGTATTTATGTTTGGTCTTATACCCTCCATGCGCATGGCCATGAGTATATGCTCGTTATGGGGCGTACTGGGATTCTCCATGGTTGGATCGGCATTCCCAGTCTTTGCCATGGATGCTCCGTTGCAGGCATTGTCATGGCTGTTCCCTATAAGACACTACTATATCATCTATCAGCAATGTGTGTTTAATACCAATAGTCTTTCAGATGTCTTTCCACACGTTGCGTCATTAATCATTTGTACATTCCTGCCTCTGCTTGTAGCAGGTCGCATAGGCAAGGCATTCAGAGAATTTGATTACGAACCATGAGGATAATATCACATATAATCAGCGAACTGCACTCCGTTATAAAGGATGAGGGTGTGCTATTGTTCTTCATCTTTCTGCCTATAGCATATCCGTTAATCTATTCATGGATATACAATAATGAGGTGGTGCGTGAGGTTCCCGTTGTGGTGGTTGACGATTCTCATTCGTCTGCCAGCAGGGAGTTTTGCCGTATGTTTGAGGCTTCGCCTGATGTGGCGATAGCCTATCACTGCAAGAATATAGAGGAAGGGCAACGTGTCATAGCCAAGGGTGATGCTTATGGCATACTCTATTTCCCTGCCGACTTCGACAAGAAGATAGGTCGCATGGAGCAGGCTACCGTCTCCGTCTATTGCGATATGAGCTATATGCTCACATATAAGGCGATATTCCAGACTGCCACCGCCATATCCATGCAGATGGGTACAGAGATACAGCGTCATCGTCTGGGCAATACCACTGTGCGCGAAGATGAGATAAGCACCAGTCCGCTGACTTTTGACGAAGTACCGATGTTCAACACTACTGCCGGCTATGGTAACTTCATTCTCCCTGCTGTCTTAGTCCTTATCATCCAGCAGGCACTGCTGCTTGGTGTGGGCATGATCAACGGTACAGACCGTGAGAATCGTTTCTCGCGATACCGTCGCGGCAAGTCTGATGGTTCTTCACTATCCTTCGCCATTACTCTCCTCGTAGCCAAGACCATAGCATATATGCTTATCTTCAGTGTCATGCTTGCATGGATTACTATCGTTGTACCCCACATCTTCGGTTTCGTGTCCATGGTTCACGGATGGGATCTCTTCCGTTTCATGATGCCGTACCTTCTGTCGTGTATCTTTCTTTCCATCACTGCCAGTGCCCTGATACGTTATCGTGAGAGTGTCATGCTTGTGGTGGTGTTCTCATCGCTGATACTCCTGTTCTTGTCGGGAGTGACATGGCCGTTGAGTAGTATCTCCGGACTGTGGCAGGGCGTATCCCAGATATTCCCAAGTACCTTTGGCATCCGCGGCTTCGTCAGGATGAACAGCATGGGAGCGCGTCTTCCAGAGGTGGCAGCCGAGTATCACGCCATGTGGGTGCAAACAGTAGTCTATGCCTTCGCCGCCCTCTATGTCTTATGGCGCAGGGTAAGGTTTGCCGAACAGGAATAATCTTAATCTATATCAACGGAGATTCCTGCTTGCCCCCCCACTGACCCTATGGAAGTAATTATCATGATTTAGAAATGATAAAACATTAATTTCTGATATTTTTATACCTTAATTCTTGCGCTCCGTAGGTGCTCAGGCGTTTCACGGAGTTCATTAATCGAACATTAATTAACCATAAGTCTGTGTTGTACATTTTGACTGATTTTTACATTTCCAAGTGCTGCAAGCACGAAATAACATAGGGTAGTGCGTCTGCGCTACTAACATGAGTGTCCCTTTGGGACTTTTCAATGCCCTCGTGTTATTTCATACCCTATAGTCAGTCAAAATATATAACATATCCAAAGAAAGTAGGTTCCGTGAGTTCCGTGTGTTTTTGTTGACAAGGAAATGTGTGCGAAAATTCATGCCAATCAGTGTTGACCGCTCAACACTGTAGTGTTAGAGCCCCAACACTGTTGTGTTAGGAGCCCAACACTACTGTGTTGGGGGCTCAACAATAAACACATTACGTGAGTTCCGTGTATTCCGTTGACAAGAAAACGTGCGCGAAGGGGTACTATCAACGGAAATCGCAGAAGCCACAGAACTTTTCGTTGATGAAAGATTCGCAGACACATTTTCCGTAGGGAAAAGGACGAATACCTCTTTTGACCTGTATCAACGAAACACTATCTTTCAGAACTTTCCCCACATCCACATTTGGCGGTTTCATGGAATAACACTACCTTTGCGCCCCGAAAAATAAGCAATAAATGTGTGTGGTGTTTCTACATTCATACTATAACATAAAAAACATAACTTTCATTTATAAAAAGGGCTGGTGATGTCGTGGAAATGTATAGAATCCTGATGGATGATGTATGTCATTTGTCATCTACTGACTGATGTAGCGATACGTCTG
>JAZLIN010000118.1:0-3357 GCA_045617365.1 Prevotella sp. | reverse complement strand
AAGTGTTAGCATCATGAAGGAGTGTAGCGGGCTACACGACTGAATGTGCTGACAGTTTGAGCCAAAAAGAAGCCAGTAGATGACAAAACGTCAAACCCATAAATTAAATAAAATTACGGTGGGAATTAATAGAACCCACCTCAAAGTTATATGGTGATTTGAGTAGTTGCATTAATATACAGTATCTTGAATAACTGTTAAAAAATGTACATTGGATAATGTAAGTTATAAACTTATATAAAAAATAGTGCTTTCTGGTGGCTGTAAGATGGTTATGTGGAAATAATTTTATAATTTTACATTCAGACACAGACAGTCAGGAACCTTGGCAGAATGTGTCAACTAGGTAAAGACGAATTTTAAACATAACACATTAATACATATATAATGATACTAACAACGACTCCTCAGATTGAAGGTCACACGATCCGTGAATATAAGGGTGTGGTGACAGGTGAAACAATTATCGGTGCAAACTTTGTGAAAGACTTCTTTGCTGGCATCCGTGATGTTATCGGTGGCAGAAGCGGTAGCTATGAGAAGGTGTTAATCGAAGCAAAGGATACCTCGATGAAGGAAATGACTGAGCGTGCCCTGCGTCTCGGTGCAAATGCTATTGTCGGAATAGACATTGACTATGAGACGATAGGACAGAATAGTTCTATGCTCATGGTGGCAACAAGTGGTACTGCTGTGGTAATTGACTAAGTAATAATTGCTATGGGACAATATTGGACACGTAAAAACGATCAGGAAGATCTGGACGCAGAGAAAACCGCGAATCCGTGGGCTGAGCATCAGGTTAAAGGGAATAGGCATATCCCGGACAAAGAACCTACCGAATACGAAAAGTATTGCCGTATGATGGCTCAGCAGCAAGAGGATGAGATGGACGAGACCATCATGGTGGATGAGTTGACGGAATATCAGCCCGAAGGCGTCTTCGTCCGTGGACATTAGAAAGCATTGTTTTTTTTTGTATATGATATTTAACTTTCGCAAGCTCAAGTTTGTCGGTTTCATGGTTATGAGGTAGTACGGTTATACGAAAATTACGAATATATAGCTTATTTTTTTGAGCTGTCTCTGGTATGATCCGTAAAACCTATAAAGTCTTTAGACCGACCATAAAACCTTGAAACCGAAAGAGTTCTTACTCTAGCAAGCGGCAAGTTGAGCGGAGCAACTTGCAAAACATGTATATGGAATATTTACCACAAGACCCGGCAATACTCGTTTCGAGTATCAACATGCTCCTCCGTGATGAGGAGTTTGATTCGCTTGAATCGCTATGCTACTCATTCAACCGTGAACCGGAAGAGGTAAAGGACTATCTCCTCCGGTATGATTATGTGTTTGCTGAGGATCAACTTCAATTCAGACCTGTAGGATATGATAAGTAAGTTTGCTGTAGAATCTGCATACGCATTCTTTCATCAGAAACAACGTATCTATCAATACTCAACGCTTGATTGGCAAAAGGATGACATAGAATATGCCATCGAGGATTATGCGGGTCAGATGGATAGGGAGTTGTACGGCCTGATCTCCAAAGGCAGGAAGGATTTCTTGCGCAATCATTCCAATTTTGCGGAAGACATTCTCAGCGCAATAGAACAACTGGAGGAAATGTTATAACCAACAATATACACCTACTTATAAAAATATCTTTGCACACCTACTTATGAAAGCACTTTTTATCGGTGGTACGGGAACTATCAGCTCCGCTATCACACGCCTTGTGGCACAGACAGAAGGTTGGGAACTTTATCTTCTTAACCGTGGTAATAGAAACAATGAACTGCCAGAGAACGTCAAGACGATCATTGCAGACATCGACGATGAAGAAACCGTAGCAGAGGCAATAAAAGGAATGACGTTCGATGTGGTATGCGACTTCATCGGCTTTGTTCCCGAACAGGTTGAGCGAGACCTACGTATCTTCAAGGGAAAGACCAGGCAGTACATGTATATCAGTTCAGCTTCTGCCTACCAGACGCCGTTGGCTTCGCCATATATAACAGAAGGCACGCCGCTGTCCAATCCTCGTTGGGAATACTCGCGAAACAAGATAGCGTGTGAGGAACTTCTCACAAGGGAATATCGGGAAAATGGATTCCCGGTAACGATCATACGTCCGAGTCATACTTATTGCGAACGTGGTCTTCCTGTTGCAGTACATGGCCCGAAGGGATGCTGGCAGGTATTGAAGCGTATGCTCGACGGAAAGCCTGTCATCATACCGGGCGATGGCACCTCACTATGGACGGTAACCCACAACAGCGACTTTGCAAAGGCTTTCGTAGGGCTTATGGGCAACAAGCACGCCATCGGTGAGGTGTTCCATATCACAGGCGATGAAAACCTCACATGGAACCAGATACACGAGACGATAGCCTCGCATCTTGGCGTGGAACTGAAGGCATACCACGTGCCATCCGACTTCCTCGCCGAGGTAGGCAAGGACTATGACCTCGAAGGTAATCTGCTGGGTGATAAGGCGCATACCGTCATCTTCGACAATACGAAGGTGAAGCGTGCGGTGCCAGGCTTCTGTGCCACGACGCGTTTTGATCAGGGGGCAAGGATGGTCATCGACCATATCATTTCTCACCCGGAACTCCAGCAGGAGGATCCTGAGTTTGATGCGTGGTGCGACAGGGTTATAGCAGCTATGGAGAATGCCAAACAATCGCTGCTATAGATATATATAGCTGTCCGGACTATGAAGACGGTTTCCTGTATCGTCTAACCTGAATTATTCAATACGTTGGAGCAGGTTCGTGATATAATTGTGTGAAAACTTCGCGGGCAGGGATTCGGCTGATGTTGCCGTCCTCATCACAACGTACTATCATCTCATTGCGCATGGACTTCATGCGCAATGTGTTATACTCTGCTTTCTCTAAACCTTTGACAAGTAATTCAAATTCTTTATCTGACATAGTTCTTGACCTCCGTGAATAGTTTCTTGTTTAATACTTTCATTTCTGACTCTGTACCGCCTCTTGCTATGATGATCCTCGGATTACTTTGATTTTCAACCAGCATCCAAGAGTCAACAATCGGCATGTAAATCTCAAAAAGATTCTTTATTCCGGCAGAGTACCGTCTTAGTATAACATCAGTTGGGATGTTGTGACCGCCTTCTATGACTCTTTGCCTGACACGCTCAATAGCAGTTTCCGGGGTAGGTAGCCAAAAGAACAATAATTGTATTCAAGTTTCGCAAGCTTCACTTGTTTAGAAGTTAAGGAGTTAAGAAGTTAAAGAAGTTAAGACATTAGTTTTTACGCTGTATTAAGTATTGTCTTTAACTTCTCAGCGACGAAGGAGCGATAACTTCTTAACTTCTTA
>JAZLIN010000117.1:0-1247 GCA_045617365.1 Prevotella sp. | reverse complement strand
ACTGAAAGGTAACTATGGACATTCATTAGGTAAGACTTTGCAACGTCCATTGGGTATCGGTATCATGGGTCATTCCATCTTCAGCCACATCCTCTCAGCCACTTCAGCTGCCTGTGATGCTCGTATGGCAGGCGCCATGGTGCCGGTGATGAGCAATTCAGGATCAGGCAATCAAGGTATCTCCTGCACCATGCCGGTTGTAATCTTTGCAGAAGAGAATCACAATACCGAGGAGGAGCTTACCAGAGCGCTTATACTCAGCCATCTCACCGCCATCTATATCAAGCAGTCATTGGGTCGCCTTAGCGCACTATGTGGCTGTGTAGTGGCTTCTACGGGTTCAAGCTGCGGTATCACTTATCTGATGGGTGGAAACTATGAGCAAATCACTTATTCTGTCAAGAATATGATTGCCAACCTGGCAGGTATGGTGTGCGATGGTGCTAAACCATCTTGCGCTTTGAAAGTATCTTCAGGTGTCGCTACAGCCGTTCTTTCAGCTATGCTTGCTATTCAGAACCGCTCTGTAAGCAGTTATGAAGGTCTTATTGAGGATGATGTCGATCGTTGTATCCGCAATCTTACTCGTGTTGGTGGCAATGGCATGAACGAGACGGATAAGACGGTTCTCGACATTATGACTCATAAACAATAAAAAAGCCCCTACCCCCCAACCCCTCCCCCGCTCGGGGGAGGGGAGTAATTAGTTCTATTTTTAATAATCTATCAACGCGTGACCCCCTGCGTTTACCCTAGTATATACTCCCTTCCACCGCTCGGGGGAAGGGTAAGGGGATGGGGGCTATTTATATGATAAAGTGCCTCATCATCGGTAGCGGCCCCGCTGGTTACACCGCTGCCATCTATGCTTCACGCTCTGGTTTGAATCCTGTTGTTTATGAGGGTCCTATCAGTGGCGGACAGTTGACTCAAACTACTGAAATTGAGAATTTCCCTGGTTATCCTGATGGTACTACAGGTCCTGAATTGATGGAAGATCTCCGTCGTCAGGCAGAGCGCCTCGGTGCAGAGGTTCGCTTCGGTATTATTGATAAGGTAGAGTTCTCTACTACTCCAGGCGGTGTGCATAAAGTACACGTTGATGATGGTACTGAACTTGAAGCTCAAACCATTATCATCTCTACAGGTGCATCGGCTAAATATCTTGGTCTTGCTGACGAACAGAAATATGCTGGCATGGGCGTGTCAGCTTGCGCTACCTGTGATGGTTTCTTCTATCGTAAGAA
>JAZLIN010000116.1:0-4584 GCA_045617365.1 Prevotella sp. | reverse complement strand
CTGTATGGCGCAGCTCCTGTCCGAGGCGTCTGTTTGATATAAGGTCTTTCCAGTTCATGGGCGTTTTTTGGGGGTGGGCGGTTGGGCGTTTTTGGGGGGTGGCGGTTGGGTAGTACCTTGCGGAGAACCGCAAGGAACGGTGGATATTACCTTACGGCTAAACCTATTTACGGCTAAACAACCTAGCAATCAAACAACTAAACCGCCAAACAACCAAACCACTAAACAACTAAACCACTAAACAACTAAACAACAAAAAACGTCAGGCAGCACTGTGTATGCTACCTGACGTTGCTCTATTAAGTATATCAGAATGAAATCTTTCCGCTTTCAGAGACAACAGACTGTTCTGGTTCTGCCGGAGCATCGTCACGCTTAACCACGACATTGGTCTTACCCTGTCGGCTAATGGTGTCATACTGGTTCTTTGATCGAGAGAACGTAGGAGAGTTCTCCACCGACATGATGAGTTCATCATTGTCCAGATCATAAGGACTGAACTTGTATATGAAGTGACTACGCTTCTGTATGATATTGTTACCATTACCATAGTAACGGCCTTCACGAGCTTTCTGCTCGCGCTCCTTGGCTTCCTTCTCCACCTGTTTGGTGAGTGCCTCAGTCTCCTGTTCCTTACGTGCACGATCGTCAAACTCCTTATCTATGTCACGAAGTCCGAATCCGGTAGCAAGAATGGTAACCTTCACCTTCTTACCCAGTGTCGGGTCAATGGCAACACCCCACTTCAGTTCATAGTCGGTAGAGAATTTCTCAGTGAACTCAGTCACGTCATTCATCTCTTCCATCATGACGCCGCCGCCCTCATCATTGCTGAAACAGATCCAGATTAGGATGCGCTTGGAATGGAACACGTCATTATCATTGAGCAAAGGTGAGTTGAGGGCATCATCAATAGCCTTTCTCACACGACCTTCACCCTCACCATAACCTGTTGACATGATAGCCACACCACCATCCTTCAATACGGTCTTTACGTCATTGAAGTCAAGGTTGATCTGTCCATGTACGGTGATAATCTCTGCTATACTCTTGGCTGCGACAGAGAGTGTATCATCAGCCTTGGCAAAGGCATCCATCATGGAGATATCGCTATAGATGTTACGCAGACGCTCATTGTTGATGACGAGCAGGGCGTCAACATTCTTCTCCATGGCCTCTACGCCATCGAGGGCCTGATTAATCTTACGGCTACCCTCAAACTTGAACGGAATCGTTACGATACCTACGGTGAGGATACCCATCTCCTTTGACTCACGTGCTATGACCGGTGCGGCACCTGTACCAGTACCACCACCCATACCAGCGGTAATGAATGCCATCCTGGTACCGTCATTGAGCATGTTGCGCACACTCTCTATAGTCTCTTCGGCAGCTTCGCGAGCCTTCTCTGGTCGGTTGCCGGCACCAAGTCCCTCTTTACCCAACTGTATGTGTATAGGTACAGGAGAGTCTTCGAGTGCCTGGGCATCAGTGTTACACAGTACGAAGGAAACATCATGTATGCCTTCCTTGTACATGTGATTGACAGCGTTGCCACCACCACCACCTACGCCGATGACCTTGATAATACTCTTCGGTTTCTGCGAAGGTCCGAAATCAATCATATCATTCTTATCGTTGTCAACAGCAACGTCGATTATTTCATCATCTTCCATAAGTTATATTTCTTTTGCGTTTTTTGTCTTGTAATATCAAATGCTGCATGATGCAGATTAGTCAGCCTCAGTCGTTGAAAGCAACCACTCGAAGATTTTTGCTCCAAAGCCCTTTTTCTTTGGTTTTGCAGGTTCTTCATTTACCTCTGGTTCTTCCATGACTGGTTCTGGAGTCTGTGGCTGCTGTGGTTGTGGCTGTTGCGACTGTGGCTGTTGTGGCTGCGCTGTTGCCTGAACAGGAGTACTGCCAGCAGGCTGCGGCTGTGCATAGACACCTGACTGAGGAGCCACACCTGGCTGAGCGGCGCTTTCAGGCTGTGAGACAGATGATGCCGCACGAACGGTTTCGCCTGCGCTGTGTACTTCCTGTGCAAAGATGTCCTGTGGCTTAGGTTCCTCTGCTGGCATGCAGCAATTGAGGACGCCCTTTGCCAATATACCAAGGCAGGTATTCATGGTACCGTCTTTCTTGATCTCGGCACTATTTGCAACAATGTTCACATTACAGAACTTTGCCACACGGATTTTCTCTACCTTTGTATATTTACGGAAGGCGAGTTCGATGCCCTTCATATTAGAACCACCACCGGTAAGTATTACACCTCCACGCAGCTGGTTGTCCTTGTACTCTTCCGGTACGAAGTTCCACACGTTGGTGATAATCTCATTGACACGTGCCTCCACTATTTCTATGAGTTGCAGAGCAGAAATGGTACGGTCACCACTGATAGCATATTTGGCATTGGAGTCCACTTCCTCTACGGGAGTATATGCCGAGGCATACTTGAGTTTGATCTGCTCTGCCTCAGTCTCATCCACCTGAAGTTCGCAGATATCCTTTGTGATGTTATTACATCCCAATGGTATCACTGCCACCTGACGCAGCACATCCTTGCTATAGACCACGACGGTAGTAGTAGATGCTCCGAGGTCAACGAGGACACAACCGCTGCGCTTCTCGTCTGGAGTGATGACGGCATCAGCCAGTGCCAATGGGGCTGGTACTATCTCCTGTATCTCCATGCCAGCCTTTTCGAAACAGAGGTTGACATTCTTGACATGACGCTTTGCCTGAAGCACATTAAGGAAATTTCCTTCGAGGCGCGAGCAACACACCCCGGCAGGATCCTTCTGCGGGATAGAGTCGGCACGATAACCCTGCACAGCGACATCAAGTATCTGCATGTCAGCATACTCCATGCTGTGATTCTTATCGTCAATGGAAGCCACCTTCTCCTGTGTCACGATAGTGTTAGACTCCAGGTCCTCAACGACAGTATTGATTTCGGAGTGTATGGACTGTCCACCTACGCCGACGTATGCAGAACGTACCCTGGCACGTAACTGTGTATTAAGACGCGAGATGATGCTCTGTATGCACTGCGCGGTCTTGTCGATGTTATATACCACACCCTTACGTATGCACTGTGAGGCATCCTCACGCACAACCTTTATATCGGAAATGGTGCCATCTGACTTTCTTTGACCGGCAATACCCGTAATTTTTGTTGAGCCAAGTTCAATGGCTACGACATAACTTTTTGCCATATATTTATTTTTACTTTATTATTCTAATTGATCGTGAGGTTGGTCATCAAGCGGTTGTTCCACCACATTGTGTTCTTCCCGCTTTCGACATACTATCTGGTTTAGGAACTCCAGCGATATATACTCATATTTGTTCCATCCGGCATGTATGAGTCCGTATCTGTAGAAGAGATTCAGACGTTTCATCTGCAGATCAACGAATGCCGTTATGGCATCCTCTCTCTTCTTATCATCTCGTGACATCGGCAGGCTACCTATATTTATGATATGGTCACCGACTCGCGGTACCAGTTCTATTGTCTTATCGGGGAGTACATTAATCTGCTCCACCTGATTTCGCCATAAGTCATCATTCATCAAATACTGTGCCAAGACGAGCACATACTTGCATGCATAGTTTTTATTTACATATCCTGTCACTATAATCATGTCACTCGTATATTGCGAGTTAGGCATGATGCCACCGTTGTCATCTATGTAATAGTCATCGCCCATGATACTCTTTACACGTAATATCGGTGTACGCTGCGTCACGGTGATACAGGCATGACCATCACGAGTGACATAGCACTGGGCAGTCTTGACGAATGGCATATCCTTAAGACGCTCCTCTATCTGTCGCGGGTCTATGTCCTTCACCTTTTGCGACAATGGGAATATGCCTCTTCTCTCAAGGAGGACCTTCAGTTCGTTGGAAGTAAGGAACCCGCTCTCATGCTCATCGGCTATCTTGATGTCAACCTTGGAGCACACGACAAGTGACTCCGTAGGGGTATTCCACGAAGTAAACGCCATGATGAGGTATATGGCCAATACCACATCGAAGGCTACGAGGCAGGTTTTCTTCCAGTTAATGTTTATCGTCATTATATCAATCAGGGACTCCTAACTGTGAACTATGAACTGTGAACTATGAACTATGAACTGTGAACTATTCCTTCCCTTTGATAATCTGTGTTATCTCTGGGACATAGTTGTCAAGGTCTCCGGCTCCGAGGATTATCAGCACGTCAAAGTCTCTGGACTTAACGAGGTCCAGGACATCCTCCTTATGAACCATGGATTTCTCCACACCAGGAGCGAGTCGGTCATATATGAGCTGCGACGTAACGCCTGGAATAGGTTCCTCACGTGCTGGATAGATATCGCAGAGTATCACCTCATCGAGCTGTGACAGAGCATCGGCAAAGTCTCCATAGAAGTCACGCGTACGAGTGTAGAGATGTGGCTGGAAGATAGCGGTGATGTGACGGTCGCTATATACCTCACGCATACTCTTGGCACTCTGGTATATCTCCTTTGGATGGTGAGCATAGTCAGAGAGCACGACATGCTTGTCATTGCGCAGTGCGAAGTCGAA
>JAZLIN010000115.1:0-94016 GCA_045617365.1 Prevotella sp. | reverse complement strand
ACAATTCGTAAAATATAAAATATGGGAAATGCAAAGAAAATCCATTAAAAATTTGGACTGTTCAATAATTTTTACTACTTTTGCAAATGATATCGGGGAGAAATCCGGTATCCAAAATTGCGGTCCGCACTAAGTCCTTATACCGAAAATCTGGAAAATTTTAAGTAAACGAGGGATAGAGTTGCAGGTTCGCCCACTGTATGTGCATTAGCTGTTTGAATATATATTCTTTCAAACGAGCGACCATATACAGCGTGGGTGGATAGTCACTTTACGTATTTTCGTTTATGGTTTTTCCAGAGCCAGGTATAAGATGGGTAAGGACATTTCCCTACGCTTTTTTGTGCCAGAACTATAAACCTGTCTGCTCCAGGGATAGCAGCGTAAAACAAAAAGACTAACCTCAATGTGATAAAATTCAAGAGTGGTAAAGTAATCTCCATGATTCATAAAGTATATATGATTTTTGTTGGAATTTACATAATTAGTATGTAACTTTATTGTCAAATAAAACTAAAACAAAATATTTATATGAACGAAAACAAGTATCTTAAGATTTTCTGCATTGTAGCATTTTTGGCATTTGCAGGAGTAAGCTGTTGGGCAACAGCAGAATCACTTCATCTCCTTCTTGACTCATGGCCACTGGCAATGTGTTGGATAGTCACTGTTGGTTTCTTCTTCATTGCGTCTTATGGCACAAAGTTAATGGTTGATAGCCTGAACAAGAATATATACATGGAGAAGCGTGGTATGAAATTGATAGGCGGCACCCTGCTTCTATTGGTATTTTGGCTATTCTGTAGTATGCCTACAAATACTCATACTTTCTTTTATCGTATAGAGATAGGCGATATTACCAATAATGACATCCAGCTTACTACAGACTATCTGACGCAAATCAAAGAAAATACCAAATATAATGAACAGGCACAGAACGAAGTAAAACAACTGCAGAATGATTTGGAAATTCTTCTTGGAGAACTTGAGGCTGAAATTAAGAACGCAGCTAATCCTGGTTTCGGAACAAAAGCTGAAGAAATATTTCGCAAATTTGCTAAGCTTCTTGGTGTTGATAAGATTGAACCACTCAACGTAAGAGCTAACACACCCAAAGAACGTCAAAATCTTTGTGATGCATACCGTCAGAAGATGTACATGCTTGCAGAATCAAAGGCGCGCAATATAGTTCAAAGCATACCAACACCAAGTAAAGAAAATGTCAAGGAGGCAAATCTTAGTATAAAGAATCTGGTGTCGATGAAGAATAAAATCGACAGAAAAGAAATTGATTTGAATGATGCTGATCACATTAAAGTGGTAAACGGTCAACTTAATACGGGTTATAACGTAGTTAAAAAGAATGAACAATTTGTAAACTTCAAGAATGAAACCGACAAGAATGATTACACAGCAGCCAGTCCAATTACAAAGGTAAAGAAACTTATCAGTGTATTTGATGCTTGGGAAGCATTCCTTGGAGGTGATTTTGCTGGTCATGGATTTGGTTTCTGGATCCTAATCTCCATCCTTGTTGATGTAGCAGCATTCATATTCTTTGATATAGCTTTTAAAAAGAGTGACTATTAATAGATTTTTATACAACAACTAAAATAATATCATTATGGCATTAGAATTTAATACGAGTAATCAAGTGATACCTAACAGTGATTCTGACACAACAGAATCGCCCGTAGCTGACGTCTTGAGTTCTGATCAAGATTCAATGAATCCTGTTCAATCCGATGAACTACAATCGGAAAGCAAAGGTCTTTCTGTAGAAGAGCAAAATGACCCAAATAAGATAAAGGTGAATATTACCGATGACAAGGCCCCTGTTGTAATCCTCTATGGTCCACCTTCATGTGGTAAAACAATGACCCTTGCTCGGTTGACAAGATATCTTCAGAGAGAAGGTTATACTGTTGAACCAGAAAGAGGCTTCCGTCCAACAGCAGATAAGCACTATAAGAAAATGTGTGAAGATTTTGATCAATTGATGAACAGTGATGATGCTGCAACTTCCACGAGTCTCATAAGTTTTATGCTTGTTAAAGTGTATAAGAACGCACGCTGTTTATGCCAGATTCTAGAAGCACCAGGCGAGTATTATTTCACAAAGGATGCACCCAATGCCCCTTATCCTTACTATTTCCAGACTATTAAGTCTGCAAGGAATCGTAAAGTCTGGGCAGTGATGGTTGAACCAAACTGGGAAGATCCTCAGGACAGGAAGAACTATGTAAGTCGTATTCAGAAACTGAAAAGCCAGATCCGTGCAACAGACAAGGTTGTGTTTGTTTACAACAAGATAGACCTTACCCCATTTGTTGTTTCTCCAGGTAATGTAAGAACGGGTGAAGCCATTGAGCGTGTAAAACAAGATTATCCAAACATGTTTGTCCCATTCAAAAATAACAATCCTATCTCAAAATGGTGGAGAGAATATGATTGCGGATTTGTACCTTTTCAGACAGGTGACTATACACAAGCGGCAGATGGCAAACTGAGTTTCTCGGAGGGACCAATGGAATATCCAAGAAACTTATGGAACGAAATTCTCGAACAGATAAAAGGTTAATATTCTTTGATTATGAAGCTAGACATTTATATACATGGTGTTCCTAATGGTCAACGCATTTGGAGCACTGGCGGAGAAGACCAGATTATCAATCAGTTTTATGGCGCAGGAGGCGAGGAACAGACAAAGTTCCTTGCCGAGGTGCGCAAAAGTGGTGGTCAGAACTATTGCTATTACTCTTTGTTAAAATACAAGAATGTATCAGCAGAAAACGGCAGGGCTGGTTCTTATTTTGGTCTGACCATAAAAATGGATATGGTTTGTACGAAGGTTGAAACCATATTCCATATTCTTGATATGATATATGGAAGTACAATACTCAACAAATTCCTAAAGAAAGAAGGTGAGAGACTTCAATATGTCGTAGGTGACTTCAAAGATAAAGAAAGTCAGTGCAAAACAGTTGTCGATAAGGTAATGAATGTACTGGGTCAAAGTGTTGATGGTGGTGACTTCGTGAACATCACTTCATCAATGCTTAGCGGAAAGGGTACACCAAAGGTGAATATTGCAGAATACACATCAGAGAGTGCTTTCGCAATTATAAATCAGAATGGAGGTATTGCTGTGTCATCCGCATATCCTTCTGTACAGTTGGCTTCCTATATCAAGAAAAAAGATGCAGAGGTAAACTCTATTAAATTGCAATCGCAACAGGAGGTAAACTCTATTAAACAGCAATCACAACAGGAGGTTTCTCGTATTCAGCAACAAGCATCACAAAATATACAGGAACAGGAACGAAAGAATAGTGCTGCTTTACAGCAGGTACGTGATCAGGCAAATCGTGAGACAGAGAAGATAAAGGCACAATATGCAGATGTTGATAAGAAACTCCGTGCCTATGAACAACAGCAAAAGCAACTACTGAAGGAAAATAATGAATTAAAGAGGACCGTTGAAGAGCAGAATAAAAAGATAACTAAATTGGAGAACTCTGTTCAGGGAACTGGTACGTATGGACCGACTCTCCAGAAACCTTCAGTTATAAAGTCGATAACTACAAAGGTACTCCCTTTTGTCAATCTGCTTATCGGTCTTGTAGTACTTGTTGCTCTTTTCTTGCGAATGCCATCAGACAATTCAAAGAAGATAGATCAGATAAGCGATGATTTAGTGGGATTAAAAGATAGCGTTGCAACTATACAGATGAAATTAGACACGAATCTGAATGGCAAGTCTGACCTGAAAACAGAATCTTCAAATAGTAAAGTAGAGAAGGGAAAAGAGAACAAAATAGGAAGTAAAGATGCGCAAAGAAAGCAACCTGTAGACTTGTTGCAAAAAGTAAAAGAACCGGATGTCAAAGATAAATCGCAAGCAAATAGCGATAATGGTTTGAAAAAATAAACACCTAATCCAGATAAGAAATGAGATATTTACATCTGTTATTGTATCTAGCACTGATTACAACAATGCTTTCTTCTTGTAAAGAGAAAAAGCAAATTGTGTTTGACAGTATAGTTGATGATACAGAATTAGACGATGATTCAGTAGATAGTCAACTTACATCTGCAGATTACAGCCAATCTGAGGGAGACATTATTTCGATACCTTTTACAGAACGAGGAGGTATCAAACTCCTTGATGTATCTATTAATGGTATTGGACTTCAGATGATCTTTGATACAGGATGTTCTGGCGCTTTGATATCTATTGCAGAAGCAAGATATCTATATGAAAAAGGGTTGATTACAAATGGGGATTTCAAGGGAACGACGCAAGCGCAAATAGCAGATGGAAGCATTGTGGAAAATATGGTAATTAATCTTAGAGAAGTAATTGTCGGGGGGCAAGTTGTTTGTCCAAATGTTGAGGCTACAGTGTCTCCTAATACAAATGCTCCTTTACTTCTAGGAGGAGAGATCATCAATCGCTTTGCAGCATATTCTGTTGATAATGAAAATAAGGTAATCAATTTTAAATTGAAATAGATTTATATACAATAAAAGTAACGATTCTTATCGTTGCTTTTATTGTAGTCTCAGACATCTGTAGTATCTACGTTTGACAGATATTAAATATAATCAAATAAAGAAATAGAGAAAACATGAACTGTAGCATTTATACTTTTGGAGAGTTTTCTTCTGGATATTCACAGTATCCAAGCGACTATACCACAGACATATTTAAAGAATTTTATCACAAATCAAAATCTGCCACACAACTTTGTGTCCATAGGGATGGTGACATAATATACTATGCATATATACGCAAGTTGGATGATGATAAACATATTGGTATCTGTGTTGTCTTGAACGGATTAATGTTTGCCAATATCATGTCTTTATTAAGCCTCTTTGAACAGATGTTTGCAGGCATGATTTCACGCGGTGACCTTATTATGTTTGATACTCAAGGTAACATAACATCAAATGTCAGTCAGTTGTTTTTAGAACGAGAAATTGTAGAGTATATACACCAGGCGTTACGCTCTCAGTTAGATAAGATACCGACACTCAAACTCCCTCCTGTGACATTTAGTGTTTCCAAAGACTCTGTAAAGGATTTTGTTGTAGATGATGATACACAGGAAATTCTTGACGCATCTTCTAAATATGGATATACATACATTTACAAAGATAAAGGGTATGAGACTGCTCAAACGAATGGATATAAAGGTGTTATAGTCAAACTTAACAAGGAAAAAACAGAACTTCAGAAACGCTGCGATACACTGTCTAAGAATTTAGCCGCCGAGAAAATAAAACAGCGTAATATGCAATGGGTTGCAGCACTTGGTGTAGTAGTTGCTATCTTTGGCGTTATTTTATGGAACAAGGTGCTTTTCCCTAGTGAGGTTACTCATTATGAAACAGGAGAGTTCGTTTATTATGGACCATTGAAAAATAATAGGCCAAATGGTGTAGGCGTTGCGATATATCCAAGTGACGACAAGGATGGAAGACGTTACTATGTTGGCAATTTTGTCAATGGTGAACGCGATGATACAGCTGCACTGCTATTGTATCAAAACGGAAACTACTATTACGGCGCTTTGGAGGGCGATATACGTACTATTGGCATAGACTTTAACAAGTCTGACAATTGCCACTATGAAGGAAATTTTAAGAATAATGAACCTTTTAACGGAGTGTTATATGATCACAAGCAAACCTATAGATATAATAAAGGCTCACTGGAATACATTAAATAAATTTCGGTTTATATTAATCTTGCTTTTGTCAGTATGCTCTTCCTGCTTTTCTCAGAAACAAGTGACAATAGACAGAAATAAACTGGCGATCGATCAACATAAGAAAAATGTCACGAAAAAACAGGTACAGACAAAAGTAAAACAGCAACCAACGAAGAAAAAGGTTTACAACAAAAAAACGAATGATACTGTTCAGCTAGAGCTTGCATCCTATTTGAAAGTAAATGGGTCGGATTCTCCTGAACTTACAAAAAATGTCGGTAGTAATCTCTCTTATCTAGAGTTGGACATTGATACCGATGGTGAAGTGTGGGACGTTTCTTATATACCGCGCTGGTGTAGTGTGTCAAGTAGAACAGATAATTCGTTAACCATGTATATTAGCGAGAACAATTCCAATGAGGAGCGTAAGGATTGGTTCATGATTTCTTGCGATAACAAGTCTGTTAAAATATATCTTGTACAGGAGGGCCAAAGGAATAATTTAACGACTTCGGTAAATAATATAACGGCTTCGGTAAATAATATATCGGTTTTACATAACAATAAACTGAAAAATGGTTCAGAGGGAATGATAGTGTCTGGTAGTTTTGATGTTACGGATTGCGAAGGCTTGACATTCTATGCTACAGTTTTTATTAAAAACGATAAGGATAATTATCTTCAGGCAAGTGAGAAATATCCATCATTCAGAGCAGGTTCAGGTCATTTTACTGGTATTGTAGAAACCACGAACTATGTTTTTACAAAGAGCTGTAAGTTTAGAATGGAGATACCTTACGACTCGTTCGTTCTTGGTCCGGAATGGTATAATAAGCTAAACCTTATTGTTGCTCTATATTGTCCAAATAATAAGAAGTTCATTACTGGATCTGCAAAAGTAATACCTTTTATTGCTACAGTCAAGAACAATGTAATACAGACAAAAGATTATTAGGACGAAAAGCAAATAGTGTTACCATAGATGGACAAAAATGAACTATGTATAAAATCGGATCATTGTTATCTCCCTGTGACTTTTGTTTATATAAAAGCTACGGAAGGTGCTACGGTACGTGATAAGATGTATTCTGTTCGCGCTGTTGAGGCTGAAAATCATGGAATAATTAAAGGTGCTTATAACTTTCTGCATCTGAAGAGTAACATAGATAGTCAGGTGAAGAACTTTCTTGAGACCGTGTCGTGGGTGGAAGGGGACATGCCGCCTGCGTTGGATGTGGAATGTTTGGATGAAATCAAAGAATGTGGCAAACCTTTATTGTTGGACTATGTGTATAAATGGTTGACCGAAACGGAGAAAAGGTTAAATGTGAAGCCTATAATATATACGACGTCGCAGATACAGAACATGTTACTTACGGATAGCAGGTTGGCTGGATATGATTATTGGTTGGCAAAACCTGGCAATCAGGCTCCGTTGCATTGGACTGTCTGGCAGAGAGACCATCACGGAAAGATTAGTGGATGTGATGGTGATGTGGATATAAACCAATTCAAAGGGAACTATAGGGACTTATTGAAATATATTAGGAAATAGAGAACGGCATGAGTGAATATGATTTGGAGCGATTTGTCCTTGCGCAGGAACGTGATTATCCTATTGCGCTGAGGGAAATGCAGGCTGGCAGGAAGGAGAGCCACTGGATATGGTATATCTTTCCTCAGCAAAAAGGAATGGGACGTAGCTATAACTCGCAGTACTATGGACTGGAGGGGGTGGATGAGGCTAAGGCTTATATGGAGCATCCTGTGCTTGGAGTGAGGCTGAGGGAAATCTGCAGGGCTCTTCTGAGAAACAGCGGAAAGGATATTCGGTTTGTCATGGGAAGTGGGATAGATGTGGTAAAGCTGAGGAGTTCGATGAAACTTTTTGATCGGGTTTCTCCTAACGATGTGTTTCAAGAGGTGCTTGAGACTTTTTTCTGTAATAAATATGCACTCGCTCAGTCCAAAGGGATTCTTGTTCTGACAAGTATCCCTTTGGACTGAGCGGGTGCGTATTTGTTTCCTTTCAATATTTCATTTGTCTATATGAGCTTCTTCCATTTGTACAACAGCACAAATAAATTTAAGGAGTTCTTGTTACTTTTTGTATGGAATCGGTATATATAATTGTACGGATGCAAAAGATCTGTCATTACCGATGAATAACAATAAATAAAAAGCAACAGTCATGAGTACGTTTTTCTTTTTTGTAATATGCCTTATAGGTGTTGTTGTGGTTTGTAAAATGATTTCTGCTGGTAGCAAATGCATACAGGTGCAAGCACATACGAAGGAAGAGGCGTTTATGGAAGAACTCTACAAGATTTGTGGATCTTCTACTATCGATGGTCATCATCACCTTTGTCTTTACGAGGGTATCAGGGTGCCTATGAGAGGGAATAACAAGCAATGGGCTCAGGTCGTAGCGTTGTGTGAACGGTATGGCTATAATCCGGATGTGCTGTTTAAGCATAAAAAGAAACCTTTTTGGAATCATGGGCGTTATTTCGCAGGATGGTCATACCGTTTCGATAAAGGGTCGCTAATCCTTGAAGAGGTGTCGCAGGAGTTCTTGCAGGAGAGAAGGAGGAAATGGGAAGGCAAGAAAATGTCTGCGTCATAAGGCATATCGTGAATATGTTAAACTCAGTGTTAAAAGCCGTGGGTTATGCACGTAATAGGAAAAGATTTCTTATCTTTGTGGCATAAATCATGCTAGCCTGCTTATGACACAAAATCTTTTGAACAACTTCAGAGCCTTAGTCCTGCTTGTGGCTATGGCTGCTTTCGGTACAGCTGATGCCCAGACATTGGCTGACAGTACGAAACTTGCTACGGGTAACCATAACCCTATCCTCGATTTTCTCTTCACTGCCGACCCTACGGCGGTGGAGCATGAGGGACGTCTGTATGTCTATGGCACCAATGACCATCAGCAGTTTGACAGCGTTGGTGTCAACGGCAAGAATTCCTACGAGAAGATAAGGTCGCTGGCGATGATGTCAACTGACGATATGGTGAACTGGACATACCATGGCATCATACCTACCGGCGAACTGGCACCGTGGATCATCGCCTCATGGGCTCCTTCGGTGGATAAGCGAGTGGAGGCTGATGGCAAGACACATTTCTATCTGTATTTCTCTAATAGCGGTTTCGGCGTAGGTGTGCTGACAGCCACCTCGCCCGTGGGACCATGGACCAGTCCGCTGACAAAGAGCGTCGTTGACTCGCAGACACCAGGGCTGGGTGACTGCAAAGTGCCATTCGACCCAGGCGTCGTAGTGGTCAATGATACACTGGCCTATCTCGCCTTCGGCGCAGTGGGACATTCGCGTATAGCACGTCTGGGGCAGGATATGACGTCGCTGGCATCTGACATCATGACATTGCCTACAGCATTCCTCTTTGAGGCCAACGAACTGAACTATATTGACAGCACCTTTGTCTATACCTACAACATGGACTGGAGTAAGCACCAGCCATGGAATTTCCGTGGTGAGGTGCCATCGATATGCTGCATGACATATATGACCTCCAAGACCCCATTGGTGACGGACTCATGGCGCTATGAGCATGACTACTGCGACAATCCCGGCCTTTATGGTATGGACTATGGCAATAATCACACTCATCTGCATAAGTACATGGGTAAGTGGTATCTCTTTAATCATACACAGGATATTCAGCGCCACCATGGCACGAGAGGCGGTTTTCGTTCGATGACCGTGGACGAGATAGAGGTGGTGGAGCATCCTCTGGATATAAAGAAGGTGACAATGACCCGCAGGGGTGTGCCTCAGATAAAGTCTCTTGATCCTTACCGGCGCGTGGAGGCCGAGACGGTCTGTGCCACAAACAATGCGCATTTCGTGTCAACGGATGTGCCTGGTAATATGGTGGCGATGGTAGGTAGTCAGCAGACCACTGTCATCAACAAGGATATTGCTGTGCTCAAAGTCAGTGGTGTTGACTTTGGCAAGGGCGCGCGACGTATGAAGATGATGCTGAAGGGCAAGGGCACTGTGGAGGTGCGTCAGGGTAGCCATACCGGCCGACTGCTGGGAAAGTGTGCTGTCAATTCCCCTAAGTGGAAAGCAACTGTGGGCGCAATTAATGCTAAGGGCGCGCAGGATATCGTCTTTGTACTTCGTGGTAAAACCCTGCAGTTTGATTACTGGGTGTGTGAATAGGTTGATGTTTGCTGATATTGTTTTACAGATTGTAGATGGATTGATATGCCTTTGACTCCGGAACAGATAGCGAAGATACGGCAGAAAGAGGCCGAGACGCCTGATGCGTTGAAGCGTAACCCTCTCAATGACTATACAGAGGGTTGGTTTCATGTAACCCTGAATGTTAGGGGAGAGGCACCTGTGCTTGGATATGTCATAGGTGATCCTGACGCCCCAGATGGCAGTGCTAATGCCCCACAGTGTGTGCTGACGGAACTGGGGAGGAAGGTGGAGGAGAGCTGGCAACGCAATCCATCGGTGTATCCAGGTGTTGAAAACGTGGAGTTTCAGGTGATGCCAGAACATGTTCATGGATTGTTGCATCTGAAAGCAGAGAATAAGAGACATCTAGGTGATATAATCAAAGGGTTTATGATAGGATGCACACATGGATACTGGGACACTCTAGGGATACCATGGCGAGAGATGACCTATGAAAGGGGCGTTCGAACGCCTGAGTACAACGACCGTGACCACACTCGCTCCTATCGTGGACCTGCCCTTATGGTGCGTGGCTATAACGATGTGGAGGCGGTGACAGAAGAGGAGATAGAGATAAAACGGCAGTATATCCGTAATAATCCCCGCAAAAGATTGATAGCCCGTTCTATGCCTGACCGTTTCCGTGTGGTGCGCAATCAGCGATCTAATAACTGGACGCTGACGCGTGCCCTTGCCGCCGTTGCGACAGACCCGTGGGTGGGACGTAATCCGGACAAATGCAGGGCATTGCAGGATAACATATATAAACGTCTCAAACGGCATCCTGATAGTGAAGGGGTGCTCGCTATAGACTATGTAGGCAATCGAGAGTTGTTGTCAGCTGAGCGTAAAGTGTCGCTCATCTGCCATCGTGCAGATGTGAATCTTTTTGAAAAGCAGAAGGCGGCTGTGATGCAGGCGGCACGCGAAGGGGCTGTAGTGGTGAGCGCATTCGTGAGTCCGAAGGAACGTGATATCATGAAGCAGCTGATGCTGGAGCAGTTGCCATTCGTCGAACTGATGGATAACGGTTTCAGTGATCGCTATAAGCCTGGAGGCAAGGCCTTTTATTCGACGGCGGAGAATCGTCATGTACAGATGTCGTGCTGGACGTATCTGTATCTGCCGGAACAGAGGGACGGCAATGGTAACCGTCTTACGGCGCTTAGTCGTGAGATGTGTCTTGTGATGAATGAATTGGTGCGTATAATAAGTGGTGTAGAAGATGGATGGTGGAAATAATTAGGAGTCAGGAATTAGGATTCTTTTCTGAAGTGTAGATTATTCTTTGTAGGTTATCCTTTTAGCCTGATTAATGAATTATAAGGATAAAAAAGTAGAATAACCATTGTAAAAAAAGAAAAGTCGCTGACTGTTAATCAGCGACTTTAGCGGAGAGAGAGGGATTCGAACCCCCGGTACCTCTCAGTACGCCGGTTTTCAAGACCGGTGCATTCGACCACTCTGCCATCTCTCCTTTTAGGGAAATGCTATTAAGAATGAGTGGTTTTCTTAATTGCGATGCAAAGGTACTAACTTTTTTTGAAACCACCAAATGTTTTGGCGACTTTTTTTGAAAAAACTGTGTTTTTCTTTAAAATGCAGCCCTGAAGCATAAAGAAATCCCTGTATCGACGGTGCGATACAGGGATTTCTGTTGTCATTATGCTTTGATAAGGATTTTACTCCTGTACAGGAGCTTCACCCTCATTGTTGTTCTCGAAACGACGTGGACGATCCTTGCGGTCAGGACGTGGACGACGCTCTGGGCGTGGACGACGCTCGCGCTCTACGTAGCCCTCAGGCTTCTCAAGGAGCACCTTGCGAGAGAGTTTGTACTTTCCAGTCTTAGGGTCGATCTCGAGGAGCTTAACCTGAAGCTTGTCGCCTTCCTTAATGCCAGCCTCTTCAACTGTCTCAAGGCGCTTCCAGTCGATCTCAGAGATATGGAGCAGACCGTCCTTGCCTGGGAGAATCTCTACGAAGCAGCCGTAAGGCATGATAGAGCGAACGGTGCCTTCGTATATCTCACCGATTTCAGGTACAGCAACGATACCCTTGATCTTGGCGAGGGCAGCATCGATAGACTCCTTGTTAGGACCAGATACCTGTACCTTGCCTACACCGTCAACCTCGTCGATGGTGATAGTAGCGCCAGTGTCCTCCTGCATCTGCTGGATGATCTTACCGCCAGGGCCGATGACAGCACCGATGAACTCCTTAGGGATCTCGATCTGTACGATGCGTGGTACGTGTGGCTTGAGTTCTGCACGTGGCTCAGCGATAGTATCGGTGATGCATCCGAGGATGTGCTCACGACCTGCCTTTGCCTGCATGAGAGCCTTCTCAAGGATTTCGTATGAAAGTCCGTCACACTTGATATCCATCTGTGTAGCGGTCAGACCGTCCTTGGTACCAGTGGTCTTGAAGTCCATATCGCCAAGGTGATCCTCATCGCCGAGGATATCAGAGAGCACTGCATACTTCTCCTCGCCTGGGTTCTTGATGAGGCCCATTGCGATACCTGATACAGGCTTCTTCATAGGAACGCCTGCGTCCATGAGTGCGAGTGTGCCTGCACAAACGGTAGCCATAGATGATGAGCCGTTAGACTCGAGGATCTGTGACACGAGACGTACGGTGTAAGGGAAGTCAGAAGGGATCTGACCCTTGAGACCGCGCCATGCGAGGTGACCGTGGCCAATCTCACGACGGCCTACGCCGCGCTGTGCCTTAGCCTCACCTGTACAGAATGGTGGGAAGTTATAGTGGAGGAGGAAGCGCTGGTATGAGCGCTCCAGTACGTCGTCAACGAGCTTCTCGTCGAGCTTGGTACCGAGGGTACATGTAGAGAGCGACTGTGTCTCACCACGTGTGAAGATAGACGATCCGTGAGGCATTGGCAGTGGAGAGATCTCGCACCAGATAGGACGGATGTCGGTAGTCTTACGACCATCGAGACGTACACCCTCGTCGAGGATGCAGCGGCGCATAGCGTCCTTCTCTACGTCGTGGTAGTACTTGTCCACGAGAGCATACTTCTCTTCGAGTTCTTCCTCGGAGAGGTCGGTGTGTGCAGCTGCGTAGCGTTCCTTGAAACCTTCCTTGATAGCCTCGAATGCTTCGGCACGGGCGTGCTTCTCGAGAGCCTGCTTTACTACGTCGTAGGCTGGCTGGTAGCACTCGTTCTTAACCTGCTCCTTGAGGTCGTCGTCGTTAACCTCGTGGCAGTACTCGCGCTTAACGTCGGTGCCGAGTTCCTTCATGAGCTCTACCTGCATCTCACACATTGGCTTGATAGCAGCATGAGCAGCCTTGAGTGCGTTGAGGAGGTCGATTTCCTGTACCTCGTCCATCTCACCCTCAACCATCATGATGTTCTCTGCTGTAGCACCTACCATGAGGTCCATGTCAGCGTCAGCCATCTGCTCCTTGGTAGGGTTGATAACGTATTCGCCGTTGATGCGAGCTACGCGAACCTCAGAGATAGGGCATTCGAAAGGGATATCAGAACATGCCAGTGCGCATGATGCAGCGAATCCTGCGAGAGCGTCAGGCTGATCAACGCCATCTGCACTGAAGAGGATCACATTAACATAGACTTCGGCATGATAGTCACTAGGGAAGAGAGGACGGAGTGCGCGGTCCACGAGACGGCATGTAAGGATTTCGTCATCGTTAGCCTTTCCTTCGCGCTTTGTAAATCCGCCAGGGAATCGTCCGGCAGCAGCATACTGTTCGCGGTACTCTACCTGAAGAGGCATGAAGTCAGTTCCTGGTACTGCATCCTTTGCAGCACATACGGTGGCGAGCAATACGGTGTTACCCATGCGGAGGGTACATGAACCGTCAGCCTGCTTAGCCAGCTTTCCTGTTTCGATTGTGATGGTACGTCCATCAGGCAATGAAACGGTCTTTGTAATTACGTTCATTTAGTTTTTTATTGTTTTACTGTTCATCATTGAACGCAGCACATTGCTGCGCTCGCGTACATTAATTTTTATAGTCCTACAAAGGTAAGTATATTTGGCGGAATGAGCAAATTATTTAACAAACATTAAACTCTTTACCCCATTATGTATGGCAATTCCTTTGTAATCAGCGCCGACACGCTGTCCAGCGGTGTTGTAAATGATGTCTTTGCCATCTTTTCCGTCAGTGCTTGCAGACACACCTTTGACGGCAGTTGCGTTGCCCTTGCTGTCAACGGTTCCTGCAACTACAGCGTTGAGGAAGAGTTCGAGGTTAGAGTAACCATTCTCGTTGATCACCGCGCCGTCGGCAGGATTGTTGGCATCAAGACCGTTGGCATTCTCGTATGCGTCAGGCATGCCGTCGCCATCGGTGTCAACGGCAGGAGCCTCTGCCTGGTATGCCAGGTCAGGATAGACATTGCATGTGTCAACGCCTTCGATGGTGAGGCGCACTGTAGGTCCCTCGAACTTGATGTTGTTAGGAGTGTCTATGATGCCGATGCCACGGGCAGGAGTGGTGCCACCGGCGGTGGAAGGACCGAAGAACTTAGGATCGACGGTGCCGGCAGCCTCTGCGAGGAGTCGTGTGTCCACCTCGTCATAGCGTGGCAATGAAGCGCCAGCCATCTTGGTGACCTTGGCGTATGCCTCGTCAGCGCTCTCATATTCCAGTCCAGAGAGCCCGTTTGTAGGCAGTGACTGCAATACGTACTTGTCGTATGTAGCCTGGTTGGCAGTAACGCCGTCCAGATTGAATGCTCGTGCGCTGTTGGCAGAGGTGAAGCCGAAGAGGTTGTCTTCGTTGACGCTCTTCAGATTAGCGTCGTTCCACTGTGAACCAGTACCCTTGAACTTACTGCCGACCTCAAACTTGTTGCCGTCAAGATACCACTGTCCGTAGCCGTCAGCATTGCTCTTTGAACCCTGTACGAAGTAGCGTGTAGAACCAACGTTCTTCTGTGTGCATGGACCAGGGCGCCAATAGTTGTTGATGAGGTAGATGTGGTCGTATGCATTGTGTGCGCCGTCCTCTCCGTCGTTGTTCTTGGTGAGGTCGTCCTCGCCGCCATATGCAGAGTTTGATTTGCCCCAGTTGAAGATGACATTATTGGCAAACTCTGAGTCCACGAACTTGTCATGCGTGTATTTCTGTGTTGATTCGTACCATGTGCCATTGTCGCGGACGCCGTTGAATCGAGGAACACGGTTGTTGCAGTTTGTCAGCAGGCAGTGATGCATGGTGCTCCACTGGCCGCCCCACTGTGTAGCATAAGAGCGTGCGCCCTTGGCATTCATGCTGTTGTAGAGAGCCTCGCCGATGATGCACCATTGTACTGTGGTGGAGTCGTTGTCGTATGCGGTGAGGCATTCCTCCATGGACCATGTGATGGAACAGTGGTCAATGATGACATTCTTCACGTTCTCCATGTCGATGGAAGGGCAGCTTTTACCCTTGTGGTAGCCTGCGAGATCACCCGAACGGAAACGCAGGTATCGCAGTATCACATTGTTCTTGCATACGTAGAACTTGTATCCGGCGATGCAGATGCCGCCGCCAGGAGCAGTCTGTCCCAGGATGCTTACATCGGGATAGGCGAACTTAAGGTCGGAGGTGGTCACGATGGTGCCAGCCACCTTGAAGAGAATGGTACGAGGCTTGCCGCCGTTGTCGTGTCGGATGGCCCAGCGCAGTGTGCCCTCTACGAGGTTATTGTCTGAGCAGTCGTCCAGACGTGTAACATAGCATACCTCACCGCCGCGTCCGCCGGTGGTGTACTTTCCGTAGCCGTCAGCACCAGGGAATGCGATTACCTTTTCATTGGCCTGTGCCTCTACGGTAGTGATGCCCACAAGGATGAGCATCAGTAGTTTCATAAGATTCTTTTTCATATTTAGTCGTTTTGTGGTTTCGTTAGGGGGGGCTTGCGGAGAACCGCAAGGAACGGTGGCCGGATCCTTGGCTGTCGCGAAGAACCGTAGGGAACGGTGGCCGGATCCTTGGTTGGCGCGAAGAACCGTAGGTGATGGTGGATGGGTTTGGAGGTGGTTACTTGTGAGTTAGGTATAGTGCAGCCTCCGGGCCTTCGTTGAATAAAAGGTCAAGGATGGACATGCCTTTCAGGAAGCCATGGCGGCGCTCGAAGGTCTGGTAGTATGGACCTATGGTGCTGTGCTCCGGTTGGACATCGTTGCAACCGACGTACCTTTCCGTTGGGATGATATCGCGCTCCACGCCGAGAAGGTCAAGCATCTTGCGCATGATGTCCATGTTGTAATCAAAAAGGAACTCCCAGCGCTTTTCAAAGAAAGGTCTGATGTCATCTGCATAATATTCGTAGAACGGCGACATGCCGTATGCGGAAGCCAATGCCTCCCAGTGCAGGTGTCTCCAGTTGCCGTGGTCGCTGATGCGTATATCCCTTATGTTACCATCACTCGTAGAGGGGGTCGTGGGCAGTGTGACGGGCACGGTAAGTTTCTGCACGCCATTGGCAGTAGCTATGCAGCAGTGGTTTCGCGGGGTCTGCTTCTTGTAGTTTTCGTGTGCCTCAATCTCTATGGGGCCGGAGGTGTTGCATAGTTTCTTGTACCAATCTACGGACCCGAAATATGTCGTTGTCAATGCCATTGATCACTTCTTGGTTTTATGGTTGCGTGCAAAGGTACAAATAATTTTCGATTCGGACAAATAAAACTTTGATATTGTTATGGTATTTCAGGTTTTGTGACAAGGGGAAACCTGGATAAAAGATTCAGTGATAAAGTTTGTTAGATGTCGAAGATTCCGTAACCGGCATGGCTTGTAAAAGCCTGCATCCTTCTTTTTTTGTTTGATTTTTCTCTTTTTTGTCTTTTTTAAAAGTGCAAAGTGCTATTATTTGAAAAAAACATTGTAACTTTGCGTACGAAATGAGAATATCAAATATAGACTTAGGAAATAGACCCCTCTTCCTCGCCCCTATGGAAGATGTGACAGACGTAGGTTTCCGTAAACTCTGCAAACGCTATGGTGCATCCATGGTGTATTCGGAGTTCGTGGCGGCAGAAGCTCTCGTGAGATCAGTCAAGGCGACTGTTCGCAAACTCGTGACCAGTGACGATGAACGCCCAGTGGGCATACAGATATACGGCCGTTCAGTGGCCGATGTGGCCGAGGCTGCGCGCATCGTAGAGGCAGAGGTGCATCCGGATATCATAGACCTGAATTTCGGTTGCCCAGTGAAGAAAGTGGCGGGTAAGGGTGCCGGCGCAGGTATGCTGCAGAACATCCCGCTGATGCTGGAGATGACAGAGGCAGTGGCCAAGGCGGTCACCACGCCTGTGACGGTGAAGACTCGCCTGGGATGGAACTCCGACAACTATGTCTTCGGTGAGGACCTCTCCACACTCTCTACTCCGGTAGATGGCTGGGATGGCAAGTCGTTGGCGCTACATCTGCAGGACTGCGGTGCCCAGGCGCTGACCATTCACGGGCGCACCAGGGCGCAGATGTACAGCGGAGAGGCTGACTGGTCGCTGATAAAGGCGGTGAAGGATGATCCGAGGATGAAGATACCTGTCATAGGCAACGGTGACATTAAGTCCGTGGAGGAAGCCGAGCGGGCATTTGATACCTATGGGGTGGATGCCGTGATGATAGGCCGCGCCACATTCGGCAGACCATGGCTCTTCATGCCGGGGGCAGATGAGAAGCTGACATTGGCAGAGAAGATAGGCATACTCAAGGAACTGCTGCATATCAACATGGAGAATATCGGCGACGAATACAAGGCGATACTCCATACGCGCAGACACCTCGCAGCCACGCCGGTCTTTAAGGGAATCCGCGATTTCCGTCCTACGCGTATCAAGATGCTCAGGGCTGAGACCGTGGTTGAACTGGAAGCCATACTCGACGAGGTACATGATATGTTGGCTGGCGGTTCAGCGGTTTAGTCGGGGCTTTGCGGAAAAGCGCAAGGAATGGTGGCTGTTTGGCTATTTTAAGGAACAACAAAATAAATATACGCAATGGAAAAACTAACGATAGTTAAGGTAGGCGGCGCTGTGGTGGAAGACCCAGAGCAGCTCGCTGCGCTTCTTGAGAATTTTTCGTCAATCGAAGGAAAGAAAGTGCTGGTGCATGGTGGTGGCCGCCGTGCCACAAAGGTAGCTGCACAGCTAGGCATCGAGAGTCACATGGTTGGTGGCAGACGCATCACCGACGCAGAGATGCTTTCTGTGGTAACGATGGTGTATGGCGGACTCGTAAACAAGAACCTTGTGGCGCAGTTGCAGGCGAAGGGTGTGACGGCCCTCGGACTCACTGGTGCTGATATGGATGTGATACACTCGCACAAACGTCCGCTCAAGAAGATGAAGATGGAGGATGGCACCGAACAGATGGTAGATTTCGGATATGTAGGCGATGTAGATTACGCTGACGGCGACCGCCTGGCTCAGCTCCTCAATGCGGGTATCACACCGGTGGTGGCTCCGCTCACTCATGATGGCGAGGGCAACATTCTCAATACCAATGCCGATACGATGGCTTCAACCGTAGCCAAGGCACTGGCAAAGCATTTTGACGTGACACTCATATTCTCGTTTGAGAAGAAGGGCGTGCTCTCTAATCCTGATGATGACGACAGCGTGATACCAGTCATCACGCGCGAACATTATAATAAGTATGTAGAGGAAGGCGTGATCTCTGGCGGCATGATGCCAAAGGTGGAGAATGCACTCGAAGCGGTAGAGCAGGGTGTGAAGCGTGTCATCATCACACTAGCTACCAAGATAGATGGTAATCACGGAACGGTTATAACCTGTTAGTTTGGTTGTTTAGTTGTTTGGTTGTTTAGTTGTTTGGTTGTTTGGTTGTTTCCCCGTGGGGGGTTGCCATTCGTAAACGTCTGACCATTCAAACCGCTAAACATGCAATTATATGTTCCTTAAATTAATTTGAATGGATATTCAGCGCGACATACTACCTCTTAAGAATGTAATGTACCGCCTGGCTTTGCGCATCACGCTCAACAGTCAGGAGGCAGAGGACGTCGTGCAGGATGTCATAGTCAAGGTCTGGGGCATGCGCGACCAGATGGATGCCGTGGGAAACCTGGAGGCATACATCATGCGAATGACACGCAACATAGCCCTCGACAGGCAGAAACTGAAGGCAAATAATACGGAGTCAATAGAAGGAATAGACTTCGCAAGCGAAAATTCGATAGAAAAAAACATAGAAAAAGAAGAGCGTCTGCAGAGCATCCGCGACGTTATGTCACAACTTCCCGAGAAACAGCGTACGGCAATGCAACTGCGTGATTTTGAGGGAAGAAACTATAAGGATATAGCACAGGTGATGGATGTGACGGAAGACCAGGTGAAGGTGTATATCTTCAGGGCAAGACAGTTTGTCAAAACGCGATTAACATCCTTTAACTAAATTCTCTGTAACAAAATCATAGACTGAGTCGTCTTCATTATAGAGACGCCTAAAACAGGGCGGCGAAAACAAATATGACAATGGACTACAAATACATAGAACAACTGCTTGATCGCTACTTTGAGTGTGAGACATCGCTCGAAGAAGAGCAGATACTCCGTGCATTCTTTGCGCAGGAGAATGTGCCGGTACGTCTGTTGCCATATCGCGAACTGTTTGCAGAGCAGACATGGCATAAGCAGCGCGAATGCCTGGGCAATGACTTCGATCAGAAGATACTTGCTATGCTTGGCGAGCAGGAGAAGGCAGATGCAGTACGCGTAAAGGCTAAGACGGTATCTATGAACCGCCGTCTCCGTCCGTTCTACAAGGCTGCTGCCTGTGTGGCAGTGGTGCTTGCACTGGGACAGGCTGCACAGATGCCTTACAGCGAAAGGGAGGCTGAACAGCAGGAGGAACTGGCTCGCTCACTGGAGCAGTTGCAGCAAATCCAGAAAGACAAGAATGCTGTGGCCCAGACAGACTCACTGACAAAGTCGGATGCAGTAGCCGGCGGTGAGGTACTGTCCAACTAACGTGATTTTTATTTCTATGCTTTAAAATATCCTATCAAAACAATTATTAAAACATCTTCACGCGAGCGCTGTGACAGTCAGTAGCGTTACGTCGCAAAGACGACATAAGGGAGGGCTTTCGGAAAGCAGATGGCGATTCTGAGAGTCTTCCCTCTTTGTTTTTGTGCCCTGCAAGATTTGAAAAAGGCTATGTTGTATAATTTGACTGATTTTCGCGAAAATGTTAAAGTGCCCCTTTTACAGTGTTAAAGTGCCCCTTTTGCAGTGTTAAAGGGGCACTTTAACTTTGCAAAAAGGGCCCTTTTGCAATTCTGGCGACACTTCGCCACTTTACAAGGGAACAGTATCAGTCATAATATGCAACAGAGCCTTGAAAAAAGACGAGAATAATTTGGCGTTGTGAAAAAATGTTGCTACCTTTGCACCTTGAATGCCTATTGTGCGGATTTTCGTTAGTGCGAAATAAGCACACCTACTTAGAACATGAAGAAAATACACCATATCATCATTACATCGCTGATGCTCCTGCTCACAGTAGGTGCCGCAGCACAGGTACGAGTGAACATTGGCGAGGGTTCGCCGCTCAGAAAACTCAATATCGCGTTCATGGCAACGGCCAACCTCTACGTTGACAGCGTGGACGAGAGCCGACTGGCAGAAGACGCCATCCGTGGTATGCTTGAGAAACTCGATCCACACTCCAGTTACTCCACAGCCAAGGAGGTAAAGCAGTTCAACGAACCACTGCAGGGAAATTTCGAAGGCGTCGGAGTGCAGTTTAATATGCTCGAAGATACCCTCCTCGTGGTGCAGACCATCAATGGCGGACCATCAGAGAAGGTAGGCATCATAGCCGGAGACCGATTTGTTACCGTCAATGATACAGCCATAGCAGGTGTGAAGATGTCAAAGGAAGACATTATGCGCAGACTTCGCGGACCAAAGGGTACGAAGGTCAGGATAGGTGTTAAGCGTCAGGGCATCAAGGATATGCTGTATTTTGACGTGGTACGTGACAAGATACCTCTCAATACCGTTGACGCATCATATATGATCAGGCCTGGCATAGGCTATATCCGTATAGCCTCATTCGGTGCCACTACCCATGACGAGTTCAAGGAGAGCGTGACCAAGATGCAGACCGAAGGCATGAAAGACCTCATCATAGACCTTCAGGATAATGGCGGTGGCTACCTGCAGGCGGCCGTGGAGGTGCTCAACGAACTGCTGCCCTACAATGATCTCCTAGTATATACCGAGGGAATCAGAGTGCCGCGTCAGGAGTACCGTGCCCGTGGCAATGGCATCATGCAGGATGGTCGCATCGTAGTACTCGTCAACGAATACTCCGCATCGGCAGCCGAGATCGTATCAGGAGCGATCCAGGACCAGGACCGCGGAACCGTAGTAGGTCGCCGCACATTCGGTAAGGGATTAGTGCAGAGACCTATCGATCTGCCTGACGGTTCGATGATACGCCTCACGATAGCGCATTACTACACCCCTTCCGGCCGTTGCATACAGAAACCATACGTCAAGGGACAGAAGAATGACTATCACATGGACCTCATCAACAGATACAATCATGGAGAGTTTACATGTGCTGACAGCATACACTTCGCTGACTCGCTGAAGTACGAGACCGTGAAGAAACACCGCACCGTGTATGGCGGCGGCGGCATCATGCCAGACTTCTTTGTGCCGCTTGACACCATGAAGTACTCGAAACTGCACAGGGAACTCTCTGCCAAGAGCATCCTCATCAATGCAAACCTCAGATATGCAGAGAAGAACAGAAAGAAACTGCTGAAGACATACGCCACCTTTGAGGATTTCAGTCGCGACTTCGTAGTGCCAGATAAACTCCTGGAGAATATCTATGAGGAAGGAAAGAAGCAGGGGATAGAGGCGAAGGATGACGATGAACGTCAAAGGACAGACGCATCACTGAGACAGCAACTTAAGGCACTCATAGCTCGTGACCTGTGGACGATGACGGAATATTTCCGCATAGTGAATGAGGATAATGATGCGGTCAAATGTGCATTAAACTGCTTGAAATAAATCAAAAGCCCCGAATTATCATGCACAAAAACGGATGAATTGTGCAGAAAACGATGTTTTTTTTGAAAAATATTTGGCAGATTGCGGAAAACTTAGTAATTTTGCATCCGGTTTGATAACCGAAACATGCAATAAGATATAAAACAAACAATCAAATATTAATTTAAATTTTTAAAATCATGTCTGAAATTGAATCAAAAGTAGTAGACATTATCGTTGAAAAGCTCGGTGTTGAAAAGGATGAGGTAAAGGCTGAAGCAAGCTTCACAAACGACCTCGGTGCAGACTCTCTCGATACAGTAGAGCTCATCATGGAGCTTGAGAAGGAGTTTGGTGTAACAATTCCTGACTCAGACGCTGAGAAGATCCAGACTGTAGGTGACGCAATCGCTTACATCGAGAACGCTAGCAAGTAATCACACTTGAGAGTGCGTTTCAACGTATGATACATGGGTGATGGTTGGTCGATTTCGTTCGCCCTACCATCACCCTCTTTCTTTATCTTTCGCGATGTCGCCTTCCGTATTTATGCAGGAATGTACATCGCCCCACAACAAACAAAGACAAAATGGAATTAAAAAGAGTAGTAGTAACAGGCCTTGGTGCTGTTACCCCACTTGGCAATACAGCAGAGGAGACATGGAAGAACATGCTCGCAGGTGTTAGCGGTTGCGACACCATCAAGCAGTTTGATGCTTCCCGCTATAAGACAACCTTCGCTTGCGAGGTTAAGGATTTTGACCCAACAAAGTGGATTGACCGCAAGGAAGTTCGTAAGATGGATAAGTTCTGTCAGATGGCTATGGCATCTGCAATCATGGGTATCGAGGATTCTGGTATGGATCTTGAGACAATCGATAAGAACCGTGTAGGTGTAATCTACGGTGTAGGTATCGGTGGTCTGAAGACTATGCAGGATGAGCTGGAGTATTACTCAGAGCACAAGGACACTCCTAAGTTCGGTCCTTTCTTCATCCCTAAGATGATTGGTGACATCGCTCCTGGTCAGATCTCTATCAAGTACGGTTTCCACGGACCTAACTATTCTACCACAAGTGCATGTGCATCATCTTCAAACGCTCTCGCTGACGCATTCAACCTTATCCGTCTCGGTAAGGCAAACGTTATCGTAAGCGGTGGTGCTGAGGCTGTTATCACAGACCCAGGTCTTGGTGGCTTCACATCTATGCACGCTCTCTCTACACGCAACGACGAGCCACAGAAGGCAAGCCGTCCATTCTCAGCAAGCCGTGACGGTTTCGTCATGGGTGAGGGTGCTGCATGTCTTATCCTCGAAGAGCTCGAGCATGCTAAGGCTCGCGGCGCAAAGATCTACTGTGAGATGGTAGGTGAGGGTATGTCAGCAGACGCACACCACATCACAGCATCACACCCAGAAGGGCTTGGTGCAAAGATCGTTATGGAAGAGGCTCTCAAGGACGCTGGTATGCAGCCAGAGGACATCGACTACATCAACGTACACGGTACATCAACACCTGTAGGCGATATCTCTGAGGCAAAGGCTATCAAGGCTCTTTTCGGTGACTGGGCATACAAGCTCAATATCTCTTCTACAAAGTCTATGACAGGTCACCTCCTCGGCGCTGCTGGTGCTATCGAGGCTATGGCTTGCGTAAAGTCAGTACAGGAAGACATCGTACCTCCTACAATCAACCACGAGGAAGGCGATGAGGATCCAAACATTGACTACAATATGAACTTCACATTCAACAAGGCACAGAAGCGCGAGGTACGTGCCGCTCTCAGCAACACATTCGGCTTTGGCGGACACAACTGCTGCGTTATCTTCAAGAAGTATGCTGAGTAATATCATTGATAGAATAAAGCTCCCTTTCCGTAAGGAGAAGGAGCTTTATTTTGCGTTATATGACATTCTGGGTTTTTATCCTCACAACATCACCTACTATAAGATTGCTCTCATGCACAAAAGTCTCGGACACCGTGCTACAGCAAAGGAACTGGAGGTGCTGGAGGGAAAAAACAGAAAGGAAAAGTCTAAGGGAAAGGGAAAGTTGGGCAAGCAGGTCAACAATGAGCGACTTGAGTTCCTGGGCGATGCCATCCTTGATGCGGTAGTGGGCGACATTGTCTATCAGCATTTCCCTGGAAAACCAGAGGGATTCCTCACCAATGCTCGTTCGAAGATGGTACAGCGTGAGACTCTCGGCAGACTGGCCAAGGAGATGGGAATCTCCAAACTTATCCTTGCAAGTGGTCGTGCATCAACCCATAACAGCTATATGGGTGGCAACGCATTCGAAGCACTCGTGGGTGCTGTATATCTCGACAGAGGATATAGCGCATGTCAGCGTTTCTGGACAGAGCGTGTCATGGGTAAGTATCTCAATGTTAATAAGGTTGCATATAAGGAAGTGAACTTTAAGTCGAAACTTCTGGAATGGTCGCAGAAGAACCGTATCAATATAGAGTTTCGCCTTGAGGATCAGACACAGGACAAGCATGGTTCACCGAAGTTCGTTTACACGGTAGTGCTTGAAGACGTAGATGGATGTACTGCTGAGGGATTCTCAAAGAAGGAGAGTCAGCAGAAAGCATCAGAACTCACCCTTAAACAACTGCGCGGAGACAGTAAGTTCCTCGATAGCGTTTTTGCCGCCAAGACAAGGCGTACACAGATGGACGAAGACCCTACTGTTGTAGTACCTGACGTAGAGGTGCAGGAGGATGACCTTATCATTGCACAACCTAAGACTGCAGAGGTGGTATCGCCAACAGAGCAGTCCATTGACAATCTTACTTTTGACGATGTGGAATCCGAGGCAGTGGAGAAGACACGCGAGGAAATCATAGCAGAGGCAGAGGCCAAGGCGTATAATAGTTAATTTAGTTGTTTGGTTGTTTAGTGGTTTAGTTGTTTAGTTATATGCTTAACTCCCCCAAGAACCCAATCACCAAACCACCAAACCACCAAACCACCAAACAACAGGATGAATATCATAAAATATCCTACAGCTGCTGACTATGCTGCTATCTGTGAGCGTCCACACCTCGATGTGTCTCAGCTCAATGCAACGGTAGCAGGTGTCCTGGCTGACGTGAAGTCACAGGGTGATAAGGCTGTAATAGCATACGAAGAGAAATTTGACAAGGCTGTTCTGACACAGCTTGCCGTTACCGCAGAGGAAATGGCAGAGGCAGAACAACTGGTGTCTGCAGAACTGAAAGAGGCTCTCGTGCTGGCTCACGACAATATAGCAAAGTTCCATGAGTCACAGAAGTTTGAGGGCGAGAAGGTGCAGACGGCACCAGGTGTGATGTGCTGGCAGAAGAGCGTGGCAATAGAGAAGGTGGGTCTTTATATCCCTGGAGGTACAGCTCCGCTGTTCTCTACCGTGCTGATGCTTGCTACCCCTGCCAAGATTGCAGGATGCAGCGAGATAGTACTCTGTACTCCTCCTAATAAGGAGGGCAAGGTGAATCCTGCTATCCTCATGGCTGCCAAGGTGGCTGGAGTGAGCAAGATATTCAAAGCCGGTGGCGTTCAGGCTATCGGTGCTATGGCATACGGCACAGAGTCTGTGCCTAAGGTGTATAAGATCTTTGGTCCGGGCAACCAGTATGTCATGGCTGCCAAGCAGCAGGTGTCTCTTCACGATGCTGCGATAGATATGCCGGCAGGCCCTTCGGAGGTTTGCGTGATAGCAGATGAGACCAGCAACGCTGCCTTCGTGGCTGCCGATCTCCTTTCACAGGCAGAGCATGGCATAGACTCTCAGGTGATACTGATTTCCACATCAGAGGATATGCTTGACAAGGTTATCAAGGAGACAGAGACACAGCTTGCACAACTGCCACGTCATGAGATAGCCGAGAAGACTCTTGTAAACTCGCAGTTTGTTCTCGTCAAGGATAAGGAAGAGGCTATGGCACTCAGCAATGCGTACGCTCCGGAGCACCTTATCATAGCTACAGCAGACTATGAGGCATTGGCAGAGAAGGTAATCAATGCTGGCAGTGTGTTCCTTGGCAATTATGCCTGTGAGTCAGCTGGCGACTATGCCAGCGGTACTAACCATACTCTTCCTACTCATGGATATGCTCTGGCTTACAATGGTGTGAACCTTGACAGTTATAACCGTAAGGTGACATTCCAGCACCTTACAGAGGAAGGCATACGCTCTATCGGTCCTGCAGTGGTATGTATGGCAGAGAATGAACAGTTGGAAGCACATGCCAATGCTATGCGCCTGAGAGTGAAGGCTGTAGTCAAGTAAATAGCCCATAAAGCAAAAGAGTGGTAAGAGATCCATTCACTATATGACAAAAGACGAATTACTTACATTAGTAAGAGAAAAAAACAGTGAGATGACGCTTCGGCAGAAGCTTCATCTCACTATACTTTTGTCTCTCCCTGCCATCATAGCGCAATTCTCTTTCATCGCTATGCAGATGATAGATGCCGCTATGTTGGGACATCTATCTACCGATGAGGCTGCTGCTGTAGGTCTGGTGAGCACCACTATATGGTTGTTTGGCGGTTTTTCCTCAGCCTTTGCGTCAGGATTCTCCGTGCAGGTAGCCCATAGGGTGGGGGCTGGTGATGATAGTGGTGCAAGAGGTGTCATACGTCAGGGATTGTTCGCCGGTTTCTTTTTTGCATTGCTGCTGGCAGGCATTGGCATGAGTATATCGCCGCACTTGCCTCACTGGTTGGGTGCCTCAGAACATATATGTGCCGAGGCGACGGAGTATTTCTCTATATTCTGCATGGGCATACCGCTCGTCTTGCTCAATAGTATCTCAGCAGGCAGTCTGCGTTGCAGTGGTAATATAAAAACGCCAAGCATGCTGATGATTATGCTGTGCACGCTTGATGTCATATTTAATTATATATTCATCTTTATCTGTCATCTTGGAACAGCAGGTGCTGCCTACGGGACTATTGTGGCATACTCTGTGACAATGGTATGTATGGTGTATGTGATGTCGGTTAAGGATAAGGTGTTGCGATTCTCAAACGACAACATGGATGCGCAGTCATTCATTCGTTCCGATTGGAAAGGTGTTCTCCAGAGATACATGCCTAAGCGCAAGATACTGCGCAAGACTTTCAGGATAGGTTTCCCTATAGGATTGGAGCGTGGTGTCATGTGTACTGCGCAGATAGCCATCAGTTCCATCATCGCCCCGTTGGGTACCGTGGCCATTGCTGCCAACACATTCGGTATCAATATTGAGAGCCTGTGCTATATGCCAGGTCATGGCATAGCCGAGGCTGCCACCACGCTGGTGGGACAGAGTAAGGGAGCAGAGCGCCGTGACCTGATGCATAGTTTTGCATGGATATGTATGGCACTTGGCATGAGTATCATGGCATTTATGGGTCTGCTGATGTGGCTTTTTGCACCAGAGATGTTTGCTGCTATTACTCCTGATGAGTCGGTAATCAGTCTGGGTACAGATATACTTCGCATAGAGGCATGGGCAGAACCAGGATTTGCAGCTGCCATCATTGCTTCGGCAGTGTTTGTGGGAGCAGGTAAGACAGTGGTGTCAAGTCTTATGAATCTCGCCTCTATATGGGTGGTGAGAGTGTCGCTGACATTGTTGCTTGCACCGACGATGGGACTGCGTGGCGTCTGGATAGCCATGGCAATAGAACTCTGTTTCCGAGGTCTGATATTCATAGCGCGCCTATGCACCAGGGGATGGAGCTATGTCAAGCATAGAGGTTGATAATGAATCGCCCGGACATCAAGCATGATGCCCGTGCGATCTGTCTTTTTCTAGAGGGGCTAGATGTTCTAGATTTTCTAGGCTTTCTAGATTTTCTAGATTTTCTAGATTTTCTAGAGCTTCTAGACTTTCTAGATTATTTATCTTATAAACAGCATCTCGCGGTATTTTGGCAGAGTCCATACTTCGTCATCTACCTTCGCCTCGAGTTTGTCTATGTGATAGCGGATGCTTTCCATGAGAGGCTCTACAGTGTCATGGTAGGCTATTGCCTTTTGTCTTTCAGAAGTGATCTTGTTGGCTACTTTGCGAGCTTCAGTGAGAGCGGTGCAGCCTTCCTCAATCTCTTTCACTCTCATAGAGATCTCAGAGATGAGTTTGAGGTTGCTGTCTGCTACGACCTTAAACTCTTCTTCTGAGAGGATGGCCTTCAGCGCAGCAACGTTCTGTGCCAACTTGGTCTGGTATGCCACTACCTGTGGGATGATATGGTTGATGGAGAGATCACCGAATATGCGTGCCTCTATCTGCACCTTCTTGGTGTATGTCTCCCATTTTATCTCGTTGCGAGCCTCAAGTTCCTTAGCGGTCATGATGTTGAGTGACTCGAACATCTTGATGGAGGTGTCGTCAAGGTAACGGTCGAAGATGATAGGACATGAGCGCTCTACGTCAAGTCCTCTCTTCTTGGCCTCCTCTACCCATTCGTCGGAATATCCATTGCCGTCAAATCTGATAGGCTTGCATGTCTTGATGTCATCGCGCAGTACGGAGATGATGGCGACATTCTTTTCTATGCCTTGGTTGATGAGCGCATCCACACGTGTCTTAAAATTAACGAGGGCTTCAGCCACAGCTCCGCTGAGTGCTATCATGGCAGAGGCACAGTTGGCCTCCGAGCCTGGTGCGCGGAACTCAAAGCGGTTGCCAGTGAAGGCAAATGGTGATGTGCGGTTGCGGTCTGTATTGTCTATGAGCAGTTCAGGGATTGACGGAATGTCAAGTTTCAGACCGGCCTTACCCTCGATGGATATGGTGTTGTCCTCAGACGACTCCAGATGGTCAAGTATCTCAGTCAGCTGCTTGCCGAGGAATGAAGATACTATGGACGGAGGAGCCTCGTGACCGCCGAGACGGTGGGCGTTGGTAGACGACATGATAGAAGCCTTGAGCAGGCCGTTGTGTCTGTGAACAGCCATCAGGGTCTCTACGATGAATGTCACAAATCGCAGGCTGCCTATCTCGTCCTTTGCAGGAGCGTGGAGCAGTATGCCGGTGTCGGTAGTAAGCGACCAATTGTTGTGCTTGCCCGAACCATTAACCCCGTCGAAAGGCTTCTCGTGGAGAAGACAGCGGAAGCCATGCTTGCGAGCCACCTTCTTCATGAGTGACATGAGGAGCATGTTATGGTCAACGGCAAGGTTCATCTCCTCGAAGATAGGAGCCAACTCAAACTGGTTAGGTGCTACCTCGTTGTGGCGTGTCTTGCATGGGATGCCAAGTTCGAGGGCCTGAATCTCAAGGTCCTTCATGAATTCTGCTACTCGCTCTGGTATGGCACCGAAGTAATGGTCGTCCATCTGCTGGTCCTTTGCTGACGAGTGTCCCATGAGTGTGCGTCCGGTAAGGAGTAGGTCAGGTCGGGCAGAGTACAGACCGCTATCTACGAGGAAGTACTCCTGTTCCCATCCAAGGTTTGAGCGAACCTTCTTGACTTCGGGGTTGAAATACTGTACCACGGCGGTGGCAGCCTTGTCAACGGCGTGTATAGCCTTCAGTAGAGGGGTCTTGTAGTCCAGAGCCTCGCCGGTGTAGGAGATGAAGACTGTAGGAATCATCAGCGTATCGCCAATGACGAATACGGGAGAAGTAGGATCCCAGGCAGAGTATCCACGTGCCTCAAATGTAGAACGGATACCGCCTGATGGGAATGATGAGGCATCAGGCTCCTGCTGAACGAGGCTCTTGCCTTCAAATTCCTCTATCATGCCGCCCTTCCAGTCGTGTTCCACGAAGGCGTCATGCTTCTCGGCGGTAGTGTCGGTGAGAGGCTGAAACCAGTGAGTGCAGTGTGTCACACCCAGTTCCATAGCCCATTTCTTCATACCCTCAGCAACCTGGTCTGCTGTGGCACGATCCAGTGGGGCGCCATTCTCTATGACGTCCGTCATCTTATCGAACACCTTTTTAGGGAGGTATTTATACATCTTCGCCTTGTTGAAAACGTACTTAGCGAAGAATTCTGATGGTCTTTCCTTAGGCGTAGGAACTTCCAGAGGCTTTTTCTTGAAAGCCTCGCCTACAACCTGAAATCTCAAGTTTGCCATGTCTATTTCTTTTATGTGTTAAGTTTGCTGATGCAAAATTACCAATTTTCTTGCAAATAGACAAATTATTCATTGAAAAACAGTATCTATATACCTATTATTATATAGTATGTCAATAAAACAAAAAAGCATCCGATGAAAACTAAGTCATCGGATGCATATATAAAAGTTTTGGTCTTTGGGGGTTATTAGGTCACGATTGTTGTTCTATTGACTAATCTTTGTCCAATATACCGTCTTGCTGAAAACTAGCAATGAACCAGTTACAGCGAGTGTCTTATCGTCTTTGAATTTGATGGATACATCGAAGGTCTTTCCCTTCGTAGGGTCATAGACCTTTCCGTTAGTCCATTTGCCGTCCTTGTATGTCACCTTGTCAATAATGACGATGTGGTCAGCACGTACACCGCGCTTTGACTTGTCAGGATTTCTTACATCCAGCTTCGGTGTGCCGTCAGGGTTGTTTGGCTCTGCCAGCCATATTATCTGGGCTCTATAGCCATTGCCGTTCTTTGAAATTTTTACTTTGCTGACTTTTCCTTCCTGTACAGCTTTGTAGGTACCTATAATCTTGTCACCGGCATTCTGCGCCATAGCCATAGTGGTACACATCAACATGGCTATTGTCCAAATGATGAATCTCATTCTTTTCATAATAATACTTGTTTTAGTGTTTGTATCTTTGTGATTGCAAAATTACAAAGAAATATCATAATGTACAAGAATATACTATGAAAAGCATTGTTTTAGACCGGTATTCGTCTATTATATGCTATCCGTGGGAAATAATATCCTATGTATTCGTCATGCGATGGTCCCTTGGTGACATGCCTTTAAACTTATTGAACATTCGGGAGAAATAGAGAGGGTCTTCAAAGCCCAGTTTGTAGCTTATCTGGTTGATCTGCATATTTGTCTGGATAAGCATCTGTGCAGCTTTCTCTATGCGCATGTTGTTGAGATACTGTATCGGACTGACTCCAGTGTGCTGCCTGAACTTCAGCGACATGTGTGATGTGGAGACACCGATATATTCGGATATCTGTTTCAGTGTGATATGGCTCTCGATGTTCTCCTCCATGTAGTGCTTGATGGCTTCTACTATATTGTCAGTCTCAGTGCCAGGCTCAGCATTGCGGTATGCCTGCAGGTAGCGTAGCGTGCCTAGATAGTGATGCAGTAGCGATGATGCATAGTGCATATTGTCATCAGTCAATCCGTTTGACAGGATATTGTATATCTCCTCAAAGAGATTAATGCGGTTACTGATACGCGAATGTGAATCCGTTACTACACTCTGCGGAGTTCTGGCATCCTGAGCATAATATGGTGCCAGGGTGCCAGTGAAGTGAATCCAGTAGATAGTCCATGCGGAACCTTCTGCGCTGCCGTATTCGTGAATGATGTTGGCAGGCAATATGACATACTGATTGGAATGCAGGTTAAAACAGTCTCCTTCATGGCCAATCTTTACGATGCCGTTGCCATCCACACAATACAGCAGTACATATTCATCTATCGGAGTAGTGCGACGGCGATAGTGATATGCCGCTTTCGGGTAGTAACCGATGTCGGTGATGTATAGAGATGCCAGCAGATGGTCGTTCTTTATTCTGTCTATGATATAAGGAGGCAGTATCAAGGCTCTTTCTCCTTTGAATCCGTCTTTAAGTCTTAGCATAGTCGTTATTGTTTATGGTTAGTATCTATTTCTGTTGCAAAGATAATATTTTCTTTTGTAGTAACCAAGCAAATTGAGCAAAAAAACATATTGTCCATGTATTTCTGTGCTAAAATATATCTGGAGGGTATAGAAAAATGCGTACCTTTGCACCCGAATAACAAAAACTACTAATCATGAGCAAAACATTTTTATATTTCATCTGCTGCGTGTCAGCAATGGGCGGTTTGCTTTTCGGCTATGACTGGGTGGTCATAGGTGGAGCAAAGCCATTCTATGAACAGTTCTTCGGTATCGGGGACAATCCGTCAATGCAGGGTCTTGCTATGACAGCAGCCAATATTGGTTGTCTTGTAGGTGCTATGGCTGCCGGTGCTATGGCTGACCGATTTGGTCGCAAACCTCTTCTTGTCTTTGCTGCTATCCTCTTTACGGTGAGTGCAGTGGCTACAGGACTGTTCAATGACTTTGTCATGTTTAACATAGCGCGTTTCATAGGTGGTATAGGTATAGGTGTAGCATCGGCGCTGTCACCAATGTATATTGCGGAGGTGAGTCCAGCAAATATAAGAGGTAGGATGGTTAGTCTCAACCAGATGACTATAGTATTGGGAATCCTTGCTGCTCAGGTGGTCAATATGCTCATAGGTACAGGCGTCAGCGTGGAGTGGGGACGTGAATGGGGATGGCGATGGATGTTCTGGGCAGAGACATTGCCAGCAGCTATGTTCCTTGTGATGGCATTCTTCATACCGGAGAGTCCGGTATACATTGCCTTGAAGAATGGCAATGGCACACAGGCAGATGCAGAACCACGTGCGGGACTCGCTACACTCTTTCAAAACAAATACGGAAAGGTTCTTTTGCTCGGTCTCGTCATTGCTGTATTCCAGCAGTGGTGTGGTACCAATGTAATATTCAACTATGCCCAGGAGATTTTCGTCGGAGCAGGTTTTGATGTTGACGGCATGTTTATAAATATCGTCATCACCGGTATCGCCAACGTATTGTTTACCTTTGTAGCACTCTATACAGTGGAGAAATGGGGACGCCGTACGCTGATGCTCATCGGTTCGTGCGGACTCTGCGGCATCTATTTTGTTCTCGGTACTTGTTATTATATGGAAGTGACAGGTGTCATGATGGTGGCACTCGTAATAATGGCTATCTCATGTTATGCCATGACACTCGGCCCTATCACATGGGTTCTCCTCTCAGAGATATTCCCTGCTCACATCCGTGGCGTGGCAATGGCTACATGTACGTTTGCCCTCTGGGTGGGATGCTGTACGCTGACATACACGTTCCCTATTATGAATGCCAGCCTGGGTAGCTATGGTTCATTCTGGATATACAGCGTGATATGTCTCTGCGCATTTATCTACCTTCTGAAGTGTTGTCCTGAGACCAAGGGCAAGAGTCTGGAAGAACTGGAGAAAGAGTTGGTTGTTTAGTTGTTTGGTTGTTTGGTTGTTTGGTTGTTTGGTTGTTTGGTTGTTTGCTTGGGTAATAATCCTATAACATACAAACGTAATGTCTTAACTCCTTAACTCCTTGACTCCTTAACTCCCAAAAAACTCCTTAACTCCCAAAAAACTCCCCTTAAAGAATAAGTTAAAGAACAAATATATAAAAAATGGTAAAAGCTTGGAAAGAACAGGTTGTCATCCCTACATATGAGGTTGGCAAACCAGAGAAAAATCCTATCTTCCTTGAGAACAGAGTATATCAGGGATCAAGTGGCGTGGTATATCCTTACCCGGTCATAGAGTCTATCTCTAATGAGAAGACCGACCATACATACAACGCCGTGTTCATAGAGAATGAATACATTAAGATCATGATACTGCCAGAGCTTGGTGGTCGAGTGCAGATGGCATTCGATAAAATCAAGGGCAGACACTTCATTTACTATAACCATGTGGTAAAGCCTGCATTGGTAGGTCTCGCCGGACCATGGATATCAGGAGGCATAGAGTTCAACTGGCCTCAACATCATCGTCCATCAACCTTCATGCCTACTGACTGCAAGATAGAGGAGGGCAGCGACGGCTCGGTTACCGTTTGGGTCAACGAGCGCGAACGCATGTTCCATCAGCAGGGACAGGCTGGTTTCACCCTTCGCGAAGGTTGTGCATATCTGGAGATACACGGTCGTCTGTATAATCCTACAGAGACACCGCAGACATTCCTCTGGTGGGCTAACCCTGCCGTGGCTGTGAATGATGCATACCAGTCAGTATTCCCACCTGATGTCAATGCTGTATTCGATCATGGCAAGCGTGCTGTAAGTTCATTCCCTATAGCTACAGGCACATACTACAAGATGGATTATTCTGCTGGTGTGGATATCTCCAACTACAAGAATATCTTTGTTCCAACATCATATATGGTGGCAAAGTCAAAGTACAACTTTGAGGGAGGCTATGAGAATGATACTCGCGCCGGCATGCTCCACGTAGCCGACCACCATGTCAGCCCAGGAAAGAAACAGTGGACATGGGGCAATGGCGACTTCGGACGTGCATGGGATCGTGCACTCACTGATGAGGACGGACCATACATAGAACTGATGGCAGGCGTATATACCGAAAACCAGCCAGACTTTACATGGCTCATGCCATACGAGGAGAAATCCTTCGTGCAGTATTTCATGCCATATCGTGAACTCGGTATCGTGAAGAATGCCAGCAAGGACTTCATGCTCAACATTGATGAGAACTCATTCAAGATATTCGCTACCAGCAAGCAGAAAGTCAATGTCATACTGCGTAATGTAGTAACGGGTGACGTGCTCTATGACTCAGTGGATGTCATTACTCCGGAGTCGATTCTCGAAGCTCCTGTCAATGTCTCTGCCGACACTCTGCGTCAACTCCGTCTTGAGATAGTCAAGGACGGTCGTGTGGTATTGAGCTGGGAGGCAGAACCTGATGAAATCAATCCAATACCAGATGCTGCAGAGGCTGCACTGAAGCCAGAAGAGATAAAGACCAACGAGCAGCTTTACCTCACGGGTCTGCACCTTGAGCAGTACCGTCATGCTACGTGGTCGGCACTCGATTACTATGAGGAGGCGCTGCGTCGTGACCCGCTCGATGTGCGATGCAACAATGCCATGGGTCTGTGGTACGTGCGCCGTGGACGCTATGCCAAGGCTGAGCCATATCTACGTACCGCTGTCAAGGTACTGCAAAAGCGCAATCCAAACCCTTACGATGGCGAGCCACTGTACAATCTGGGACTCTGCCTGAAGTATCAGGGAAAGACGGATGAGGCTTACGACTGGTTCTATAAGAGTACATGGAACAAGGCATGGCAGGATGCCGGATATATGGCATGTGCGCAGATATCATGTATGCGCGGTGACTATGAAGAGGCTCTCTATGAGGTGGATAAGGCTCTTATCTCAGGATGGCACAACCATAAGGCAAGAAACCTCAAGGCTGCTGTTCTCAGGAGACTCGGTACCGACGCTGCACAGCAGGAGGCATTTGCTGCACAGTCACTCGAAATAAACCTCTTCAACTATGGTGTGCTCTATGAGATGGGACGAATAGAAGAGATGAAGGAACTCATGCGCCGTGATGCCAATAACTACGACGAACTGGCATGCGACTACTGCCAGGCTGGTCTGTGGCAGGATGCCATCGCTATATGGCAGATGGCTATCAGCGAGAATGCTACCACCCCAATGACCCGCTACTATATTGCGTGGGCTCAGTTGCAGATGAATGAGGATGCTGCCAAGGTCAGCGCCACACTGGCTGATGCCGTGCAGCAGTCGCCAGACTTCTGCTTCCCTAACAGGGCAGAGGCTGTCCTCGCACTGGAGAGCGCCAAGGCATTGGCACCTGCCGATGCTCATGCTCCGTTCTTCCTCGGAAACCTGTATTATGACCGCCGTCAGTATGACGTGGCGCAGGAAAACTGGGAGATGGCTGCTGCCAATGACCCTTCCCTCGCAACGGTACACCGTAACCTCGCACTCGTATATTTCAATAAGAGAAATGATGCTGGCAAGGCTCTCCAGGAGATGGAGACAGCATACTCACTCGATGAGTCTGACTCGCGCGTGCTCATGGAACTTGATCAGCTCTACAAGCGATTGCAGAAACCATACCAGTTCCGTCTGGACAACCTGCAGAAACATCCGCAGCAGGTGGCAGAGCGTGATGACCTCGTACTTGAAGAGGCTACACTCCTCAATCAGCTCAAACGCTATGAAGAGGCCATGGCGATACTTGACAACCATTGGTTCCATGTATGGGAAGGTGGTGAAGGTAAGGTCAGCGGACAGTATCAGATATGCCGCATCGAACAGGCAAAACAACTCCTTGCTGCAGGTAAGGATATAGACCGTGCCATCATGCTTCTTGAGCAGTGTCTGGAGTTCCCTCACAATATCGGTGAAGGAAAACTATATGGTGCTCAGGACAATGATTATTACTATTTCCTCGGCCAGGCATACAGCATGAAGGGGGATGATGCCAAGGCTCGCGAGATGTACGCGCTCGGTACCAATGGTCCTACAGAACCAGCGGCTGCGATGTACTATAACGATGCTAAGCCTGACAAGATTTTCTATGCGGCATTGTGCTACAGAGCACTGGGACAGGAGAACACCGCCCGCGGTCTCTTCCATAAGCTTATCAGCTATGGCGAGAATCATATCTTCGATCATATCACGATGGATTACTTTGCTGTATCACTGCCAGACCTCCTCGTATGGGATGGTGACCTCGATGAGGCTAACCAGATACACTGTAACTACATGTTAGCCCTCGGTCACTACGGACTGGGTGAAAAGCAGAAGAGTCAGAAGTTCCTTTCGGCTGTCCTTGACTGCAACATCAATCATTTCGGTGCATTAGCCCTGGGATCGTTCATGGAAGAATTTGATAAGTAAGGGAACTATTAACCTTATCTATATACATTACTTACCTTATGGAAGCGTGCGAGTAGCTTTTTGCTGCTCGCACGCAATTCGTTGTTTCGTTGTAAGCCTTTTGGCTTATTGCACTCTGGCTTATCATCAGTCGTATTTTTGTCTTTCTCTTGTTTTCGAAGCTTCTTAGAGTTTCTGCTTGATTGCTTAGTTTGTGGATAAGAAAATCTAATGTATCTGACATTGTTGTAGGGAGTGATTGATCGTTTGTTTCTGTGCGGTCATGTGTGTTGTTTCCGCTGATATATAATATTCTGCAAGGATAGCATTTTTCTACGGTTTAAGTTTTATATTTTCATACAACAATCCGCACGTTTCATACAATTTGAATTGAATAATCAGGTCAATTGAAGAAAAATGACTACCTTTGCATCGTGAATCAAAAATACCGTAACGGGCATCGCATAAGTGAAACTCAAGAGTAAATCATAAAGTAAGAAACAATTTAAAGAAATGTAATATGGAAATAGAGTATTCTGATGAAGAAAAGGTACTCGTAAGAGTATCTGGAGGGGAAAGTTGTTTTGTCATACCAGAGACCGTAGAACGCATTGAGAGTTTGGCTTTTGATGGTTGCGAAGAACTGAGTACCGTTGTAATTCCTGCATCTGTCAACTATATTGGTTCAAAGGCTTTTAACGGCTGCAAGAATCTGACAGATGTATTTTGTAGTATTGAAGACCTTGACGCACTGCAGTATTCTCTTGATTCATTTGATGGCTGTGATATAGAACATTGTAATCTGCATGTTCCGGCAAGTGTAAAAGACATTTATGAAGAGCATCCTTTGTTCTCACAGTATATGGATATAGACGACAACGATTATGATAGTGTGTTAGAGAAATTTGCCGTATCTGAGTTTATAAAGAAAGCTGACGAGGCATTTTATGATGGAGTGTTCTGGGATGCTGCGGTAAAATATTTTGTGGCAGCAGACACATATCCTGCTATCAGTTATTATTGCAACTACCGATTGGGATGGATATCAGAGCTGGACGGTAAATACGATGCCGCACTAAAATCGTATGATGAGGGTATTGCAGCAAATGCAGATTATGCATATTTGCATTTGATGAAGGGAAAACTGCTGAAAAGACATTTCGGCAAGGAAAAAGAGGCTGAAGACTGTTTCCGAAAATGTCTGGAGTTGGAGGAAGGCAAAATAGCAGAAGGTATCTGCTGGCACCATGCTTGTGCCGAACTTGGTATGCGTGACAAGGCAATAGAGGCAATGAACAACATTCTGGCTGAGTGCCCTGACGATTCTGCGATGTACTTCGATGCGGCTTGTCTGTACTGTACTCTTCAGGAGTATGATCTGGCATTGGACTATCTGGGCACATGCCTGGGCATGGGGTACAACATAAAGCATGTACAGTTTGATACGGACATAGAATGCCTCCGTACCTTTGAGAAGTATAATAAGATCATTGAATACAATCAATCTCTTTCTTCTGATGATGCACCTTATAAGAATATGTCTATAAGGGAATCGGAGAATTGAGACATCTATTGAGGACATTGAACAAGCTGCTAATGAGCCGGAAATAAGAAGATTGATGGGTGACTTATGAACTTAGTATGTCTAAGTAGAACGATAAGTAGTTGGTCTCTCCACACATAGCAATAGCGGAGCTAGTGAAAGTATGATAAAAGATACAAACAAAAATCGGCTAACTATCTGATTACAGATGTTAGCCGATTTTGTTGGGTGCGTCTGACAGGACTCGAACCTGCACATCGCAAGACACTAGATCCTAAGTCTAGCGCGTCTACCAATTTCGCCACAGACGCAAAAAGCGAGTGCAAAGGTATATAAAATCTGTGAGTTATACAAGAAAATATAGAAAAAACAAAAAAAGTTTGTGAAATATTTGGTGGTTTCAAAAAAAGTTAGTACCTTTGCATCGCATTTGAGAAATCAGATGTGCCGAGCATCCTAAGTGAGGGTTAAAAAGACTATTTTTTATACATGGTGCGTTGGATGAACGGCTTAGTCTCTGGTCTGCAAAACCAGCCAAGGCGGTTCGACTCCGCCACGCACCTCTACAAAAGGACTTCCCGAAAGGAAGTCCTTTTTTCGTGTTGCTTGGTCGGGTCTCACCGCGGCGGTTCTTTTAGTCGCACAGGGAGATGTAAAAACAGGGGGTAGGACGCTGATCCTATCCCCTGTTGCGTGTTACTGCGATAATGATATGATGAGTCTCGTAGAGTGCGGTTTACTTGATAGTAACATTGCTGAACTTCACGATCTTGTATTTCTTGCCGTTGGCCTTTGGCTTAGGGAAATCACCATCGATAACGTAAATCTCTGTGAGCTTATTGGAAGGAAGGGCATCGATGGCCTCCTGGAGAGTGAGGTAGTTGCCCTTGCCCTTTGCTGAGACGATATAGTCGTAGTGACGAACGAATGGTTTCAGTTCTGGGCAAACCTTTGCCATTTCGTCAACCAACAGACCGGCTACTACGTGTGCACCATAGACAGTGTAGTGGGTGTTGTCCTTGCTGCCCTTGGTAGCGCTGATCATGTGGAGTTTGCGCGAACCCTCTACGCCGAGGGAATTCTCGAGATTTTTAGTGAGGAGGTTGGCATCCACGTATGGTACTCGCATGAGGCGTGCAACGTTGAGCGGTGTGATGGCGTAGTTGCCGTGAGTGTCAATGAGAGTGTCGCTGTTGACCCTCTCCTTGTCATCCTTGCTCTTCATGTTGCGCAGAGCCTCGTCGTCAACGGTGAGGTCAGGCTTCTTGTAGAAATTGCGTCGAACGACAGCATTCATGATGATAGGTGTAGCGCCTTTCTCCTGTGCAGCGCGAGCGAACATGCGGTAGTTGTCATCTAGGGTCAGGCCGGCATCGGTGTGACGTTTGTCGCCTATGGTGCCCTTCTCGTCATTGTGACCAAACTGTATGACGAGGTAGTCGCCAGGTTTCATGGCATCATATACTTTCTGCCAATGACCTTCGAGGATGAAACTGCGGGAACTGCGACCGTTGAGTGCATGATTATCGACTACCACATTCTCTGTGAAGAAACCCTGGAGAGCCATGCCCCATCCGCGTTCTTCGCCTTTCTTGATGTCTTTGTTTGCCATGGTGGAGTCGCCGATCATGAAGATGGTGAATGTCTTAACGCTTGATGTCATGGTGAAGAGTAGCGATACGAGTATGGCCACGGTGCTGAGTCGGGATAGTAATGATTTTTTGTTCATCGTTGTTTTAGTAAATGTTGGGTTGATAAGTAAGTGTGCTGGCTGGTTTTGCCGAGAGCTGTTTGTGAGTGCAAATTTAATAAAAAAAAATCATTCAGGCAAGAGTTTTGGCAATACTGATAACAATAAGCCCTGACTTTTTATGTGAAAATGTCAGTAAATGAAATCTATGTGTCAATAAGATAGTGGTTATCAGAGAAAAATAGAATCGATTGTTTGGTGGTGTCGGAAAAATATAGTAACTTTGCAGATGATTAATAGGAACCCCTGACCCATAAGGAGGGGGATTTTGGAATGATGTAACAATATAGGTTGACTATATAGTATCTGCTATAAGTTAACTTTGCCCAAGGATAATGGAACTGATAAGCAATAAGGAATTTGGAGGCGAACGTCCGCTGTATGCTTCGCATGGTTTGCGACTTGAAAACGTGACGATACACGTGGGTGAGTCAAGTATTAAGGAATCTACCAACATAGAAGCTGAGAAATGCAGGTTTGAGGGTAAGTATGTGTTCTGGGAGACATACGGATTTACCGTCAAGGATTGTTTCTTTGCCGACACGGCGCGTTCCAGTCTGTGGTATTCGGCAGATTGCAAGATGATAGACTGTGTGGTGGAGGCGCCAAAGATGTTCCGTCGCATGAAGGGTATCCATGTGGAGAACACATCTTTTCCTGATGGTCAGGAGATGCTGTGGGACTGCAAGGATGTGATGCTCCGTAATGTTACCATAGCCAACTGCGACTACCTCTTCATGCATACAGAGAATGTCAACATAGAGCATTACAGGCAGGATGGCAACTATAGTTTCCAGTATGCCAAGAATGTGGAGATACACAATGCGGTGATAAACTCAAAGGATGCCTTCTGGGAGGCAGAGAATGTCACCCTTGTTGACTGCGAGGTCAATGGTGAATACCTGGGCTGGTATGCACGTAACATGAAGTTGGTGCGCTGCCATCTGACCGGTGAGCAGTTGCTGTGCTATGTTGACGGACTGATACTGGAAGACTGCACGTTTGGCGAGGATGCCAATCTGCTTTTTGAGTATTCCCGTGTCTCAGGCAACATCAAAGGCAATGTGACGAGCATCAAGAACCCTACATCCGGAGAACTGAGGATAGAGGGACGATGCGGAGAATACATTTTAGACGACAACCAAAAAGAGAAAGGGAAATTTAATATTATATAATGAGGTATGAAAACTTTACAAGAACTTACACGACCAAATATCTGGTCACTGGCTCCATATAGTAGTGCACGCAATGAGTATAGCGGTCACGTAGCACATGTATTCCTTGATGCCAATGAGAATCCATATAATGCTCCATACAACAGGTACCCTGACCCTCTGCAGTGGGAGGTCAAGGAGAAACTCTCCGCTATCAAGGGCGTAAAGCCGGAATGCATATTCCTGGGCAATGGTTCGGATGAGGCTATCGACCTGATATACCGTTGCTTCTGTGTGCCTCAGAAGGATAATGTCGTGGCTATATGTCCTACATACGGCATGTACGAGGTGTGTGCAGACATCAATAATGTGGAGTACCGTAACGTATTGCTGGATGAGAACTATCAGATCTCTGCCGACAAACTCCTCGCAGCTTGTGATGAGAATACCAAGGCGATATGGATCTGTTCGCCAAACAACCCTACGGGCAACAATATCAACCGTGCTGAGATCATAAAGGTGATAGAGGGATTTGAAGGATTTGTCATTGTAGATGAGGCGTATATCGATTTCTCCAAAGAGGCTTCCATGACAACATATATGGAGAAATACCCTAATCTCATCATCATGCACACTATGAGTAAGGCATGGGGATCTGCTGCCATCCGCCTCGGTATGGCATTCGCTTCAAGTGAGGTGATAGACATATTCAATAAGGTGAAGTATCCTTACAATGTCAACGAACTCACACAGAAGCAGGCCCTGAAACGTCTGGAGGATAAGGATGCCGTGGCTACATGGGTAAGAATTCTCCTTGAGGAACGTACGCGACTGATGGATGCATTCGCTGAACTGCCTATCTGTGAGAAGGTATATCCTACGGATGCGAACTTCTTCCTGGCTAAGGTCAATGATGCGCAGAAGATATATGACTACCTTGTGGAAAAGGGAATCATCGTGCGTAACCGTACCCGTGTGACACTCTGCCAGAACTGTCTCCGTGTGACCATCGGCACAAAGGAGGAGAACAGCGAACTCCTCGGTGCTCTCCGTTTCTATAAATGATGACAGGCGAGATGTTGTACAAGCAGATATTCAAGGAGATAAACAGCATACCGCGCCCTTCGCATCACGAAGAGCTTATAGCCGATTATCTGTGTTCTTTTGCTGAGACGCGAGGTCTGTCATATCGTCGTGATGAGCGCAACTGTGTTGTGATTGAGAAACCTGCTACACCGGGTTATGAAGACGAGGAACCGGTTGTGCTGCTCAATCACATGGATATGGTGTGTGTGGCAGACCCTGACTATCGCTATAATCCACTGACAGATGCCATTGATGCCTATGAGGAAGTGGGTGCTGACGGACATCGCTGGATGAAGGCGCATGGTACTTCGCTTGGCGCAGACAATGGTATAGGATTATCCATGGCGCTTGCCGTCCTGTCAGATGATACCCTGGAGCATCCTGCTCTGGAGGTGCTTACCACGACCTGTGAAGAAGATGATATGAGTGGTGCGGCAGGACTGTCGGCCGACTTTATACGTGGGCGCAGGGTAATCAACCTTGACTCAGAGGCATACGATGAAATAACTACTGGGGCAGCTGGTGCCAGGATACAGGTAGCGCGTTTGCCATATGGTAAGATTGCCATGCCTTCTGGATATGTGGCATATACCGTAGGTGTGTCAGGTGGAAAAGGCGGACATAGCGGTGTGGATATCAATAAGGGTAGGGGCAATGCTATAAAGATACTTGCTAACCTGTTGCTTGTCGCTATACGCCAGATAAATATTAAGATATATCTTGTCAATATCAATGGCGGTCAGGTATATTCTGCCATCCCTGATGATGCTGTGGCAAAGATTGTGTTGCCTAAGGAGAATGTCGAAGAATTTGAGATGCTCGTAAGTCAGTGTAATGATGCTGTTGCTGCTCAGTTTGCTGATACCGATCCGGATCTGATGGTGGAGTGTGAAGAGAGCGTCTGGCATTCCAGCGTTGTGAGCGAAGAAGGCACGCATCTGTTGCTTGCCTGCATCAACGGCATACCAGTAGGTCCTACCGCGATGCGTGAGGATATGGAGGGCACCGTGATGACGAGCAATAACATAGGCATAGTAAAGCAATCAGCCAATACATTTACCATCAGTACGCATACACGCAGTTTTGATGATGCTGCGCTGGATGATCTTGCCGGTAACATCGCTCGTATCTTTATGCTCACCGGTGCTACGATGGAGACAGTGATGTCAGTCCCTGCATGGCAGGAGGATGCTTCATCTGACTGGGTTGACAAGACATGCTGCGTCTTTCAGGATGTATTGGGTTTTGCTCCTCGCAAAGTAGCGATGCATTTTGCCCTTGAGGCTGGTTATCTCGTAAACACATTCCCAGGTCTTCATATTTCCAGCATAGGTCCAAGGATAGATAGTCCGCACAGTACCTCTGAGAAGGTGGACATAGATACTGCGGACAATATCTGGAAGGTGCTTGTTGAGTTATTGCGGCGTAGGTAGTCCCCAACTACCATTCCTTGCGATTCTTCGCAAGGCCCTCCAGCCTACCCAAAAAATGAAGGATGAGTGAACTAAGTGTTCAACTCATCCTTCTGTTATTTTAAGGTGGATAGTGTGTGCTTATCCTTTAGTATTTGTTATGCTAATGCCTTCTTGGCTGCAGGCTTCTTTGCAGGAGCCTTCTTTGCAGGCTTTTCTGTTTCGTATTTAGCAAGCTTAGCCTGCAGACGCTGTATCTCCTTATCCTTGGTCTCAACATCCTTGCCAAGGTTTTTGATGGTGGTTAGCATGTTAGCCAACTCCTCATTGTCGATGCCACCATACAAGGTGCGTACACGAGAGATGAAGTCACCGAGGATATTCATATAGTTGGTGAAGGCATCGAAAGCACCGTCGTAGATACCGCGGTCTATGTTCCAGTTGCTTGCCTTGGTAGTCATGAAGCGGAAGTTGTTTGAAGCCTGGAGGTAATCCCAGTCCTGCAGCAGACGTGGATCCTGTGCTATGAGCAGACGGTCAGCCACGCTGTAGAGTTTGTTGAATGCCTCACGTTGCATCTGGTTGCCAAGCCATACAGAGCAGTCGCGCTCCTCATCTACCCATGACAGAGTATCAGAAACATCGATAGAGCCCACGCTGTCATACTTGTCAATGACCTCAGAAGGAGTAAGGAACTCCAGTCCTGCCTCCTTGGCACATGCTGGGAGAGCCTTGAGGAACTCCAGGATGTTGCTCGACAATGGCTGAGCGATACCGAGAGCGGAAAGTTCCATGAAGATATTTACCACCTGTTCAGACTCTGGACAAGAAGCCAGATTGTTGATGTATGTATCAGCGAAGAGAGGGTAACCCTCCCATGACGTGTTGCTGAAACGCAATGAGATATCATCTGAAGCACTTACATCGCGCAGGAGAAGCTTGAGGTTAGGAGCCATGTTACAGTTGTAAACGAAGTGTGGAGACTTCCAACCCAGCACATGCTTGGCACCTTCTGTCAGCATACCCTTGTATCCGTATGATGCCACCTGGGCACCGATCTCATCAGTATAGATGAGCGAAGAGTTACGCATTACAGTAGGACGCTTGCCGAAGTACTCTTCTATCTTATCGGACATTTTTTCGATGTCACGCTTGAAGGAAGCCTCGTTGGCAAGTCCCGAGAGACCATGCGAGTAAGGTTCGGTCAGGAACTCTACGCATCCAGTCTCGTTGAGCTGCTGGAGTTTCTCGATTACTTGAGGAGCATGAAGCTCAAGCTGCTCCATACCTACTCCAGAGAGAGAGAATGCTACACGGAAATATTGACCGTTCTTCTCTATCATTTCCTGCAGGGCATTGAGAGCAGGCATGTATGAGTTCTCTGCTATGTAAGAGATGCTGCGTTCGTTCTCGTAGTCATCGTAGTAATAGTGATCTGTACCGATGTCGAAGAAACGATAACGCTTCAGGTGGATTATCTGATGTATTTCGAAATATAGGCAAATAGTTTTCATATTCTTGTATTTTTAGGTATTACTTTATGTAGTTCTGCTGATATTCTTCGTGGTCGAACCATCCCTTGGTGAGCAACTGGTCGTAGCACTGGCGTATGCGCCATCCCACCTTTTCCCATGTTATGCCGTCAACCTCCTTCATGCCTTCCTCAGCTAGGTAGTCATGGAGAGACTGATTGGTACATACAGAGTATATAGCGTCAGCCATAGCCTGGATATCCCAGTAGTCCACCTTGAGTACGTTGGTCAGTATTTCACCGCATCCGGACTGCTTTGAGATGATGGATGGACATCCGCACTGCATAGCCTCAAGAGGTGCGATACCAAACGGTTCGGATACCGATGGCATGACGAAAACATCTGAGTTCTTATAGCATTCATATACCTGTTTGCCACGCTGGAATCCAGGGAAATGACACTTGTCAGCGATGCCATAGGCTGCTGCGAGTTCAATCATGGCAGCCATCATGTCACCCGATCCTGCGAAACAGAAGCGTACATTCTGTGTACGCTGCAGTACGAGCTTTGCTGCTTCGATGAAGTACTCAGGACCCTTCTGCATGGTGATACGACCGAGGTATGTCACCACTTTCTCGTTAGGAATCTTCTTAGGCACGATGTTGCGGTATTCCTCAGAGAGTGGATATACGGCATTGTGCATAGCCACGCACTTACGTGGGTCCTGATGATACTGGTTGATTACCGTCTGGCGTGTCAGTTCTGATACGCACATGATGCAGTCAGCGTGATCCATACCATTCTTCTCGATGGAATATACGGTAGGGTTCACCTTGCCGCGAGAGCGGTCGAAGTCTGTAGCATGAACGTGGATGCAGAGAGGTTTGCCACTTACCATCTTAGCGTGAACGCCAGCAGGGTAGGTGAGCCAGTCGTGCGCATGGATCATGTCAAACTGCTCCGAACGTGCCAGTACTCCGGCAATGATAGAGAAATTATTGATTTCGTCATGCAGATTACCAGGGTAACCTCCAGCAAACCCTATACAGCCAAGGTCGTCAAGACCCTGCATATAGTTGAAGTCGGCATATATATTGTCGCGGAAGCGATAGTAGTCTTCGGCAGTATGGCCTACGAAGCGGTCCTTGATGTTGTCATACTGAACATCGCGCCATGCAATAGGCACCTGACTCATATTTATTATCTTGAGGAACTTTTCCTCTTCGCCTGTAGGCTTAGGCATACAGAACGTCGTCTCCACGTCGCCCTGGGCAGAAAGGCCTTTCGTTATTCCATAGGAAGCAACAGCAAGACCACCATATATCTTTGGAGGGAATTCCCATCCGAACATTAATACTTTCATAGTCCTAATAATTGTATTCGTCGATGATCTTCATTGTACGTAGTATCTCTGCAACGTTCATGGCAAATGCCATAGCGCCTCGTCCGTTGAATGGAGGATTGCCATCGAAGAGCTCTGATATGGTACCTGTAGCATGGTACATCATCTCGTCTTCGAAACCTACCATCTGTCGCTGTACGAAACTGAGGCGTGTGCGCTTATATACCTTCAGGCAAGCCTCAAGATAGAAACCGCTGAGCCAAGGCCATGCCGTACCAGAGAAGTATGCATAGTCACGCTGTATCTGCTGGCCCACGTAGAGAGGATTGTATCCACCACTCTTAGGCGACAGGGTGCGCAGACCCTTAGGTGTAAGAAGTTCGCGGGTACAGAAATCTATCACCGTCTTCTGCTGTGCTGTAGAGAGAGGAGAGTAGTCCAGCGCTACTGCGAATATCTGGTTAGGTCGAACGTTGAGGTCACAGATGCCTTCTTCCACGTAGTCGTAGAGGTAGCCGGCATCGGTGATGAATGTATTGACAAACGACTCCTTTGCCTGTTCGGCACGCTTGGCATAGTATGTAGCGCTGTCAGCGTCACCTGCAACGTTGGAGAGTTCTTCGCAGAAACGAAGAGTGTTATACCAGAGAGCATTGAACTCTACGATGTATCCCGTGCGAGGAACGACAGGTTTGCCGTTGGCGATACTGTTCATCCATGTCATAGGTTTTTCACGTCCCTCAGTGTGCAGCAGTCCGTTCTCCATCAGTTTCAGGTTAACGTGCTTGCCGCTTTCGATGAACTGTATGATGTCGCTGATGAACTTGCCATATTCCGCTCCAGCCTGTTCCAGACCGACCTTCTTGGCATACTGCTGTATGCTCCATACGGCCCATAGCATAACGTCAGGTTGCTCGATCTCGTAGATGTCAACTGTGAGAGGCTTTCCGAGCATGAATTCATATACACCCTTCATGGCAGTCTCCATTACGGTCTTGAAATAGTCCAGTTCGTCGATGGCGATGGTCAGTCCAGGCAGAGATATGAATGTATCGCGTGCGCGTACCTTAAACCAAGGATAGCCTGCCAGGAGGTATCTCTTGTCGTCACTCTTGTAATGGAACTGGTGTGCGGCAGCTACGAGAGCGTGATAGAAATTGTCTCGAGGTTTTCTCACGTCCACCTCTTCCTGGAAGAGTTTCTTGAGTTTTGAAATCTTACATTCGTCAAGTGATGCGGTGAATACGATCTGGTCGCCCTTCTTACACTGTATCTCGAAATATCCTGGTACATAGAGGTCTTCATGACACTCATATCCACGTTCAGCCTCTTTGTAATACTCTATATCCTTGTACCAGTTAGGCTGATATATGAATTCGTTCTTTGCCGACAACTGCATGTAGAGTTCAGGATAGTCCTGATACATGGTAGTCTTGATACCGCCAGTGATAGTCTTGAAGTCGCGCAGAGCCTTAGGGTTCTCATGTGTCAGTTCGTCAACGCGACGGAATGCGAGATATGGACGCAGACGCAGTGTCACAGGAGAGTGAGCATCGTCGATGGTGTAGCGTATCAGGACGCGGTCGCTATATGCCTGGAAGATAACCTCCTTGCGCAGTAATACGCCTCCCACGCGGTAGATGGTGGTAGGAACCTGATCGCAGTTGAACTCCTTGATGTATTTGTGACCGTTCGGACTGCATACACCTCCCCGGTAAAGATGTAATCCGAGATTGAACTCTGCTCCGTGCTGTATCACAGAGGCATCGAGCGATGACAGCATTACGTGGTTTTCATCGTCGAGTGATGGGATCGGAACCACCAGCAGACCATGATACTTACGTGTGTTGCAGTCAACAACAGTACTGCTGGAATAAGCTCCTGAGCGGCTGGTACGAAGTACTTCGCGGCAGAGAGACTCCTGCAGGTTTGTCATTAGTGCTTTTTCAAATTTGAGATAACTCATGGATGTATTTAAGGTGTTTATTATGTTATTGTTTATGGTTTCTCTTCTTGGTTGATTAATATCAACTTTTAGGTTTCTACCGCAAAGGTAATCATTTATTTAGAATTAAACAAATTTTTGTTATGTTTTTTGTTAAAAATAAACAAAAATAAAGATAAATGGCCCGTAACTTCTTTTATTGCGGAATTCTTTAGTAACTTTGTATTGGTAAATTTTTAAACAATAAAAGAATCAGTGGAGACTAATTCAGACAAACATTGGTACGTAGTACAGGTACACTTTATGACAGAGTCCGTAAGGAAAATGATAGAGGGTATGCCTGTGAAAACGTATGTACCCATTCTAAAACCAGCAGAACCTATCGCCCCCCAAAAAAAGAAAGAGGCTGTTCGGCGGGATGCACCCTCACGCCCTACATTGCTGACGTTCAACTATGCTTTCTTCTATGGTACGGAGAAAGAAGTAAAGGACGCTGTGAGTCCTTATTCCAAGATGCACATGCTTTATTATCGCAAGGACAATAGCAAAGCCATACAGCAGGGACGCCATATACATACAGACTATATGATAGTCCGTGACAAGCAGATGGAGATGTTCATGAAGACAGTTTCTCTTTATTCGAATGGTGCTCCGATAGCCGATGTCGATACGTCTAAGTTGTCCAAGGGAGATCACGTACTCATTATCGAAGGTCCTTTTGCAGGAGTGGAAGGCACGCTTGTAACGCAGAAGGGCAAGGACGGTGGTAAGGTCGTAGTGAGTATCGACGGGGTTGTGAATATTTCTACGCTCGATATCGAACCGCAATATATAAAGGTATTGAAGTTTGCTTCTGACAACAAACATATCTACAAGAAGCTGGACTCCTTCCAGCCTTTCGTTCAGGATGTCTTGAAGCATAAGCTTGAGGGAAAAGGTCTCAGCGAGGAGGAACAGTCTAGGATAAAAATGTTTGTTAGACGTTTCTCAGGTGCAGAGACAGAGTCTATAAATATGAGAGCAAGACTGACGACTCTTGTTTTTATGTCTTATGTCGCTTTGGGATTTGGAGAACATTCGCTGGCGTATTATAACACTTTGCGAGATGATATCCTTCCTCAACTGAAGAGTCCGCGTGCCAAGGCCTTGATAGAGGAGCAGTTTGAGACGTATGCCAAGTTACACGCTAATAATTTTTGATATGCAGAAAATATTATATCTTCACGGTTTTGCATCAGCAGGTAGTACAGGTACCGCTACTGAGCTGCGTAATCATTTTTATCCCCTTGGTGTCAGTGTTATATCTCCAGACATACCAGTGATGCCAGCAGAAGCGGTTCCCTTCCTTGAGAAACTTGTGGCTGAAGAGCAGCCGGATCTCATTGTGGCAACGTCGATGGGTGCCATGTATGCTGAGCAGATGAAGGGTTACAAGCGCATACTGGTAAATCCTTCGTTTCAGATGTCACGTAATCTCACCTTCAATCACTTGGGCAAGAATGTAGAGTTTCGTAATCCGCGTAAGGACGGAGCCAAGCAGTTTAAGGTTGACAAGGAGATGATAGCCCAGTTCAAGGCTATCGAGAAGGATCGTGTGCTGAAGGGCATCACGCCTGACGAGAAAAAACTTGTGTGGGGACTCTTCGGTCTCAGGGATAAGTTTGTAAACTTCCAGAAAGAGTTTCAGAAAGCTTACGGCAAGGAACACTTTGCCACCTTTGATGGCGAACACTATCTCAACAGCCAGGTACTCAAAAAGGTAGTACTTCCGCTGATAGAAAGTATTTAGTGGTTTGGTGGTTTGGTCGGGCCTTGCTAAGAATCGCAAGGAACGGCGGTTGGTTGTTTTGTCACCTGTCTCACCATTCCCGTTTCTAAAAAAGGACGTTTAACGTCCGCCGCCACCAAACGACCAAACCACCAAACGACCAAATCACTAAACCAATTCGATTCCGTGTTCGGTGATGGTGATGAGGCGTCTTTTGTACAGATCACCTACCGCTTGTTTGTAGGTGCGCTTGCTCACGCCAAACTGTTCTTTGATATCCTCAGCGCTACTCTTGTCGCCCAGGCGGCAACGGCCACCCTGTGTTTCAAGGTATCTCAGCAATCGGGCAGCAAAGTCCGTGGTGTGCACATGACCACTCTTCTGCAGTGCCACATCCACCTTGCCGTCAGGACGTATGTTAGAGATAAATCCCTTTACTTCATCACCAGTGTGCAGGTTGCGGAATACCTGCGAGTCATATAGCAATCCTGCATGGGCATTGTCTATGATGACCTTGAATCCCAGGTCCGTCTTCTGCCATACCAACAGATTGACCTCTTGTCCCACCTTGTATTCTGTTGGTAGAGGCGTCATGTATCGTTCCACCTTTGCAGAAGCCATGATGCGGTAGCTCTCTTCGTCTATGTGTATGTGTACGATGTACGAATGCCCTTGCTGCATTCTTCTCTTCTGTTCGCGGAACGGACAGAATACATCCTTCATCAGTCCCCAGTCCAGGAAAGCACCATATTCATTGACCCATGCCACCTCCAGGTATGCGAAGTCGCCCACCATCGCCTTTGGTTCCAGAGTGGTGGCAATCAGTCTTTCCTCGCTGTCCAGGTACAGGAATACCTCTATCTCGTCACCCACCTCCAGGTCTTCTGGTACGTAGCGTTCTGGCAGCAGTATCTTACCTTCATATCCACCGCCTTCAAGGTACATGCCGAAATCAACCTTCCATGCTGCCTTCAGCGTATTCTTCCTTCCCAGTTTCAGTTGTGTCATTGTCTGTAGTATTGATTGGTTCGTTGATGTTACTTTCGCTATCTATCATTCCGTCCACCATGTGTATGGTGCGGTCGGTGATCTTTGCCAGTTCCTCATCGTGTGTCACGATGACGAAGGTCTGCCCGAACTTTTCTCTGAGGTCAAAGAACAGCTGATGCAGTTCCTGCTTGTTGCGTGAGTCCAGCGAACCGGATGGCTCGTCGGCGAATATCACTTCGGGATTGTTGATCAGTGCACGTGCCACGGCTATGCGTTGTTTCTCGCCGCCGGAGAGTTCGGCAGGTTTATGCTGGGCACGCTCAGTGAGTCCAAGGAATTCCAGCAGTTCGTTGCATCTCTCCTTGGCAACAGACTTCTTGGTGCCGGCTATGAGTGCTGGGAGCATGATATTCTCCTCAGCAGTAAACTCAGGCAGGAGTTGATGAAACTGAAATACAAAACCGATGTGTTTGTTGCGGAAGTCTGCCAACTTGTTATTCGACAGTCCTGAGATATCGGTGCCATTGATAGTTACACTACCTTCATCAGCCTTGTCCAGTGTACCCATTATCTGCAGCAGTGTCGTCTTGCCTGCTCCGCTTGGTCCTACGATGCTCACCACCTCACCCTTATTGATGTGTAGGTCTATGCCCTTCAGCACCTGTAGCTGACCGTATGCTTTATATATGTTCTTTACTGTTATCATTTTTTCTTAGTTGAAGATTTATTTCGATATCACCTCCAAACAACTTAACCACTAATGGAAGAAACCGTTGTCAGCCTGTTTCTCGTTGGTTACGTGAGTGGCAGAAGCTGCGCTCACCGTCGCAGGCAACCATACGTCCATGCCGCCCTTCTGCCCGCGGTGATCCCATGCGTAGTAAGGTATGAGCGTCAGTATTCGGTCCGTCGTCACCAGTTTGCCATCGTTGTTGATGGATAGTGCCTGTGCCTCAGTGGTGACAGCCAGGACGTCATGTCCCTTTACTATAGTGACAGGCTTTTCTGCCATCTTGAGTACCGGTCTTTGGTTAAGGAGGTATGTGCTTACATCCACCTCGTTGTCAGGCCATTCTGCGCAGTAAACCAGCGGTCCGCGCTCTACGGCGAGGCGTCCGCGGTCATCCCTGACCTTGTCGTTAGCCTTTACCACACGAGGCTCCATATCAAAGTGTACCTCTACCACGTCGCCTTTCTTCCACTTGCGGTTGATCATGGCATATCCGTTTGTCAGTGACTGTACATCGATAGCCTTGCCGTTTACGGATATGGAGTAATCCAACTTCTTGCCGTCTGTGAAGGAATATAGGTCGCTTGGTACGACCTCGCCGCGCACCCATCCAGGTATGCGTATGCAGAGGTTGAAGTCGCCGCCGCCTTTGGCTATGGTGATCTTCACGTCGCCGTTGTTAGGATATACGGTCTCCTGTCTCAGAGTCAAAGCCTTGCCGTTAACCTTCATGTCGGCGGTATTGCCCATGAAGAGGTTTACGAAGAGGTTGTTATCCTTGCAGGCATAGATATATCCAGGCAGCGAAGGAATGAAGCGGCAGATGTTTGACGGACAGCAGGCACATCCGAACCATGGCTTGCGGGCATACTGTGCCTCGGCAGTGCATGACAGCGGGTTAGGGTAGAAGAAGCCGTCGCCCTCAATGGATATGCCGGATATGAGAGCATTGTACAGTGTGCGCTCCAGCACGTCATAGTATTTCGATTCGCCATGCAGCAGGAAGAGGCGGTAGTTGGTATATACATTGCCTATCTGTGCGCATGTCTCGCAGTATGCCGATGCGTTAGGCAACTCATAGCTGTTGCCGAATGACTCTCCGGCATGTCTTGCGCCCACACCGCCGGTGATGTAGTATTTCTTCTCTACTATGTTCTGCCATATTTTGTCTATGGCATGGATGTATGCCGTGTCGCCTGTCAGTGCAGCTACATCCGCCATACCGCTGTACATATACTCCGCGCGTACGGCATGGCCTACGGCCTCGTCCTGTTCTACTACAGGTTTGTGTGCTTGTGAATACTGATCCCTGCGGGCTGTCTTGCCTCTCATGTCGAGGAAGAACTTAGCCTGATCCAGATACTTCTTGTTGCCTGTTACGAGGTAGAGTTTGCAGAGTCCCATCTCTGCTATCTGGTGACCCGGCACCAGTTTCAGTTGGTTCTCGCCAGGACCGATGGCGCTGCATACACAGTCTGCGAACCTGATGGCAATGTCGAGGAAATTCCTTTTGCCCGTAGCCTGATAGTGAGCGCATGCAGCCTCCAGCAGATGACCGAGGTTGTAGAACTCATGGCTGAGGTTCTCCACCTTCTCCCATCTCTTGGCTCCAGCCCACTCGTGTGTCTTCGATGGCGACTTAGTCCTTGCTGTGTAAAGATAGCCGTCAGGTTCCTGTCCGCTGGCAATGACAGCTATCACGCTGTCCACGTATTTGTCCAGTCGGCGTCCCTTGTAGGTAGCGTTAGGATAAGTCTGCAGCAGGTAGCTGGCACCCTCTATTGTCTTGTAAGGGTCGGTGTCATCAAATGTGAAGGTCCATTCCTTATCAGGAAACTCCTGTGTAGGATCTGCCAGATGCTTTGCAGCGTTGCTGAAATTTGTATATCGTCCTGTCTCCTCGCATTTTGAGAATGCCAGAGGTATGGTGACCTCGCGGCTCGCCTTGAGTCGTGGGCTCCAGAAAGCATCATTCAGTTTTACCGATGTGAATGGTACTGGGGAGATAGGGTATTGTGCGTTTGCCATCATGCTGCACACCAGCAGCAGGACTGTAAGTATTCGTTTCATAGTCTCTAATGTTTGCGTGATAATTGCAAAGTTACATATTATTTATGAATTATCAGCAAGTTCCCCAAAAGTTTTATATATTTTTAAGGTGAATGTCATTACTGGTAATTACTCAATATCATATTGCGCGTGACGGCAATTTTCGCGAAAATTGATTGTTGAAGGGCCCCTTTAGCAATACTGGAGGTTTCTTTGCAAGAATGTTTGGATGAAAAGTGACGGTACATGTGTCACCATCCATACAGGAATAATGCAGGTGACACTTCCGCAACACTCTGGTGACACTTCGCCACTTTATGCACAGTGGTTCTATCTATAGGGCCCATACAATTACCTTCCTGGTTCTATGGAATTTTGTGTGGGTGAGGTAAAAAAATGTAGTAAGGAACTGCTATACTCATGGCACTCCCTTACTAAAAAGACCTACACAAAATCTTGTAGAACCCACCTTTTAGTGATGGTAAACATTAATTTACTTCCCTTTGGTCAGTGGGTGCAAGCACGAATCTCCGATTATTTTATACACTAATTCTTGCGGGAGTTGTTATTTAACGTTTACTTAAAATCGCCATTGCATAGAGAGTCTCTTCTGGTAATTCGTATTGCTTGACTTTGTGTCGTTCCAGAAAGATTACACTTGGTCAATTACAGCTTGTTCCTTACAGTGTTTGAAGAATTCTTCCTTAGTTTTGCAGACACCACGATAGGCTAAAAGCGGCATGCCAAACTTTGCATGTGTAGTTAGAGAAACCCAATCGGCAACATCAAACGTGATGCGGACAGGAAATTTCTCCTCCGGTAGCTCTATCCACCTTGCTGACTTTATTTTGTAATATCCTGTTATGTGCTTACCCGGCATTATAGGTGCGATGTATCTTACGCTCTGAATATCATCGGTGTCCTTCATTCCTTTGCGCCCCATGATTATAGTAGAACTTTTACCTGCAATGATGTCATGCACGTTAGTATTCACACCTTCGTCAATGGTCAGGATCATGTATGTCGGATCCTTGGGCTCTGTATTACTATAGAACATACCCTTCTGCGGGATGGAATCTGCGAGTATATCCGTTGCAGCATTGTTAATAAGCCCCTTTATGAAGTTTTCAAGGAGCACTCGATTACGTTCGTCCTTCGGTCGCAACGGGAAAGCACCAATGTTGACCTCGTCAATCGTCCTGTAGAAGCGCGATACTTCTACATCTGCTGGTTCGCCATCACCAGGGAATAGAATGTAACCACCGATGACCTCCTTCTTCAGCTCTTCCGAACCTCGCCCTTTGTAATATATGGCGTCACGATAGCGGTGCATCTGATTTATGGCATCCTCAGGCGGAGTGTCAACACCCTTTGCATCCCTGCCGTCAATACGGTATTTGGCATCAAAGAGATACGTCATCTTCATGCCCTTTTGCATATCGTCCTTCGTGAGTTGCAGCACGATGTCGGGCTTCTGCGCCACCGTAGGTACATAGATATTTTCCATCGAGATATTGTCATTCTCCTTCTCCGTATGCTTAGGGTTATAGACAAGTTCTGCCAGTGCTACATTATCCTTCTTGAACAGTATGCGCGAATGCTCGCCCTTGCCAAGTTCCCATGTGAACACACCATTCATCTCCATACGGTTGCGATGGTCAATTTCCGTATCAATACCTAACTGCTCTTTGACGATATGACTCACTTCTATGAAACACCATATCTCGTAGAGCGTGGCAATATCCTTTGACTGCAAGCGGTAGATGCCATCATTCAGCGAGTAGGCCCTACGCAAAAGGTTCCATGTGCGATACACTTGGCTATATCCACTTGCTTTCTGCAGGATGAGACTTTCCTGAGTCAATCCATTGAACCTTCCGACGGTACGGAAAAATGGATTATGCTGAAGCTGCTTCATCGTGCCAAGCATCTTCTTCATCTCCTCACGCATGGAGTCGCTTGTGTTTTTTATGGTTTCAATGCGGTTCTTCAATGATTCGTATTTCGATGTCACCTCTACGAGTGCATGTTTCAGGAAACGATTCTCTTGAGTGTCATTGCTCGGTATCTGTTCCTCTACGTTATACAGATGGGCTGGTTCGTGCCTATGCTCAGCCAGTTCATTCTCGATACTGCTTGCTATCCTGCGTAACTTGTCTGCACGCTGGAAAGTGCTGATGCAGTGCAGACGATGACGAGGGCGCTCTATGATACTGCGAACTGCCTTTATGAATTTCTCCTGCTCACCCTGGAAGACACTCCACCATATAAGGTCAGGATGATCACCTTCCTTGTCTGGAGCGAAACCATGGAACGTACGCTTCATGTAGTCGAGCGAAAGCATACGATACTCAGACTCTATATCCTCGATTATCTGCTTCCAATGCTCATGGTAATTCAGTTTCGTGCTCAGCACCTCGTAGCCAAAAGTAAACGTGCGTGTCTGTCCCTCTATATTATATAAAAGGTGTATCTCGCTACGGCCAATATCATTGCCATAGTTCAGAAAACCGCTGAGAATATGACCACGCTTGTGAAAACTGAAACGTTCGTTGTCAGACTGAAGCATAGAACCGAACTGAGCAGACGTAACTTTGGGATTGGTAAACTCCACCCATACCGGGTAATCGGCATTATCAAAGAAGATGGCAGGAGCAGACTCCCCGTATTCTATCTGTCGTGACTCAACACCCGTCAGCAACTCTACAGACACAACACCCTCTGACCAAGTGTAGGTTGAAGTCAGGTTCTCTTCTCCAACATTACGCTTAGCCTTCTCCCTGATGCCATCGAACTTCGTGCATTCGATGTACATATCAAAATCCCTGTTTTGTATCTTTAGTAGCTCCATGCGTTACTATGTGTCATTTGATTCTATTTCCACCAATCGTCATTCACATTGCTGATGATGCGCACCAATTCATTCATTACAAGACACATCTCGCGACTGATAGTTGGATGGCTATCGTTAACGTTATTATATTTGTACTCCCAACAAGTAATCTGTACGTGACGATTCTCTGCGGTCGAATAGAATGCCTTGCCTCCAGGCTTATAACGATCACTGAAACCATTATCCATCAGTTCGATGAATGGCAACTGTTCCAACATGAGTTGTTTCATGATCTCACGTTCCTTAGGGCTCACAAAGGCACTTACCACTACTGCTCCCTCACGTGCCGCTTGCATCACAGCAGCCTTCTGCTGTTCAAAGAGTGCAGCATCAGCACGATGACAAATAAGCGACACCTTGCGTTCTGCAGCCAGCAAAGCACGATTGCCTACATAGTCAATAGCAAGGGCGCTTTCGTCGTCAGGTAGGCGTTTCAGACGTTGGTTCGCATTCTCTTGTAATCGCTGGCACTTCTGTGCATCGCGCCTTATCCATGGATCAACAGCAACAGCGCCAAGTGCGCGTTCCAATGTCCAGTTCTTTGAGTGCTGATTGCGCATCACACGGAAGCGGTCAGGCTTAGAACGAGTGATTAAGCGTTTGCGAGGATTGTTGCGAATATACTGTCGTTTTATCTCTACCTCTTCTTCCGTCACAGCCTCTACATCATTGTATCCACGTACCATGAGGGCAGGTCCGCGATAGGAGCGGGTGTGATCGCGGTCCTGCCATTCTGGCGCACGTGCGCCCTTTTCATACGTCATGTCGCGCCAAGGTATGCCCAATGTGTCCCAATAACCATGAGTGCATCCGACCATGAATCCATAAACTATTTGCCCCAGGTGTTTCTTGTTTTCTGCCTTCAGATGCACCAATCCATGTACATGCTCAGGCATTACCTGAAACTCAATGTTTTCGATTCCCGGATATACAGAGGGATTTCGATTCCAACTCTCCTCCACTTTCCGCCCCAGCTCCGTCAGCACACATCGTGGCGCATTGTCGCTACCGTCTTCGGCATCCGGATTCCCTGTGATATACCCCAGTACTGGTGCCTCACCTCTTGTGTTCAAGGTCACGTGAAACCACCCCTTAGTATAATCATTGAGAGGATTACGCTTCAAGGCATCGGGCGTTTCCGCATCCTTCTGGCGTATCTTGGCTATCTGTTCTGGAGTTAGTGGCATCGTTGCAATTTACTTGCAAAGGTACTATTTTTTATTGGGATAGGCAAGAACATTACAGGTAATTGCATTAATAAGCTATCAAAGACGAACAACCTTACGGGAAGATCCATGCGTTTTTAACTCCAGAAACTTGTATAGCCACTTGCTAACTTCTTTGTCATTTCGTCCAGTTTGGCAAGAGAGAGCGAATTGTATTTCTTCTTCGTTTCCTCAACTGTGAATAAATCCGTACAAACCACCTCAAGCTGTTCCTTGATGGTGTCGCTCAATCCTTTCAGGAACTTCTCGCTCACCTTTGTCTCGTCACCCTCTATACGAGAGAGAATCTTCATGTTCGTAATCTCGTCCAGAGCGCGGGCGATGACATAGTTCTCTTCGAGGTCATTGCCATCCTCATCCTTGTTGTATGGCAGATTGTTGACAACGTAGAGCAGGAACTCGTTTCTTGTACGGTAGGCTATCTTGAAAGGCGTGCACTCAAGTATCTTGTTAACTTCTATCAGGTAGGTAATCACCTTATCGCACACATCCTTATGAGTAGAGTAAACATCCACACCTTCAACGCAAGTGCCAACAAGTTCTGCGGTTCCAAGCTTGCCAATCCTCTCGTGTCTCTCCGTCAAACCACCTTTCAGATTCACCTCGTTCATTTCTATGGTCATAGCTCTGTCAAGCACTTTACGAGAAAAGGAGAATGTGGTCTCGTCCATGTTGACGGTGCCAACAATGATCAGGTTTTGTGGGATTGTCAATCGCCTGCCGTTTTCGCTTGTAAGGAACTCCTTCCTTTTAGTATCATTGTCTGCAAACAACTGATCGATAAGACTCTTATAAGCGTCGGTCGGTTCATAATCAATGATGGGGTCAGTAACTACTACGCCATCGGCATTCACCTTTCTTGATTCTATTACGCTTAGATATTCTGCAAAATACTGCTCCACAGGAGCTAAGTTCATTTCATCAAGGCAAAGGAAATATGGATGGTCTGGATCATTTATTGCCTTGACCATAAATTTCAGGAAGGGACCAACAACATACCTTTCTCCATCAATTCGGCTAACATATCCAATAAGTTCACTTGAGTCATGCCAGTTCGGTTTTACCTGCACCATCTCAAAGTTCCTTGGCTTATGTGACTTGTATTCATCGCTTTCTTCATCCCAACAAGCACGAGCCAACTCACGCACTATTCTGCTCTTACCCGTACCTGAGATACCTGCAAGCAATAGGAACGGCTTGGATTTTATGGCGGTGATGTAGGGGCGGAAAAGACAATCATGGAAGGTTGTATTTAATCTTTTCCCTGTAGCAAAGATATTGTTAGAATCTATGTCTGTAAATGCCTTTTGTAGAATGTTAAGAGCCTCTGGGTTCTCTATAAGATATTGACATATTGTAGCTACATAAGCTTGGTTTTGATTAACTAACTTGGCTGAACTCAGAATTGGTGAATAAAAGAAATCGCCTCTTTCAATTCCCTTTCCCCCTTTCCACCATGCATAATCCGACAAAAACGAGATCAGATATTCCTTGTTATCTAATGCTCCAATAGCACTTCCTAAAAAAGTTCTAGCGTATTCGTCGTTATTAACACATTTCTTTATGCTCTCTCCCAATTCTTTTGTTGAGGTATTAGGGAACAATGCAAGAATCTGATTTTTGTACTCCTTAAGTATTGGATACAACTGACAATAATAGGCAGCAATATAGAACCATTGGTTGGGGCAGTATGTCGAGAGATCCGAGGAGGCTTTTACGATAGATGTATAACGTAAGAAGGTATATTTGTCACCGTCTTTATGAGCCAAAACATACTCTTTGAATGCATGTGGTAATTCGACGTCTCGTTCTATAAATCGCGAGTCAAAGTTATTTATTGTGTTCTCTATAAAGTCATGCAGATTGATTAACTCCATGGTCAAGCATTTAATAATTGTTTCACAATTTCTTTAGCTATTCTTTTTATTACAGGTACTGCTACACTATTTCCAAATTGATGGTATGCTTCTTTCTTTGAAACAACTATTCGGAAAGGTATTTGTTCATGCGTGGTCAATTTACTTTTTATATTATCCCATCCATTACCTTGAATGTTATACCCTTGCAACCTTCCTGCCTCAGTAGGAGTAAGTTTTCTCGGATTCAACCCGAATTCAGATTGGTCGATTAAAATTTCACTTCCGTCTTTCCAATAACGAGCTGATATTGTACTGCAGTAAGTTGCATCAGGAGTGAATAAAGAATAACCAAAACCTTTTCCATTAGCCTTATTTCGTTTCTTTCGTTCTTGATGTCCAATCCACATTCGATCTGAGATTGTAACTTTGCTATTTCTGTCTTCGGGATTGTCTAGAAATTCACGTGGCTCGAAAATGTCTTTGATATGTGTCTCCATACAACTATCTTTAACTGTCTCTTTTGTATAAATGGTGTTTCCGTCTTTGTCAATACCATAAGGAAAGTTAAAGTCGCCATTGGGAATCTGTTCTTTATCCCATGCTATTATAAACAGACGCTCTCTATTTTGAGGTACACCAAAGTATTTTGCGTTTAATACATCAACTTTATATCCATAATTGAGTTCGTCAAGTGTGGCAAGAATAACTTTTAATGTATTTCCCTTGTCATGTAGTTTTAGACCTTTTACATTTTCCATGAACAGAACCTTTGGAGCATGACCATGCTCTTTCTTATACTTGACGATATTTGCAATATTGAAGAACAAGGTGCCTCTTGTATCTTCAAAGCCACGTTTCAAACCAGCAATAGAGAAAGCTTGACAAGGAAATCCTCCACAGCAGACATCAAAATCAGGAATATCTTGTGGCTTGGCATCGTTGATATCCTCATTGAAATATTTGTATCTTCCATTTTCGTCTTTCTTGAATAATTCAGGCTCAATTTCATTGTAGTTGGCTTCGTAAGATATTCTTGCATATTTGTCCCATTCACTGGCAAAAACACATTTCCCTCCAACGGAATGCATTGCCTGATGGAATCCACCAATGCCAGCAAACAAATCAATAAATGTGAACTTCTTTTCCTTCACTTTCGCTTTATGTTTTATAAAGCGTGGAGGCTATGACATGAAACTGCGCAGCTCTGGACGGGCTATCTTGGAGTTTATGCAATAGCCGCCCACGCTGTGATTAGTAATTTCTTTTCACAACGGGACAGCGATGCATCAAAACTTCTCCAAGAATTCTTTAGGTAGATTGTCCAGATCTGCGCAGTTAGAGAATGACGACTTACACTCTGTCGAGTAAATAACGCTACCTATAGGGATAGCAGCCTATATTGTTTTACTTTGTTTTATCCCTGCATTATAGCCGCCCCTTATCAAGGGGCTCTAAATGTCCGTCAATACCCGAATACGGACAAGGTTATAATATTCTCTTGCGGTACAAACAAAAAAGAGCGTGGGTATTGCATCTTTGCTCGTCTATAATTCCAGGCCCTAGGATAGCCTTACCAGTTGACGAGTAGATGCAGATACCCACGCTTGAGTTTGGTATATAGAGACACCCGAAAAGTGTGCCGTGAGGGCACAATGTACCCTCGGACACACTACGGGAATTGTCTATACAACTCACCCGTGGCATCCCCTCCACAATGTCCTTGACCGGTAATTCTGAATTTCCTAGGTTCGGAACTATCAAGTGACAAAGCGTTGATGACGCCTTTAATGTATGTAGCACCTATACTTCGTAAGATGACGATACGTTATCGCTACGATGCGCTTTGCTACGATAACGATAACTGTCGCTACGAAGACAGGATTTTATGAGCACTCGATTGTACTCTGTTTGCGCTCTTGCAGTTTAACGCCATGCGGAGCGGCGGGCTGCAAAGCATTGGTTGAGTGCAAAGGTAATAAAAAAACTTGAAAGTAGAGCATGTTTTACCTCTGCACCTTATTTATTTATATAAATTTAAGGTTCTGGAAGATTTTGATAACAGCACCGTTGACCACCTGGCCTTCCTATGAGTAAAACAGGGAATAACATGTTTGTTCGAAGTTCGAATATAGCGTTTATGGGGTGGGAAACACGCGAATAGTACGAAGCAAAAAAGAGATATCTGTTGATATGGCAGAGCGCCGCAGGTGTGACATAAAGAATCATGTCGCAGCTACGGCGCTCAGTATTGAGTATGTTGTTATAATTGTCTTACACTACGGTGAGGGTGTAGATGTAAACTACAGCCGCAGGGATAGCCATGAGTGAAGAGTCGAAACGGTCAAGCATACCACCGTGGCCTGGCAGGATGCTACCACTGTCCTTTACTCCGAGGGTGCGCTTGAGGAGAGACTCTACCAGGTCACCCAGTGTGCCGAAGACGACAACGACGAGGCCGAGGCCAATCCATTCTATAGTAGACAAACCTGTCTCCAGGGCTCCTGCGCTTTCCAGCAGATGGCTCTCATCCACCCATGCCATGAGCGCTGCCACAAGCATTACGATGATGCCGCCGCCTATGCTGCCCTCCCATGACTTGCCTGGACTGACGCGAGGGAAGAGCTTGTGCTTTCCGATGAGGGAACCGGTGCAGTAGGCACCGGTATCGTTCATCCAGAGGAAGACGAAGATGCTGACAGGGAGCAAAGGATTATACACTACCTCGCCAGTGCTGGTGATACCGCGGAATGCCAGTATGGCGAGACATGACAGAGGCAGGGCGATATACATCTGCGACATCATGGCGTGAGCCCAGTCGTTGACAGGGTTAGCATTCTTGGTGTACAGTTCGCTGACGAAGAGATATACCACAGTGAGGAGATATGGAATGAACACTGCCGATGGTGTGACACCAGAGCAGAATCCTGTCACCGCAAAGAAGAAGAATACTCCTGCCACGGTGCAGATGAATCGGTTGACCTGTACGTCCTCACGGGCATTTACCAGTCCCGTGAACTCCCATATCGTCATGCCGGTGACCAGGGCAAAGAAGAGTGTCATGGCCATAGGCTTGAGGAAGCATGTCAGTACTACGAGTACGAAGAGCACTCCCGTGATGGTTCTTACTATAAAATTATTCATTGGTTTTAGTTTTCGGTATTATTGTCTGTTTCTGTTGTTGTGGTGTCAGCGACCTCGGTGCTGCCCCCGTTTTCGGTCAGCTGCTGGTTGCTGTCAATGATTTCCTGGGCACGGCTTACCCATGGGCGCTTGCCGAAGATTTTCTCTACGTCTTCTGCAAATATTACCTCACGCTGTATGAGGAGTTCGGCGAGGGCATTGTGTCCCTCCTTGTGCTCTTCGAGTATAGCCTTGGCACGAGCATACTGCTCGGCTATCATCGCCAGTACCTCTTCGTCAATGAGTTCAGCCGTCTTGGAAGAGTATGGCTTGGTGAATGCGTATTCATTGTTCTGATAGTAGCAGATGTTAGGGAGCTTGCTGCTCATACCGTAGTATGCTATCATGCTCTGCGCCATCTTGGTAGTACGCTCCAGGTCATTCATGGCACCGGTAGAGATATTGCCGGTAAAGAGTTCCTCGGCAGCGCGTCCGCCCAGGAGAGAGCACATCTCATCGAGCAACTGTCCCTTGGTGGTAAGCTGTCTCTCTTCAGGCATGTACCATGCTGCGCCGAGGGCACGTCCGCGAGGAACGATGCTGACCTTCACGAGAGGGTTGGCATGTTCGCAGAACCATGATATGGTGGCATGGCCGGCCTCATGAAGCGCGATGGCACGCTTTTCGGCAGCCGTCATCACCTTAGTCTTCTTCTCCAGTCCGCCGATGATGCGATCTACGGCGTCAAGGAAATCCTGCTTGCCGACGGTGTTGCTGTTATGTCGAGCGGCTATGAGGGCAGCCTCGTTGCAGACATTGGCTATATCTGCGCCAGAGAATCCCGGCGTCTGCCTAGCCAACTGATCCACGTCCAGGCCTTCCTCTGCCTTGATAGGCTTGAGGTGTACCTGGAATATCTCCTTACGCTCTGTAAGGTCGGGGAGGTCCACGTGTATCTGGCGGTCAAAGCGTCCTGCACGGAGGAGAGCCTTGTCCAGCATGTCGGCACGGTTGGTGGCAGCCAGTATGATGACGCCGGAGTTGGTGCCGAATCCGTCCATCTCTGTGAGGAGGGCGTTGAGAGTATTCTCGCGCTCATCATTGCCACCGTAGCCTGGGTTATGGCTACGTGCACGGCCGATGGCGTCAATCTCGTCTATGAAGAGGATGGCAGGAGCCTTCTCCTTAGCCTTGGCAAAGGTATCGCGTACGCGAGAGGCACCGACACCGACGAACATCTCTACGAAGTCTGAACCTGACATGGAGAAGAATGGTACGCCAGCCTCGCCTGCTACGGCCTTGGCCAGCAATGTCTTACCAGTACCCGGAGGGCCTACGAGGAGAGCACCCTTAGGTATCTTACCACCCAGTTCGGTGTATTTGGCAGGGTTCTTGAGAAACTCTACAATCTCCTGTACCTCCTGCTTGGCACCTACCTGTCCGGCAACATCCTTGAACGTGATGCCGAGAGCATTGTCCTTCTCATACATGCGAGCCTTGGAGCGTCCCACATTGAATATGCCACCGCCGCCGCCATGGCTGCGGTTGAGGATGAAGAACCATAGAGCCACGAAGAGTATGACAGGGAAGATGCTTATCATGAAGTTCATGAAACCGTTGCCGGAGTCTGCCTCATATTCCAGTTCGCCCTTAAACCTCTTCGCATCGCGCTCGGCATTGAGAAATTGCTCTACCTGATCTACGCTGCCGTATGTCACCTCGATACAGGGATTAGGTCCTACCTGCTGCTTGGTTTGGTGGAAGACATCGCGCACATTTTGTCCATAGACATACATGCGCAGTTTGCTCTCGCTCTTATTGACTACGATCTTAGAGGCGTATCCCCTATCCACGTAACTCTTGAATGCAGTATATGTGGCATAGTGACTGCTGCCCTCACCGATGGTAGAACCGCCTTCAGTGAAGAACATAGCAACGAGTGCTACGATTATGATGCCGTATATCCAATTCATATTGAATTTTGGCATCTTTGGCGGACGTTGTCCACCTGGATGGTTTGGTGTTGCCATTAGTCAAGATCCTCTATTTCAGTTATTGGTGCATCCTCCCAGAGTTCCTCAAGGCTATAGAACTCACGAGCCTCAGGAAGGAAGATGTGTACGATGATATCAACATAGTCCATGGCTACCCAGATGCAGTTCTCCATACCGGCAATCTTGGCAGGTTTCTCTTTCAGTTCCTTGCGCATGAATTCCTCTACAGAGTCAGCGATGGCAGAGATTTGTGATGGAGAGTTGCCCTCGCAAACAACGAAAGCCTGGCATATTACGCCTTCCATGCCCTCCATATCAACAATCTTGATATTGTGGCCTTTTTTCTCCTGGATACCCTTGATGGCGGTATCTACCAAAGTCTTTATGTTTTCTGTCATAAATATTGTTTTTTACTGTTTAAATTTACATGCGTTACTCCGCCGAGGCACTGTTATGTGCGCAATTCGTTTACAAAGTTACATAAAATATGCCAAATAACTGCAAAAACCCGAAAGTTTTCACATTTTTTTCAGTCTTTAGTCATTTTGTAGATAATATAGCAGACATTTTGGCACAAAAACTATGCGGAAGTTTTGGCAGAGTAATCGCTCTTTGGGTTATTGCACTCGTGTTCAAAGAATAAAAAAACTTAGGTTGGTGGCAATATTACTCCATTGTTTGCGTTTTTTCTAAAAAAACAAACAAAGCTGATGTTGTACGTTCTAATAATAGTGTTTTCACTCTCGCTGTATCTTGGCGCACTGTTACTGCCAAGAGTGGTAGAGTTGTCACACGAACTACATTTATATGATTTCCCGGACAGTCGTAAGGTGCACAAATTGCCTATCCCCCGATTAGGAGGAGTGGTATTCTTGCCCGTAGTTACTATTGTCATCGCAATAGCCATAGTGGTTCTGATAAGGATAGATTTTCATTTGGAAGCTTTATGGAATGGAAGCGCGGTGAGTCATTTCCTGGCATACATGGGAGGAGCTATGATGCTCTATGCCATAGGCCTCTATGATGATATACATGGAGTGGGCTACAAGGTGAAGTTCCTGGTGCAGATAGCTTCTGCCAGTCTATTGTGTATCAGTGGATTATGGATATCCAATATGTATTACATATTCTTCATCAACGAACTGCCATACTGGGTGGGTATGCCGGTGACGATATTCTTCGTGGTGTATGTCACCAATGCCGTCAATCTGATAGACGGTATAGACGGATTGGCATCCGGACTTAGTGCCATCGCACTCCTGGTGATAGCCGTGCTCGACATAATGGCAGGTGATGGAGCATGGGCGATGATGGCTGTGGCGTACCTCGGAGTACTTATATCATTCTTCTATTATAATGTCTATGGTACATCGCACAAGACATTCATGGGTGATGCCGGTAGTCTGACACTAGGTTTTACGCTGTCTTTCCTGATTCTTCATTTCTGGCAGATTAATCCTGTATGGAATCATAATTTCCATAATGTGGGTATCGTTGCTGCGAGCACACTCGTCATCCCTACGTTTGATGTGGTGAGAGTGATGATGAGTCGCATCAGGGATGGCCGCAATCCTTTCCTGCCAGACAAAAACCACATACATCATAAGCTACTGCGCTCAGGACTTAATGCCAAGATGTCCATGGTGACCTTGCTGCTCATGGCGGTAGGTATCGTGGCTATCAATTATGTCATGGCATCGTTTGTGTCGCAGACACTGATGATAATCGTTGATATGATTCTGTTCTGCGTCGTGCATCTGGTACTTAATGTCTTTATCGCTAAAAAAGAGAAGAATGGCATAGTATGGAACAAGGTGTTTTAATGAGAACATTCATCACAAAAAAGTAAGAAGATATGAAACCAACCATTACTACTGACATTATTTATATCGGCCAGGATGATGCAGATATAAGACTTTTCGAGTCGCAATATACAGTGCCTGATGGCATGTGTTATAACTCTTACGTCATCATGGATGAGAAGATAGCCATCATGGATACCTCGGATGCACGCACTATGGAGGCATGGATGGCTGATCTCAAGTCTGTGCTCGGTGACCGTAAACCGGATTATCTCGTGGTGCACCATCTGGAACCTGACCATGCCAGCGGCATAGCAGAGGTGGCGGCGATGTTCCCTGGCATCAAGATAGTATGCTCTGCCAAGGCTGCCAGCATGCTGCCACTCTATTTCCCACTCGTGGATTTCTCTGCCGACATCATCACTGTCAAGGAGGGTGACACACTCTCGCTGGGCAGGCACACACTGTCGTTTGTCATGGCACCGATGGTACACTGGCCTGAGGTGATGGTGACATACGATGCCACCGACAAGGTACTATTCTCTGCCGATGGTTTCGGTAAGTTTGGCGTGATAGATGCAGACCTGGATGACTGGGCATGCGAGGCACGTCGATACTATTTCAATATATGCGGCAAGTATGGCAATCAGGTATCGCAGTTGCTGAAGAAGGCTGCCGCTCTCGACATAGAGCAGATACTCCCATTGCATGGTCCTGTGCTCCAGGGTGAGAAGATGGCGGAGGCACTTCGTCTCTACGGCATCTGGTCATCATACGGAGTAGAGGCGGAGGGTGTCTTCGTGGCATACGCCTCGATACACGGCTGCACCAAGGAGGCTGCAGAGAAACTGGCAGATATACTTCGTGCCAAGGGTTGTCCTAAGGTCAGCGTGGCAGACCTCTGCCGTGAGGATCAGGCAGAGGCAGTGGAGGATGCCTTCAAGTATGGCAAGATGGTACTGGCAGCATCCAGCTATGATGCCGGACTCTTCCCTCCTATGTATGACTTCATACACCATCTGCAGATCAAGGGGTACCAGAAGCGCGAAATAGCCCTGGTGGAGAATGGCTCATGGGCTCCGACGGCAGGTCGTGTGATGACTAAGATGATAGAGGAGATGAAGGATGTAACCATAAAGGGGGACATCGTGACCATCAAGGGACGAATGAAGGAAAATGACATTCCTGCGCTCGAAGCCCTCGCTGATGCTATCATGGCATAGATGTTCTGAAATTCAGAATCAAGGTCTTCATGCATTTATTATTAGTGCAAACAGATGACAAAGGAAATCGGGGAATTTTATGATATGCTGCTTGAGGCAGCTGGTTCAGCAGGTGATGGCGACGTTAGGCGTTGCTATCATCTGCTGAATATCGTTTTACACCGTGTGGTAGATAACCGCCTCGCCGGCAGTACCATACATTTCGGAGGCTTGTTTGCCAAGATTGACTATCTGGCAAAGGAGCACAAGATACAGTCTTCGCTCTCAAAGGCGCTGAGCAATGTGCGACACAGGCTGAGGAATATAGCAAGTGCCGACGATGGGCTGTTGCGATGGGCATGGCAACAGGATGTGGAGGCTGTGGCAAAGTTTATCTGTGCCATCAGTAAGGATGCCGACATTCCTAAGCGCCTGGTGGCGGTGTTCCCGCTGGAACACAAGAGTTTCACGCGCAGCAAACTGATAGGGGAGTGCATGCGCATGGTGGTGGAAGAGTGGGACGATACGTATATCTATGGTCAGACTGACGAACTGGGTGATACGGTGGTGATGTATGACTTCTCAAAGAAAGCCGCGGATGATGTGTATAGTTCGGGGGACTGGACGTATATACGGCAGTTGCTGGCAAAGGGCGAACTCATCAATCTGGTGCGACCACGTCAGCATGAGAATATCATCTATCCCGAACTGATAATCTATCAGCCAGACTATCTGGTGGATATATCAGGTGTGGCAGCATGCTTTGAGTCGTATGCGGACCTGCCTTATATCTCTTTGTTCAATAAACTCAAGACGGTATATCCTACCAAGGCGATACATCTAGGTAATCTCGCTTCGCAATTTCTGGACGAGGAGGTGCATGGGGCGTGTGATTATGCCGCAAGCGTGACATCATTCTTTCATCACCATGCACTTGACATGGCAGCGGCAGAGGGTATAGATGCCACATTCCATGCTGATGCACGCAAGCAGTTGGAGAATATACGTCAAGCCATCCATGTGACTCTGGAACAGGAGGTGGGTGCCTATGATGCGGCTAAGGTGCTGCTCGAACCATCATTCTTCTGTGAGATGCTCGGTCTGCAGGGACGTATGGACTTCCTGCAGAAGGACTTCCGTGTGCTGATAGAGCAGAAGTCGGGCAAGGGAGGATTTCCCCAGAAGACTCCTGACGTACCTGTGTATCAGGAGAAACACTATGTGCAGATGCTGCTCTATATGGCACTGCTGCACTATGGATACAAGCATGACGGACAGGCTATCCCCAATAGCCATATACAGTCTTTCCTGCTTTACTCCAAGTACTCAAAGGGACTGGTGCGTCTCGGTCCTGCACCGGAACTGCTCTTCCGTGCCATTAAACTGCGTAACCAGATAGCGTGGTGCGAACTGTCATACGCTCGTGGCGGCGCAGACATACTGCTGAAACTGACTCAGGAGAAGCTGCGTCGCAAGATGGTGAATGAGAAATTCTGGGCGCAGTACGTGCGCCCGCAGATAGCAGAGATACTCTCACCTGTGCAGAATGCCACACAGTTGGAGCAGGCTTATTTCTTTCGTATGCTGCGCTTCGTGGCTATGGAACATGTGCTCTCCAAGATGGGAGCCAATACAAAGGAGAACTCGGGCTTTGCCTCTAAGTGGCATGATGCCCTGGCTGATAAACTCCTGGCCGGCAATATATACTCCTCGCTTGATATCAGCGAACTGATGATGGAGGACTCTGCCGTGGTGGATGTCATACTGACCGTGGAGGCAGATGATAATGTGCTATCCACCAATTTCCGTCGCGGTGACATAGTGGTGCTGTATGCCTACGAGGGAAACCACGAGCCTGATGTGAGGCAGACCATCGTGCACCGTGGCACATTGGAGGAGATACACATAGATAACGGAAAACTAGTGATCACTGTGCATCTGCGTGCTCCACAGACGGATACTGAAGTGTTCAAACTGCGCAAGGGATGGCACTGGGCCGTGGAGCATGACTATTTCGAATCATCAAGTACATCGCTGTATCGCTCGCTCCACCAGTTTCTTACCGCTCCGGCTCATCGTCGTGCGCTCATACTGGGACAGCGACAGCCTGATGTGGATGGCAGTGTGCAGTTGCGTCATGACTATGGATCATTTAACGAACTGGTGCTTGGCGCCATGCAGGCACGTGACATCTTCATGGTCATCGGCCCTCCGGGCACAGGCAAGACATCCTACGGACTCCTTAATATATTAAAGGAGACGTATGGTGATGCCGATGCTGAGGGACCTCGCAAGAACATTCTTCTTATGTCATATACCAATCGTGCGGTGGATGAGATATGCAGCAAACTCGTAGAGGAGTATGTGGATGCAGGCAATCATGATCCGGCTACCAACGGCAGTAATACGTTCATAAGGGTTGGTAGCCGCCTGTCATGCGAACCATGCTACCGCCAGTACCTGCTGGAGGAGCGCACCAAGGACTGCCGCAATATCGGTGAGATACGCGATATGATAGATCAGACGCATATCTTTGTGGGTACTACCACCTCGCTGACTGCGGCGGCATCGTCACTATTCCGCCTGAAGTCGTTTGATCTCGCCATCATCGATGAGGCGTCGCAGATACTTGAGCCTCATTTGCTGGGACTGCTCTCTGCTACCAACGGCATCGATGTCGCCATACGTAAGTTTGTATTTATCGGCGACCATAAGCAGTTGCCTGCCGTGGTGCAGCAGTCGGAAGCGGAATCGGCTGTTGTTGAGCCGTTGTTGCAGGCCATTGGACTGGACAACTGCCGCAATTCGCTCTTCGAACGCTTGCTGAACATTTACTGTCAGCCTTCAGCCGACGGTACCATGCCTCATGCATATATGCTGCGTAATCAGGGACGAATGCATCCGGATATAGCTGATTTCCCTAACAAGGCTTTCTATGGCGGCAAACTTGACATAGCCCGTCTGCCGCATCAGTTGGAACCGTCTGCCCTTAATGACAAGCAGCGTGTGATATTCATTGACGTTCCCAAACCGGAGCATTCCTCATCAGACAAAGTCAATGAGAATGAGGCGAAGGTAATAGCGCGCCTAGTGCATGAGGCTTACTTGGAGGCAGGTGATGACTTCTCCCTCCTGCACACCGTGGGGGTCATAGTGCCATACCGCAATCAGATTACTGCCGTGCGCAAGGCGATAGACAGCTATGGAGTGCCACTGCTGCATGATGTCACCATCGACACGGTGGAGCGTTATCAGGGTTCGCAGCGTGACGTCATCATCTATGGCTTTACTGTGCAGTATTCATATCAGTTGTCTTTCCTTGCTGCCAATACGTTTACGGATTCTGTCACGGGGGCCATCATAGATCGCAAACTCAATGTTGCCATGACTCGTGCCCGTTGTCGTGAATACCTTGTGGGCAATCCTGATATCCTTTCCTTGAATCCGGTATTCCGTAACTTGATAGAATATTGTAAGAAATGAAGGAGCTATAGGAGTTAAAGGAGTAAAGGAGTTAAGAAGTTAAAGGAGTTAAGGAGTTAAGCCGATACTTTGTACGGTCAAAAATACAAATGTCTTAACTCCTTAACTCCTTTAACTTCTTAACTCCTTATCCCCTTAGGGGGTAGGGGGCTACCTAATGGTTTTGTGCCCATCGCTGATGCTTATGCCGTTGTGATTGGCAGTGTATGCAATGCCCGATGTGGTGTAACATACGGTGCGATGCTGCTGAGACTTCGCAGGGATGGCGATTGCTGAGGTAGTTTCCTTGAAAAGTGTAGCTCCGGCATGGTTGCCCACCTCTTCTGCGACATTGTTTACGTCCATGATAGAATAGGAGTAAGGTACCTTGACCGTTCCCTGAGAGGTTGGAGGAATTGCCCATGAATCGAGAGCCTTGTTGGTGGCAGTCCATACCCATGCCTTGGAGTCGCTCTGGGAGAAGATGTTTGACACACCTTGTATGAAATAATTGCCCTCAATGAGAAACTCCGAGTTTTTGCGAGGGTTGATACAGGCTGTGGCATTGCCTACGCAGGTGTAGTAATTGTTGAGCATGTGAATGAGTCCTACACGTGCCATCGGCATACGTGCGCGGCAGCCGGTCCCCCAGTTGTTGTAGGCAAATGTGACATTGAGATAGCCGGTGCTCTCGCTGTCGCTGCTTCCTACGAGGTTAGTGTTCTGGTGCATATAGGAATGGGGTGTGTAGCTGAACTTACACCAGCTGACAGTAACGAAGTCTGACTTCTGTGTTATGTCAAAGTTGCCATCGGTGCCATCTGCAAACTCACAGTGGTCAACCCACATATTGGTACATCCGGTCATGCTGATAAGGTCTGCGCCGCTGATGTCAATCGAACCGGGACCTAGGAAACGGAGGTTGCGGATGATGATGTTCTTGCATGAAGAGCAAGAGAATACTCCGCAACTGCGACATGACTCCTTGGTGTCACCGGTGAGATTGATGATAATCTGTCTAGTGTTCAATTCTGCCTCCTCGCTGATGCTTGCGCCGGTGGATAGTGTGCCTCCTGTACCGCTCTGTGTGCTCATCTTTGGCACACCTGCCTTATCCAGGGCAGCCTTGATCTCGTCAGTGACATGCCACTGTGTGCAGAGACGTGCGTCATTGATACCGAGAAGTGTCTTGTTGGACAGTTTGCTCAGAGAGATAGTCTTGGAAACGATGAAGTCGCCGTTGGAACCATCGAATATTATGACACTGTATTTGCTGATGGCATCAGAGATTTCCGATCTCATGTCCTTGCCGTTGGACTTCAGTGTGATGCTATTGTTGGCATTGGCAGCCTCGGGATAGGAATACACGCCGCCTCCGGTGACGTTGTATGCGTACGATGACGATGTGCTGGTGCGTGATGTACGTGTGCAGAATCCGAATGGCTTGCCCTGATCATACTGAGACTGTGCCTGCATGCCGACTGGGGCAAACCATAGCATCATGGCAGTGGTGAATAGTAGTAATGTTTTCATATCAGTTAGTTGGGTGGTTAGTTGTGTACCTTGCGGAGAACCGCAAGGTACGGTTGTTTGGTTGTTTAGTTGTAACGAACCATCGTTCCTTGCGATTTTTCGCAAGGTGCACAACCAAACAACCAAACCACTATTTAGCAATGTTGTATATCTCAGTGCTTACCTCAGGGGAGATAGGGTAGAAGGCACCAAACTTGTCACCCTTGTTGCTGTGAAGGCGCTGTACGAGGGTAGGGATGCTGTCATCAATCTGTTCAGCTGAGAGATCAGGGAGCAGTTCGCCGAGGGTGACAGGGAGTTTGAGGTCATCATGCAGGAATGCCTTAAAGCGGCGAATGCCTTCGAGGGCAATCTCCTTATCAGTGCCGAAGTCTGCAGGAACAGCGAATACTCGTTCTGCAAACTGTACCATACGCTTAGGGTGGTTGGTAGCCATGAATGTCATGTATGCAGGTGTGATGACAGCGAGACCAGCACCATGGGTCACATTATACATAGCAGAGATCTCATGCTCCATCTGATGACCGCTCCAGTCTTCTACCACACCCACGCCGCAGGTGCCATTGTGAGCCACCATACCGCTCCACATAATGTTGGCGCGTGCATCGTAGTCCTGAGGGTTCTGCATCACCTTACGTCCTTCGTTGACAATGGCCATGAGCACGCCCTCGCACATACGGTCGCCTATTTCGGTATTCTCTGTGTTGGTGAAGTATCGCTCCAGGATATGCACCATCATGTCGCAGATGCCTGATGCGGTCTGCCATGCAGGGAGGGTCATGGTGAGTTCCGGATTCATGACAGCAAACTTAGGGCGCAGTAGCATTGGCGACTTGATACCAAGTTTTTGTTCGGTAGCTACCTTGGTGATAACCGCATTGCCCGAACCTTCCGAACCGGCAGCAGGGATGGTGAGCACCACGCCTACCGGCATGGCAGCGGTAATCTGTGCCTTGCCGATGAAGAAGTCCCAGAAGTCACCATCGTAGTTGATACCTACGGCTATGGCCTTTGCTGTATCTATCACGGAACCTCCGCCCACGGCGAGTATGAAGTCTATGCCGGCAGCCTTTGCCATGGAGATTCCCTCATACACCTTGTCATCGGTAGGGTTCGGTTTTATGCCGCCTAGTTCGGTATGTGTGATGCCCTCTGCATCAAGGGCACAGATGACGCGGTCGAGGAGTCCGCTCTTCTTGGCCGAACTGCCTCCATATACTATCATTACGTTCTTGGCACCATAGCGCTTGGCGAGTGTGCCGGCTTGTTGCTCGGTATTCTTACCGAATACAAACTCTGTAGGGGAGTAGAAGGTGAAATCTATCATTGTTGTTTTGTTTTATTTTATACGCTGATAGGAGTCAGACAAAACGGGATGTTTGTCTGGCTCCTATACTATAGCGTATTATGTGAAATCGATCATTGTCACTCGATCTGTCAGCAGGTTAAAAGCGATAGCTGATAGAGAGGTTAGCCTGATGGCGGTTGTTGGAAACCTTTGTGACGTTGGCGATGTTTGTGTCGATGACGTTGCCTTTATCGTCGTATGACTCCGTGTCCTCGAAAGAATGGAAGTCTCCCTTCTGAGTGATATACTGATAAGAGAGGTCAAGATTGATGTGGTCACTGACAGCAAAACCGAGTCCGCAGGTGATGCGGTGAGTGTCACCCCAGTTGATGAACTCGCTTGTGGTAGCGTAGTTGCCATCGCTGATGAGATTGTTGTCGTAGTTGGAAGCCACATTCCAAGACTTCTGTCCCGAAGGCTTATAGATAGCGCTCTGATAGTTGTAACCCAGACGGATAGCCATCTCAGGCACAGGCTTGAACTCGCTACCTACCTTCAGGAGATGCACGCCCTTGAGAGCCATGCTCGTATTGTCGTTCATCTGACGCTCAGCGGTATAGTGGTTGTCATACGAGTCATAATAGTAATCGTAGCTCGAACCGGTTAATGCTTTGTTGTTGATGCTGCTATAGTCAGAGTATTCGTATGTGGCACCCAGAGCGATGGTCGAACCGATGGTGTGACCCAGTGATACACCAAACTTCCAAGGAGTAACCACCTCATACTCGTAAGACTTGCTCTCGTATTTGCCAGGAGCAGCGTCGCTCATGCCTACAGAAGGTATGTCTGCCTGTGCGTACATTCTGTATTCACAGAGCAGTTCGTACCATGTAGGGGTGCTGGCATAGAGACCTATACGGAATGGCGATTCCTCTATAGGGCGTATGATGGCACCAAACTTCACATCGTATCCCGTACCAGTGATGCTACGCTCGTCAAGCAGACTGTAATAGTCATTGTTGATAAGGTTCTCTGCATAGGTATTGTAATGCTGGTAGTGTACGTCACGTATTCCTACGGTCAGTCCGAGGAATATGCGGTTGTTGATGTTGCCGCTGATATTGAAGTCGTACTCTCCGTTGTAACCTTCTATCTCCTGCGATGCGCTGAATCTGTTGGCATTGACGTAATCATAGTATTCAGCATCCTTTTCAGTTATGTTGCCATTATATGTCACCAGCAGCAGTTCATCGGAATACTTTGCTGCACCCTCGCCGAAGGCATTGTACTTATTGGCAGCAAACTTATTCAGCGAAGCATTGTTGAGGCTGTTGACGGCAGAGAGTATCTGGTTGAAGTTACGACTCTTGTGGTAGTTGAATCCCAGGTTGACGTAGCTGTTGTCCAGTTCCTGCGAATAGATGAAACCAATCTGGTTGAAGTCCGCATTGGTAACACCATCCTTTGCAGCTCCGGTCTTGTCGCCCTTCTGGGTGGTCACGCCAGCAGAGAGTCCGATCCATGATTTGCGGAACAGTCCTGTGCCGGCAGGGTTGGTGCTCATAGTCGAGATGTCTGCACCGAGAGCCTCCATGGCGCCACCCATACCGATGTACTTTGCTGTACCGTTGAGGTCGTTGGTAGCTATTGCTGCACTCTCGTATGTCTCCTGGGCCATTGCTGCTGTAGCTGTCATGGCGAGTGCTATGCTATATATGTATCTTTTCATGATTGTGTGTGTTTTAGTAAAAAAGTGAATAAGTCATTGGGGCGAGGATAGATTATTATCTTCTGCCGCCGAACCCCCCACCGCCGCGTGAACCGCCACCGAATCCGCTGCCACCGTGACCGCCGCTGAATCCACCACCGCGTGAACCGCCGCCGCTGAATCCGCCGCCGCCTGTGCTGCGTGAAGATGAAGAGGATGAGGTGCCACGGTCAAAACTGCTGCTGCGTGATGTCGTACTGCTGCTGCGGTCAAAACTGTTGTTGCGTGACGAAGTAGTTGTATTGCGTTCCACATTAGTGCTTCGCGAAACCGAGTTGCCGCTTCTTGATGTTACTCCAGTACTTCTGCGGTCTATGGTGTTGCCATTGCGTGATGTTACGCCGCGACTGCGCATGGTGCCTACAGGGCGACCGTTGTGATTGTATGTCACACCGCCTGGGCGAGAGTAGTGTCCGGCATAGTAAGGACGTCCGTGCCAGTGGTTGTAGCCAGTATAGTAATAAGGTCGTGAGTAATAGAACGGACTGCTGTACCAGCCGTACCATCCGCCATACCATCCGCTGTGCCAATACCATGGATCACTGTACCAGTACCATGGATCGTTGTAGTAGCTGTAGCTCCATGCACCGTACCATCCGTGATGCCAGCGCCAGTTGCTGTACCATGGGTCTATATACCATGGGTCGTCCACTACGATGGTCACATCGTGATAGCCGTCAAACTTCTGCATGCGCTTCATTTGCTGGTAGTCCTCCATTGAGATTACTACCGAGTCTCCTGCGAGAGAGTCTGCAGATGCTGGCTGTGCGTATCGTCCGCGGCGGTTGTATTCATCCACGCTGCGCAGCGAACCGCTATAGTATGTGGCAGGTTCGTTATACTCACCGTTATAAGCAGTGGTGCGTTGGGTCACTGTACCGTCATTGTTGATGTCTTCCAGGACAGAGCGAGGTACAACGGTATTGTCTTTCTTTGCGTTCTTCAGGGTCTTGGAAGAAGCAAAATACATGTCGTCTTGTGCGTAAGCATGTATGCACAGAAGTGACATAACTGAGATGAAGAATAACTGTTTCATAACTGTTTTTTATTTCTTTTGTGCAAAATTATCATTATTTTTGATGCAAAATTAAGGAAAAACCCTAACAAACGTGTAGGTTTTCCCTATTTTTTTTTATCTTTGCATAAAATTTAACATAATTCGTGTAGTTTACCTTATAAATATATGAAATATTTGTCAACCATTTTCCATATTAGTACTTCTGATGCAGAATTGATGCAGCCATGTCGTGAGTTGCTGGCTGACGCTTGCGGTGAAGTAGGATATGAGAGTTTCGAAGACACCGAGGAGGGCATCAACGGATATATACAGGAGTCGCAATATTCGGAGATGCTGCTGGGCAATGTCATCAACGACTTTCCTGTCAGTGGTGTCAAGATAGACTTCCGTACAGAGGAGATACCAGATCAGGACTGGAACTCTGCATGGGAGGAGGAAGGATTTGCACCAATAGTGGTGAGAGGTATGGTGACGATATATGATGCCCGTAACACAGTCGATGTAGATCAGTTCTCTACTCCGATACAGATAGGCATACATACCAGCAATGCCTTTGGCACCGGCACCCATGAGACCACCCGTATGATTGTTTCCACGCTTCTCGAATTACCCCTTGAGGGACGTCGAGTCCTGGACTGTGGCTGCGGTACAGGCATTCTCGCCATCGCAGCCCTGAAATGCGGTGCCAGCAGTGCCGTGGGCTATGATATAGATGAATGGAGTGCTGATAATGCTATGCACAATGCCCGTATCAATGATATGGACGAGAAGATGGAGGTACTGCTGGGCAATGCCAGTGTGCTGTCACATGTAGAGGGTATCTTCGACGTGGTTATGGCAAATATCAACCGTAACATCTTATTGGAGGATATGGAGCACTTCCACAGCGTGATGTCAAAGTCTGGTGTGCTCATACTCAGCGGATTCTACGAGGAGGATGCGCCTCTACTATTAGAAAAGGCAGCATCGCTTAATATGCAGGAGGTAGGCCGTAAAGTGGAAAGCAACTGGTGCTGCCTCGTACTTAGGGGACCCCTCTAAGCCCCCTCCCAGCCTCCCTCAGGGGGAGGAGATGCGAGTGACAGACCTGTCACCGTTCATTGCGGTTCTCCGCAAGGCTACCCCAACCACTACCCCCCAACCATCCAAATGAATAGTTTTCTTGAAACAGTAGCCAGGGATATGATGAGCAAGACCGGTGGAGATTTTTCCAAGGCGGTTGTTGTATTCCCTAATAAGAGAGCATCGCTCTTTCTCAATGCCGCATTGACGGGATTGAGTGATAAACCTATGTGGAGCCCGAGGTATATGACCATCAGCGAACTCTTCAGGGAGCATTCCCAGTTGGAGGTCGGTGACCGTATCAAACTGGTCTGCGAACTGTACCGTTCGTATGTGGAGGTTACGGGTTCCAAGGAGACTCTGGATCAGTTCTATTCATGGGGCGAACTGATGCTTACCGATTTTGATGACATTGACAAGCACATGGCTAATGCGGGTAAGGTCTTTGACTTCGTGCGCGACGTGCATGAGATGGACGGCGTGGAATATCTGGAAGAAGACCAGATAAAGGAACTGCAGAGATTCTTCTTGAATTTCACCGAATCACATGACAGCGAACTCAAGCGACGATTCCTCGAACTATGGAGCCGCCTCCATGATATCTATCAGTCATACAGGGAGCGCCTGCTCAGTCAGGGCATAGCATACGAAGGTATGCTCTACAGGGATGTGATAGAGAATGCAGAGGTTCTGGCTGAGAAATATCCAGAGGGTACCGTGTTCTACTTCATAGGTTTCAACCTGCTCAACACCGTGGAGTGCAAACTCTTCGAACGTCTGTTGAAGGCGGGCAAAGCCAAGTTCTATTGGGACTACGACCACTACTACATGAAGAACGGTTCGGAGGCTGGTCGCTATATCTCGCAGTATATTGGTACCTTCCCCAACGAACTGGAACAGACGGACAGCGTATATTCCAACTACGGCAACCCCAAAGAGATGACATTTGTCTCTGCTGCAACTGAGGATATACAGGCACGCTATATCACGCAGTGGCTTACCAAGGAGAGGATAGACGCAGGTCGCCGCACCGCCATAGTGCTCTGCGACGAGTCGTTGCTCGACACTGTGGTGCATTGTCTGCCAGAGGCTGTGCAGCATGTCAATATCACCACGGGGTTCCCTCTCAAACAGGCACAGATATCATCATTCGTCTCCCTGATGGTGATGTTGCTGCAAAGAGGACGCTATACCTTGCGTGTGGTGGGCAGGGTGCTGAGGCATTCCTATATGCAGTACATCTCTCCATGCAGTGTCGCTCTGCTAGAGTCGCTCACAGAGAGCAATATTTATTATCCCAGCCTTGATGACCTGTCGCAGGATGATAATCTCCGTACGTTCTTTACGCCACTCACGGACAAGAACAGCATACAGGAGATGACACAACGACTGATATGGGCGGTGAAGACCGTGTCACTGAATATATCGAAGGTTAGCGCCCCTGCTGATGAAGGAGAATCCGTAAATGATGAGAAGGAAGAGGATAAGGCGGTCAATGCGCAGATGGCATTTGATATGGAGTCATCGTATCGCATGTACACCCTTCTCAATCGTATGTCGCACCTCATGGAGGAAGAATCGTTGCAGATAGAGATGCCTCTATATCTGCGACTGCTGTCACAGGTGATAGATACCACCACGATACCATTCCATGGCGAACCAATCGAGGGTTTACAGATCATGGGAGTGCTTGAGACGCGTAATTTGGACTTTGACCATATACTCATGCTCTCATGCAATGAAGGCAAGATGCCTGCCAAGGTCAATGACTCATCGTTCATACCTCACAGTGTGCGATATGCCCACGGACTGACGACGGTGGATAATAAGGTGGCCATCTACGCATACTATTTCTACAGACTGCTGCAGCGAGCGTCAGATATTGAGGTGGCATACAATAGTAGCACCGGCAGCATGCAGTCGGGTGAGATGTCCAGGTTCATGCTGCAGTTGCTGGCCGAGGGACCTGCCGGACAGAAGATACATCGCCAGTCACTGGATACAGGTAAGGAGACCAGGCAGCAGAGCGTATCAGATAGACAAAAGACGGAGACGATGGTGAGGGGTATGATAGACAAGGGCACATTCTCTCCATCGGCACTGGGCAAGTATCTGCGTTGCCCTATGAAGTTCTATTACTCTGTAGTGTGCGGCATGCAGGACCAGGAGCAGCGTGATCCTGATGAGATGGATAATGTGGATTTCGGTAATGTATTCCATAAGGCTGCCGAACTGCTATACCTTCCTTATAATAAAGGACACAAGGTACCGCGGTCGTTATATGATACGCTGCGAGGCAAGGAAGGAGCGGCGCAGATGGAACGCATAGTGAATGAGGCCTTCCGCAAGGAACTGTTCAAACTGCCAGATAACCGGCCTATGCCGAAGTTCAGCGGACTGCAGATGATCAACAAGACCATGGTGAAGAGGTATATCGACATACTCCTGGATTATGACAGCAAGCATGGCGACCTCACCATCCTGGGACTGGAGGAGAAATTCTATAAGAGACTGAATGTCAATACCCCGTATGGCGAGAAATTGTTTTCCGTAGGCGGTATTGTCGATCGTCTTGACATGGTGGAGACTGGAGAACAGGGCATCGTGCGTATCATTGACTATAAGACTGGTGCACCGCCGACGTCAGAGATCTCCCTGCCTGATCTGGAGGCTATATTCGACCCCGCCAACATAGACAAGCACTCGGATTATTTCCTCCAGACCATGCTTTATGCGTCCATAGTACGCGAGAGGTTTGCTGACAAGAGGGTAGTGCCAGGTCTGCTGTTTATCAAGAATGCAGGTAAGGATGATTACTCTCCGTACCTGCAGATAGGTGGTCAGCCGATATACGACGTTGCCGGTTTTAAAGTTGACTATGACAAGAAGCTGCGTGAGTTGATAGAAGAGATACTCGACATAGACAAACCTTTCAGGTGTACTGAATACTCTAAGCGTTGCAAGGACTGTATATTCAAACAATTATGCGGTGTGTGATGTTATACCAGGAAATCAATATGCGTAAATACGTGTATTGATTTCTTTTTTTTGTATGTGATGTGAAAAACTGCGACTGAGTTGCAAGGAAAAGTTTGTAACTTTGCAACGGAAAAATTAATGTATGATATGATGTACAGTAGAATGACAATAGCGGTCATGGCATGTCTTGCCATGATGTCATGCCATAATACACATGGTAATGGGCATGCCGAGTCAGAACATGAACACGAACATGAGGAAGGAGTGATACACTTCTCCCACAAACAGGCCGAGGCAGCACACCTCACGGTGGAGACCGTCAAGGCTGCGGACTTTGAGGAATATGTCAGGGTCAGCGGACAGGTAATGCCTGCGCAGGGCGATGAACTCGCCGTGGTGGCAAGAAGCAGCGGAGTGGTTTCGTTTGTGCGTGATCACCTTACGGAAGGGTCAAGCGTCCGTGCCGGTGAAACCATCTGCCGTGTCTCCGCCAGTGGTATAGCTGGTGGCGACATCATGGCGCAGAATAATGTCAACCTTTCTGCTGCCAAGGCGGCTTATGAAAGGGCTAAGGCGCTGGTGGCGGACTCAGTAATCTCGCATAAGGCATACGAAGAGGCACGACGTGTATATGATAATGCTGTGCTTGCTGCTGGTGGACATGCTGCAGCGAAAGGCGAGGGGAGCGTGGCGCTATCACCTCTCAGCGGATATGTCAAGAACGTGGCTGTGAGATCTGGCGAGTATGTGGAGACCGGACAGCTGATAGCTACGGTGACAAAGGTTTGCAACCTGCAACTGAGGGCTGAGGTACCTGAGAAATACTTCGGCAGACTCAGTAGCATACGCAGCGCAAACTTCCAGATGGGTTATGATGAGGAGGTCAGAAGGCTTGACGAACTGGGCGGACATCTCATAGCTATAGGAAAGACGGCTGATGAGGGTTCGGCATTCATACCAGTGACCTTTGAGTTTCAGAATAGGGGCAACATAGTACCAGGTTCTTTTGCTGATATCTGGCTCATCACTGGCAAGCGCCCAGGGGTGCTCTCTGTGCCTAAGTCTGCCATCACCGAGGAACAGGGCATTTACTATGTCTATGTCCAGTTGGCCGATGATGACGAGTATGAGAAACGTGAAGTGACAATAGGTGGCGGCAATGGTCTGCGCTACGAGATAGTAAAAGGTCTCAAGGTAGGCGAGAAGGTTGTAGTCAACGGCGTGACACAGGTGAAGCTGGCTGCCAATACCTCCGTGCCGGAGGCGCATTCGCATAGCCACTAGTTGTTTAGTTGTTTGGTTGTTTGGTTGTTTGGTTGTTTGGGGGATTTCCTCCCCCCTTTGTTTCCCGTTTCTAAAAAGGGACGTTTTACGTCCCACCACTAAGAATCTCTCTCGATAATGCTTAACAGAATAATACGTTTTTCCCTTGACAATCGATTGGCGGTGCTCATAGCCTCCGTGCTGATTACCATCATCGGCGTATACATCATACGCACCATGGAGGTGGATGTGTTTCCTGACCTCAATGCCCCTACGGTGGCTGTGATGACGGAGGCCAATGGTATGGCTCCAGAAGAGGTGGAACGCATAGTGACGTTCCCTATAGAGACAGCTCTCAATGGCGCTGCCAACGTAAGGCGTGTGCGTAGTTCCTCAACCACCGGATTCTCCATCATCTGGGTGGAGTTTGATTGGGGGACGGACATATATCGTGACCGACAGATAGTGTCAGAGAAGATAGCCGGTATCAGCGAGCAACTCCCTGACAATGTCGGTGTACCAACGATGGGCAGTCAGTCGTCCATACTGGGCGAAGTGATGATTGTGGGATTGACATATAGTGATTCGCTCAATACTTCCGATACGGATTCCTCAGTGCGTGCGCAGGAACTGCGTACCCTTGCCGACTGGACCATCCGTCCGCGTCTGCTCAGCGTGGCAGGCGTGTCACAGGTGTCAGTGATAGGTGGCGAAACCAAGGAGTATCAGGTGCTGATGCATCCTGAGAAGATGCGCCACCATAATGTCACGGTGGAGGATGTGGTCAGTGTCGTGGGCGATATGAACCGTAATGTGTCTGGCGGCACGCTCTATGAGTATGGTAATGAATATCTCATCCGCGGCGTGCTGGCCACCAATGATGTGGATCTCCTGGGACAGACCGTGGTCAAGACTGATGGTAATGTCCCTACGCTCCTCTCGCAGGTGGCTGACATAAAGATTGGCAATAAGACTCCGAAGACGGGCGTGGCATCCAATAACGGTCGTCCGGCGGTGCTGCTGACCATCACCAAACAGCCTAATGTGAGTACTGCCGAACTGACCGAGGCTCTTGATGCGGCATTTGATGAGTTGCAGGTGCGCATGCCGAAAGAGGTGAAGGTGGACAGGGAGATATTCCGTCAGAACAGATTCATACAGGCCAGTGTAAGCAATATCCGGGAGGCTCTTGTAGAAGGTGCTTTCTTCGTGGTCATAGTGTTGCTGATATTCCTTATGAACTGGCGCACTACAGTGATCTCTCTCGTCACCATACCGTTGTCTCTGCTCGTAGGTATCATAGTGCTGCACTGTATGGGTGTTACTATCAACACCATGTCAATTGGTGGTATGGCGATAGCTATCGGTTCGCTGGTCGATGATGCCATAGTCGATATGGAGAACGTATATCGCCGTTCGCGAAATTTCCCCGGGACGGGTAGCAGGAAGGAGTGGCTGCAACTCATCTTCGATGCTTCGCATGAGGTACGCATGCCTATACTCAATTCCACGCTCATCATCATCGTATCTTTCCTGCCACTGTTCTTCCTCAGCGGCATGGAGGGCAGGATGCTCGTGCCTCTGGGTGTGGCATTCATAGCCTGCCTTATAGCCAGCACGTGTGTGGCGTTGACACTGACACCGGTGCTATGCAGTTTTATGCTACGCAACGGCATAGAGAGCAAGGAGCGACCGGAGCCGCGACTGACCCTGTGGCTGAAGGATAGGTATGCCAAGGCACTGATGTGGGCGTTCTCTCATCGCCGCGGAGTACTGACATCGGCAGTCGTTTGCTTCGTCATAGCACTCATCACATTCGCCACCTTCGGCCGTTCGTTCCTGCCACCGTTCAATGAGGGTTCGCTCACCATAAGCATATCCACTCTGCCGGGTATATCGCTGGAAGAGTCTGACAAGATAGGCCGCCAGGCAGAACTCCTCCTTATGGAGGTGCCTGAGATAAAGACGGTGGCGAGAAAGACGGGACGTGCTGAACTCGACGAACATGCTTTTGGTGTGAACACCAGTGAGATAGAGGCACCGTTTGAGTTGGGGGACCGTTCACGTGATGACTTCTTGGCTGATGTGCGCCAGCGTCTAGCAATACTGCCGGGTGTGAGCATTGAGATAGGCCAGCCTATATCTCACCGTATGGATGCCATGCTCTCGGGCACTCAGTCCAACATAGCCATCAAGGTGTTTGGCTCCGACCTCAATCGCCTCTACCGCATAGCAGGACAGATCAAGCAGGAGATAGCCGCCATAGACGGTGTGACTGACCTCAATGTGGAGCAGCAGGTGGAGCGACCGCAGTTGCGCATCACTCCGCGCCGCAGCATGATGGCTAAGTACGGAGTGACTCCGCGACAGTTTGCCGACTACGTGCAGGTCATGCTGGAGGGCAAGGATGTTAGTACGGTGTATGAAGGCAATAACGCCTTCAGCCTCGTAGTCAAGGTGGATGACGAGGATCGTGATGGTATGGAGGTCATAAGAGAGATGATGGTGGATGCCGGCGGACGTAAGATACCGCTGGAATACATAGCCAATGTAGAGTCCACCTATGGTCCTAACACCATCAATAGGGAGAATGTGCAGCGCCGCATAGTGGTGTCGGCCAATGTGGCCGGCCGCGACCTGCGCAGTACGGTGGATGACATTATGGAGAGGGTAAACGCCGACGTGCACATGCCTGAGGGCTACCATGTAGAGTATGGCGGCATGTTTGAGAGTGAGGAGTCTGCCTCGCGTGTGCTGTTCGTGGTATCATGCTTCAGTGTGCTGCTGATATTCCTGCTGTTGTATAATCAGTTCAAGAGCATGCGTCAGTCTGCCGTGATACTTCTCAATCTGCCTTTGGCGCTGATAGGCGGTGTCTTTGCCATAGCCATGACGGGCGGTGTGCTCAGTATCCCGGCCATCATAGGTTTTATCTCGCTCTTTGGTATAGCCACACGTAATGGTATCCTCCTGATAGACAAGTATAATACATTACCTCCATCGCCTGCTGACGCAACGCGTGCAGAGATGTCCTGTCTCGTTAGCGCATCGCAGGATCGTCTGACTCCTATACTGATGACGGCATTGACCTCTGCCCTGGCTCTTGTGCCTCTCATCATCGGCAGTCAGTTGCCGGGCAATGAGATACAGAGTCCGATGGCGAAGGTGATGCTCGGTGGACTGATCAGTTCCACACTGCTCAATATGTTCATTACTCCGCTGGTGTACAAACGCAGGAAAAACTTTATCTCTTGACGACTTTTTACTTTCACTTTTCAGACCAGAATACTCTATTCTAAATTTCCCCTTAGGGGGCCCCTCTATACTTTCATAATGCCAAAACCACCAAACAACCAATGAAGACGAAGATCCTGATACTGATTCTTGCGGCATCATCATGCTTGCCGCTTGCTGCCCAGACAGCTGACAAGGTGCTGGAATCTATCATGCAGCGCAATATGTCCATACGCCGTGGCAGACTGACGGCTGAGGCTGACAAGTGTGAGAACAATACCGGTCTGACACTCGCTGACCCTGTAGTGGATGTGGCATACAAATGGGGTGCGCCGGCTGAGGTGCAGAATAAGGTGGACCTGAGCGTGATGCAGACCTTTGACTATGCCTCTGTCTTTGGACTGAAGCGTCAGTTGGCTGCCTCGCGCAATGATTTAATAGACCTGTGCCAGAAAGAGGATGAGGCGCTCCTTATGCTGCAGGCGCGTGAACTGCTGGTGCAACTGGTACATGCCAACAGACAGCGTACTCTTTCTGCTGCTAAGATAGATGTGATGCAGCGCTTGGTGACTTACACCCAGAAGGCTATGCAACGAGGCGATGTCAGTAAGATAGAGGTCAACAAGGCTCTGCTGGCATTGGCTGAGACGGAGACGGAGGGAGACGTGCAGGAGACTGAGCGTCAGTCACTGCTCTCAACTCTCTGTTCGCTGAATGGCGGTGAGAGAATAGAGTTTGCTGATACGCTGTATCCTGTCTTCTTTGCAGCCGGCTATGGCATGTCATCCATTCTTTCACAGCGCACAGAGATTAGCCACATTGTAGCTAAGCAGGAGGTGGACAATGCTCGTGCGGCATCGTTGCCAGAGGTTAGTCTGGGATATGTCTCCGAACTGACCAGGGCGGAGAAACTGCGTGGCATAGGCATGGCATTGAGTGTACCTCTGTGGTCCAACCGTGGCAATGTGAGGAGGGCGAAGGCTAGGCAGATGGCGCAGGAGTATGAACTGGAGTCGGCGGCAGCCTCTCTTGCTCAGCAGCGACAGGAGCAGCAGCAACGTGCGGACATGCTCTCTGCCACACTGAGGCGTGCGCAGGAGAGGTTGCGTATGGTATCCTCCCTGCCGCTATTACGGAAGGCTGTCGATGCTGGTGAGATCTCGCAGATGGAGTACATCACCGAGTTGCAGTCTTATTTCCAGTTGCAGCAGATGCTGATAGACACCGAGAGGGATTATCATCTTGCCCTGACAAGACTGGCGGCTATTGGCGGTTGACAGTTAAAAGTTGACAGTTAAAAGTTAACAGTTAACAGTTGGGTTTCGTCATCATTTTCCTTGTCAGTTATTCAGACCGCAATGCGAATAATACATCCGCATTGCGGTCTAAATAACTGTTGAGAAAAGATTCAGCTGCACAGTTTGTAGAATTCGTGTCATTAGTGAGATTCGTGTTCTACCAATAAACGAATTGCTATGCTGTCACTTGACCGTTTATGACTTGACGTAATCAACGAATGAGTATCGCTGTGCGTGTTTCTCATCGATATCATGATCTTCGCGGCACTCCACTTTCCATTCGTCATAGGTAGGGAAGAAAGCATCGGCCTCTGCAGGAGTGTCTGCCACTTCGGTCAGGCACAGACGGTCAGCAAGGGGCATGGCCTGCTGATATACGGAGTCACCGCCGATGATGTAGATGTCCTCATCGGCAGTGCAGCTGTCAAGTGCTTCCTGCAGCGATGGATAGACGTCGCATCCTGGAAGGGTGGTGATGGTGCGCGAGAGTACTACGTTTCTTCTGTTAGGCAGTGCGCCCTTAGGAAGAGAGTCGAAAGTCTTTCGGCCCATTATGATGGTATGACCCGTGGTAAGTGCTTTGAAGCGCTTGAGGTCATTGGGAAGCCAATAAAGTAATTTGTTGTCTTTGCCTATGGCGCGGTTTTCTGCCACGGCTGCTATTATGTTGATCATAAGTAGGTGTGTTTTATTTCGGGGGGATGGCAAGCTGTTAAACTTGCTCATCTTGCATTACTTGTTAACTCCGTTACCCAACCCAAAGGGGAGGGCAGGGGCTCTAAACGCTTACCTCTGCCTTGATATGTGGCCATGGATCATAATCGACCAGTTCGAAGTCCTCAAACTGGAATGAGAAGAGATCCTTTACATCGGGATTGATTTTCATCTTAGGCAGTGGACGTGGGGTGCGTGTCAACTGCAACTCTGCTTGTTCCAAATGGTTGAGGTAGAGATGTGTGTCGCCAGTGGTGTGAACGAAATCACCACATTCCAGTCCTGTCACCTGCGCCATCATCTGGAGGAGTAGTGCATAGGAGGCAATGTTGAATGGTACTCCGAGAAATGTGTCAGCACTTCTCTGGTAGAGCTGGAGGGATAGTTTGCCATCAGCTACGTAGAACTGAAACAGGCAGTGGCATGGTGGGAGGGCCATCTGGTCAACCTCTGCAGGATTCCATGCGCTCACCAGCATGCGGCGTGAGTCCGGATGGTTCTTGATGAGGTCTAGTGTCTGCTGTATCTGGTCTATGGTGCCGCCTTTATAGTCAGGCCAAGAGCGCCACTGGTGGCCGTAGACAGGACCCAGTTCGCCGTTCTCGTCCGCCCATTCGTTCCATATCCTTACTCCGTGGTCCTGGAGATACTTTACGTTGGTATCGCCTTTGAGAAACCAGAGGAGTTCGTAGATGATGGACTTGAGGTGAAGCTTCTTGGTTGTGAGCAGTGGGAAACCGTCAGCCATGTTGAAGCGCATCTGGTGGCCGAAGACACTCTTGGTGCCTGTGCCTGTGCGGTCGGTCTTCACCGTTCCCTCAGTCGTGATTCTTTTGAGGAGGTCAAGGTATTGTTGCATAGTGTATTTTTGTATGTGATATATTATCAATCCAGATCGTCGTCATCAGTATCATCGTCGATGAAGTCGGCTACGGACAGAGGTCGGTTGATGGCTTCATTGAACGAGATGATGGTCTCGGAACGTGACAGTCCCAGCGGCTGGAGTTTGTCATGTATGATGTTCAGCAGGTGGTGGTTGTTGTATGCATATATTTTGATAAACATATCAAAGGCACCAGTGGTGTAGTGGCATTCCACCACCTCAGGCATCTTGCGCAGTTCCTCAATGACTTTGTCGAAGTTCTCGGGATTCTTCAGGTAGAGTCCGATATAGGCGCACGTCTCATATCCTATCTTCTCAGCATCAACGATGTATTGCGAACCTTTCAGTATGCCGAGCGATGTGAGTTTTTGTATGCGCTGGTGTATGGCAGCACCGCTCACATTGCATGCTCGGGCTACTTCGAGGAATGGTATGCGGGCATCGTTGAGGATGAGTTCCAGTATTTTGCGGTCTAATTCGTCTAGTTTCTTATGTGACATGGTCGTATCTGTATGAGGATTTTATCTGTATTTATTGTTTGGGCGTCTCTTTCTCGTTGGCACTGTATCTGATGTTGAGTGCATCAACTTTGCGCAGTTCCTGTTTGATGTCTGTAATGACGCCCATGCTGACGTTTTTGTCAGCTCGTATGTTAACGGTGTAGAGGCTGGCATCGTTATCATTCATTCTGTTGCGCAGTGCGAGTATCACGTTGCCCACTTCTTCCAGTGGCACTATGTGGTTGCCTATCTGTATGCGTGTCTCCCCTGACGGTGTGGTGCCTACGTAGAGGTTGGTGATGGCGCGCTTGCTGGCAGGCTGGGTGAGTTCGGTGCCCTGTGGTACCTCCACCTTCAGGCGTGGTGTCTCTGTCCTCATGTGTGTGACGAGCATGAAGAAGAAGAGGACCGTGAAGATGAGGTCAGGCATGGAGGCCATATTTAGCGATGGTACTCTGTGGTGTTTATGTCTGCGTATGTTCATGCGTTGATGTACTGTGATGTTGTCGTGCAGCGGGAGGGTTACTCCATATTGGAGATCTCTTGTATGCGCTGCGGATAGCTCTTGTTGATGTCCTCTCGCTGCTCTGTCGTGCAGAGTGCCAGTTCTTTGCCGTATTTCTTCCTTGATGCCGCATCGCGTATCTCCTTGTATGCTCTGACTATCTGGTTTTGCAAACGGAAGTAAGAGTCATAGTCGGCGCTGCGGTCTATCTTGAGTTCGATGATGTGGCTGCGGCCTTTCTCTATGATAAAATGTCGTATGTCTTTGCGCAGTGCATCGTCTATCTTGCATTCCTTGTCGTCAGAGGTCAGTCGGCCGCCAGCCATGAGGTGGAGCGTCAGCACTTTTGATTTGTCTATGTCTTGCACCTGTTCCTGTTCTTCGGGTTCTAGGGGCGGAAGCTGTCTGCCCAGACCTTTCTCGCTGTCCATTGAACTGGTGACGAGAAAGAATATCAGGAGCATAAATGATATGTCGGCAGTGGAGGTGGTGTCCAGTCCTGGTACATTACGTTGTCTTCTGCGCCTGAACATGCTTTCTGAGTTTAAGGGTTGTTATCTTACTGTATATCATGGTTCCTGCTGCGGCAGCGAGGAGTATGATTGCGGTGATGAGACACATATCGGTGAAGGAACCGAAGAGCAGTGCGGGGAGGGCGATGAGCAGTGTGCCACCGATTGTGCTCCATCCTATGAGGGCCACAGGCACACCGTTTTCCAGTTTCTCACGCTTGTTGACGCGTAGGGAATGGTAAACAGAATATCCTGTCAGTCCTAATGCTCCCAGTATGATGATGGCTGAGAGGCATATCATGATGTCTGCTATGATACCGTCCATATCGTGTATTGTATTCTTTTCGTGTGGGGTTATTTCTCCTTGTTGCGGGACTCCATGCCCTTTACTATGTCCATGAAGGTGATGGCGCTTTCCTCCATCTGGGCTGTGAGGTGGTCTATCTTGGAGAGTACGTAGTTGTAGAATACCTGGAGTATGAGGGCGGTGATGATACCGAAGATGGTGGTGATGAGAGCTACCTTCATACCGCCGGCTACTACCTGGGCGTTGATGTCGCCTGCCATCTCGATGTTGTCAAATGACATTACCATACCGATCACTGTTCCGAGGAAACCTAATGATGGTGCCATGGCTATGCAGAGGGTTATCCACGAACAGCCTTTCTCCATATTGCCTGTCTGCACGGATGCATAGGAACTGATGGAACGCTCGATGGTATCAGCTGTCTCGCTGAAACGCAGGAGACCCTGATAGCAGATGGAGGCCACAGGACCACGGGTGTTGCGACATAGTGTCTTCGCTTCTTCTATGCCTGAGGTGGACAGTTTGGTTTCCAGGTCTTTCATGAATCGCTTGGCGTCTATCTCTGACATACTGAGGTAGATGATGCGCTCGATGCAGAATGCAAGACCGATGATGAGGCAGAGGGCTACGAGTGACATGAAGCCTGCTCCTCCTTCTATATACTTGGTTTTCAACTGTGTATATACTCCTTCGTCTGCCATGGCATCGATGCTGGCCGTGTCGTCAAGTTCGATGACGGCATCATCTAGCATCGCACTCTTCAATGAGTCGTTGGCAACGCTGACGTTGGCTGTAGTGTCGGTTGGTGCTGCGGATGTTGATGCTGGCGCAGCTAACAGCAGTGTGGCTGTGAAGACACTGATGATGATTTTTTTTGTCATTGATAGATTGTGTTTCTTTATTTCATGTGCAAAATTAAGCAAAATCCCCGAAATAACCAAATATTCCGGGGATATTATTATGGATATGTTGTATAATTCGACTGATTTTCGCGAAAATGTTAAAGTGCCCCTTTTGCAGTGTTAAAGTGCCCCTTTTACAGTGTTAAAGGGGCACTTTAACTTTGCAAAAAGGGCCCTTTTGCAATTCTGGTGACACCAGTGGATTATTCTGTGATGATGATGCCGCCGAGTCCCTGTAATGTGACTTTGACATTGCCCTTCTGATCTACACGAGCGGTTTTCTTTACAGGGGTGAGGAATGTCTCGCCCTTCTTGAGTGGAGCGTCGGTGTAGTATGTCACTTGTTTGCCTGCAAACATTGGAAGGTTGAGGGTGAGGTTCTTCACGCTTTCTTCACCATTCAGACCTGCTATGTACCACTTGCCTGCTGTGCTTTTCCTTGCCAGTACGGCGAGTTTGGTAGGGTAACCGTCGATGAAGCGGGTCTCTTCCCATGTGGTAGGGACGTTCTTGAAGAAGTCGAGCTGGAAGTCCAGGAGTTCTGTCAGGTTGCTCTGCTGCATGTCAATACACTGTACGCTGGTCTGGTTGATGATGGCACTGGCCATCTCAAATGTGTCGCTGGTATAGCGGCGATGACGGCTCTTGTTGTCCTTGCTCATGTAATGATTCATCATACTGCCTCCCCAGTCCATGCTGGCTACCGCATTGCGGCAGAATGGATGCATGGTGAGTTCGAATCCTTCTTTCTTGGCGTGATATTCGCTGAAATAGACATTCTCCGATGCCAGTACGGCTTCTGAGGCTACGAAGTTTGGATACATCTTCTCCCATCCGCGTGGCAAGGTGCATCCGTGGAATACTACCTGCAGACCGTGGCGGTTGGCATCTGAAAGGATGTCTTCGTATTGCTGCATGGTCTGCTGCTTGTCTCCACCAAAGAAATCTACCTTGATGCCTTTTACGCCGATGCTCTCCATCCATGCCATCTCTTTCTCACGGGCGATGGAGGTATTCATGCAGTTGCGTGGGCCCTGAGGCGCATCGTTGATATAGCCGTTGCTGTTGTACCAGAGCAGAAGGTGTACACCTTTTGATTGTGCGTAACGGCTGAGGTCTTCCACCCTCTTGCGACCTATCTGCGTGTCCCACCAGTTATCTACGAGGCAGTATTCGAAGCCCATGGCTGCTGAGACGTCTATGAACTTTACCTGGTCGTCGTAGTTGATGCTGTTGTCTTGCCATGTCAGCCAGCTCCATGTATAGCGGCCAGGCTTGTATTCCTCACGTGGTTCATACATTTTCTCTACTACGTCATAGGATATTGTCGTCTCTACGATTGGTTTCAGGTCGCTGCCTATTGTTATGGTGCGCCATGGGGTCTTGCCTGGAAGGCTCATTCCTGGTGTTGCGCTGCCGTGACCGCGGTTCTCGCTTTTGTCAGGGAACGATATGGTGTAACCTTCTGTAGCGGAATAATCGCTGAGGTGACTGCCGCAGTAGTTGCTGCCTACTCCTGTCTCGCTGACGAGTACCCAACCGTTTTCGCCTACATGGAACAAGCATGGGAAGGTATAGCCTACACCGAATGCGGATTTGTCCGTCATCGGAGCATCGGACTTGTATTCCTCTTCGTAGCTAGGCTTGGTGTTCATCCATCCTTTCTTGTTTCCGTCTATCTGAGGGCAGAGGAAGGTGGTGGTTCGCTCAGGGAATGCAAAAGCACCTTTTTCTTCTAATACGGTGAGACAGCGTGGTTCGTTTTCGTCGTTTGTCTTTGCTCCGTCAAAGTGGTAGTTGTATGCTATGTTGTTATTGCTGACTTGCATCTCGAGGGTCATGATGCGTTTAGCTCCCGGTATGCTGAAGTCTATCTCGGTGGTGTTGGCCACATAGTGATTGCTTGAAGCCTTTGTGCCGCGCATTGTGTAGTCGTAGTCAGCCTTGCTGTCGCGTGATGCAAGCATGTTCAGATTGCAGGAGTAATCTCCGATATCTGTTTTTATACCCAGTGCTGATGGCTTGATCATTTCTTTGCCATCATATTTGACGGCGTATGTCAGTTTGCCGTCTGTATGCTCTATGGTGACGAGGAGCCTTCCGTCCGGGGATGTTATCTCCTTTGTCTCTGCCATACACGCCTCGTGCGCGCATAATAATAATAAGGTGTAGAGTGCCTTCTTCATTTTTATGATATTTATTGTTTGGGTTATTATTGTCTTTGTTCTTGTACAGCCAATCATGCCTTGTTGGTATGTACTTGTTCTCCTGAACTGTAAAAACAGTATTAATAGAAAACTTAGGCAAAGTTAGTAAAAATACTTTGAATATGCAATAACATATATAATATCCTTGATAATGGTCAATTATAATACTATTTTTAGAACTTTTATTGAAAAAAGTTTTAAAAACCTTTGGTGGTTTCGGAAAAAGTGTGTACCTTTGCACTCGCTTTTGAGAAACACGCCTCTCACGAGGGTTCTAAGTATCTCAGGAGCGATAAAGAAAGAGTTCTTTGAAAAGATTTACATAAACAGAAAGTAGTAGTACAAGAAGCGAGTCTGCTCCATCCCGCCACCGTTTCCCGGGCATTTCCCAGGGATACGGCTTCAGGAAGGATCAGACTTGGGTAAAAGAAACGAACCATCAATTTGAAATTGATATACTTCTTATTAAATCTAACGGATGGTCATTCTGAATCAGACAAACAGGTCTCGTTCCGAGCAGCTTGGCTGCGAGGCACAGGACAGAGAAAAGATATTTTACAATGGAGAGTTTGATCCTGGCTCAGGATGAACGCTAGCTACAGGCTTAACACATGCAAGTCGAGGGGCAGCATGAAGTTTGCTTGCAAAC
>JAZLIN010000114.1:0-36754 GCA_045617365.1 Prevotella sp. | reverse complement strand
GGGACAGACGGAACAAGGACTATGAATTTTGTCAATCCATATTCCTTGTTCAGCTCGTATGCTGTCTGAATGTATGTGAGGGTTTTACCTGTACCCGTTTCCATCTCAATACAAGCATCATTCCCAGTTGTGATGTGTGATTGGGATTCAGGTATATTATTTTCCTCAATAACCCTTTTTATATTGTCTGCCAGCTCCTGTGATGTAAGCGAGCATACGTTTGAATGGATGTCTTCGTTGTGGGCATTGTCGTAGGTGTTCTTTTCCATGCCACGGAAGACCTCCACCACACTACGTATGGCGGTTATCTGGTGCTGGGGATTTTCTAATTTGAATTTCATTTAAGTAAAATTACTTATACGGTATATATTACTTCTTCGGTAGCACTTTCTTCTCATCCGATGCCAATCTGCGTTCTACCTTCTTAACATCCTCACCAGCAGGAAGTTGTTCGGGAACTATTCCACGGCTGAGCAGCATATCGCGTACGGCTTTATTGTTGTCAACATGTTCTCTTTCGATGGATGACATGCCATGTAGGTCTTTCTGCTGAACATTTACACTTGTCATCTCAGCAGCAAAGTCTTTGGCCTTGATGCTTATTGTGGGGAGGAAGTCAGCAACTGCGCGTTTAGCAGGTGCTCCTACCCTACGCTTCAGCATTGCAGTGCTCATATGGAAAAGTGCCTGATCACCTTTGCTTCGGATGATACCAAACCCCTTGTCGTCTACACCGCGCTCATAGAGAACTCCTGACAATTGCTTTTCAGTTTCAGCCAGTTTATGACGTGCCTTCACGCGCTCGTATTCCAACACTCTCCGTTCCACCATCTCTGCTACTCGTGTTTGCACAGCAAAGTAGTTTTGTGCGAAAGATATCTCTGGTTTGCGTGGATCACCATTTTGGGCTACGAGGTAACATGCGTAACGGGTGAGCATATAGTCTGCTACTTCACGTACAGAACCACTTCCGAGTTCGACCATTTTCCCGGCGCTGGGAAAATGGTCTGAAGGATTAACTCCTGCATTCTCACAAGCTTCTTTAGCTCTTGCTATAACACCTTCAAAGCGTTCCCACTTAGCATATCCAAGCAAGTTACATAATTCTCGTGCGCTCCAGCATTCCACGCCATCATACTCACATGCAATGGATTCGAATTTATCGAATAAGTTCTTTATATCTTCGGTTTTCATTATGTCTCAGTATTTACATTCTTACGCAAATTATTGTTCTTCTGGCATCCTCACCAGTTCTTCTATGCCAACGTTTAATGCGAGGGCAATTTCTATGAGAGTTTCCAGTGGCGGTTGGGCGGCATTAGTCACCCACTTGGAGATTGTTGCGGGATCACGATGGATGGTTTCTGCCAACCATTTGTTTGTCAATCCACGGTCTGCCAAAATCACTTTTATACGGTTGAGTTTCTTGTCCATACCTTATTTGTTATTTGTATATGTGCAAAATTAATAAATTTTCATATAAATCAAGATAAATAAGCAAGAAATTATCGTTGCATCGGCAATTTTATTGTCAAATTAGAAAATTTAAGGTGGTTTAGGATACAAAATCCATCAAATTCATGATTTTGTTATCGACTTTGTGTGTTGTTGCTCATCCCCTATTTTCAATTTGTTGGTACCCTTTGCATGTCAAAAGGGAACCAACATGATTATTTGGTCCCGAAAATGGAGGTTTTTTTGCAGTTTTTTATGAGTTTGCAGGGCGTGGAGTAATTTTGCACTGCATTTTCAGTGCGAAACGCGTTAAGCACTGGTGCAAGGATAAGCGTCTATCGCATGGCTTAGGAAGCAAGTTGTGCTACGCATCCTTACGGACTCGCTATTCGCTCGCGACTGGTCTCTAACAAGTTGTGTGAGATGGCGTAATGTTTAACTTTTAACACGTTACCTATGGCTAACAACAATAATAACACGATGGGACAACTCGTCGTTATGACCAGAGCTGACCTCGATGCCCTACTTAAGGATGCCATTGCAGCATTTCGATCTTTGGCGCCGGAGCCTGTCAAGGAAGATGGTCTTCCTTCGATGGCTGATGAATACGTAACTCGTCAGCAGGCTGCCAAGATTCTTCACCTTGATGTTTCCTCCTTGTGGCGACTGGAGAAATCTGGTCGTCTGGTACCATGCCGTGCTTCTGACCGTCGTGTGCTTTATCGCAAAGCTGACCTTGAAGCATACCTCAACAGCAGGAAAGGAGGCGTAGCATGACGTACATAGATTATGCAAACCGCTATTGGCGAGTTGCTCGTGCCAATTTCGCCAGCAACAATTGTGCTTTTCTGTATTTCTTTTTGTTGGATTACGTAAATGGCTTGCGTTGGCAACAGCCGTCACGAGGTCTATCTCTGCGACTTGCTGGAATTGTAACGTCGTTCAAGACTGCTGATCTCGTCCCTGCGGCCTATGATGTTTGCGTAACCCATTGTTATGTCGTTAATTAATTTTGATTGCAAAGGTGTATATTTTTCTTTGAATGCGAAAATATTTTCTAAGAACTTGCTGTTATATAAATCAGTCTGGAACATCCCCATGAGCGATACACGGAATAATATTTTGGATTCGGAACACGAATATGCAGTTTTTCTTTTGGAATACGAATTTCACGAGATTTCACGAATTAAGATTTCGTCCTCAGTGTATAATACTATTGGTGATTCGCGCCCAGAAAGGCAGAGGGGCAAAATAAGCGCCGAAGGTGCAACATAATTTATCTTACCTTGGTATATTATGTAGCATCTTCGGCACTTGCATCTCCTCCCCCAAGAGAGGGAGGATGGGAGGGGCGCTTTGCCATTTACTTCAGTTCCAGAGTCACGATACTGTTCTTTGGCATCTTGACCTTCAGTACACCATTAGAGATCTTAGCCTCCTTGAACGGAGTATTCTTAACCTTGTCAGGCATCTCAAACGTGTTGAGGTCGTCTATCTTTGGCGATGTAAGTATCACACCGGCAGCCTTGGTGGCCTTCAGTCCCTCAATATTTACTGTGACGGTCTGCTCCTTATCCACGCTGACGTTGGTTAGCGAGATATGCACAGTGCCGCTCTTGTCCCTGGAAGCAGTGGCAGACACCAGTGGGAGTTTGGCATCAAACTTCCTGTTGTCGCCCTTGATGTCCATCTCGTCGCATGATACGGTCACAGGGATGTTGGTGGCATCCTGGTGTACGGCATACTGCTGGAATACGAAGTAGGTAGGCGTGAGCACCATCTTGTCATCCTTGGTCAGGATCATAGACTGCAGCACGTTGACGATCTGGGCGATGTTGCACATCTTCAGGCGGCGTGTGTATTTGTGGAATATGTCAAGCGAGGTGCTTGCCACGATGGCATCGCGCATGGAGTTCTGCTGAAAGAGGTGGCCAGGATTGGTGCCCGGTTCGGTGTCCCACCATGTGCCCCATTCATCCAGCAGCAGGGCCACATTGTTCTTCGGGTCCTTCTTGTCCATTATGTCGATGTGCTTCTTGAGCACATCCTCTATCTCGCGGCACTTGCCTATGGTCCAGTAGTACTGATCCTTGGTAAACTGCGTAGCCGAGCCCTTCGAACCAGTCCATCCCGGTACGGTGTAGTAATGTAGTGACAGTCCGGCCATATTGCCGCCGGCGCGATCCATCAGTACCTCTGTCCAGTTGTAGTCATAGTCAGAAGCGCCTGATGCTATCTTGAACAGGTTGTGGCCATCGTAGTTGCGGCAGTAGGTGCTGTATCTGCGGAAGAGGTCAGAGTAGTACTCCGGGCGCATGGAACCGCCGCATCCCCATGACTCATTGCCTACGCCGAGGTATTTCAGGTTCCATGACTTCTCGCGTCCATTCTTTCGTCGCAGGTTGGCCATAGGCGAGTCGCCGTCAGAGGTGATGTACTCCACCCACTTGGCGAGTTCCTCCACGGTACCCGAACCGACGTTACCACTGAGGTATGGTTCGCAGCCTATCAGTTCGCAGAGGTTAAAGAACTCATGGGTGCCGAAGGAGTTATCCTCCACCGTGCCACCCCAGTTGTTGTTAACCATCTTAGGACGATTCTCCTTAGGGCCGATGCCGTCCATCCAGTGGTATTCATCGGCAAAGCAACCGCCAGGCCAGCGCAGCACAGGCACCTTCAGTTCCTTGAGAGCGTTGAGCACGTCTGTGCGGTAACCGTCCTGATTAGGTATCTTGGAGTCTTTGCCTACCCACAGACCGCCGTATATGCAAGTGCCGAGATGCTCAGCAAACTGTCCGTATATCTCTTTAGGTATTACGTCGCCAGGCTGGTCGCCATGTATGGTGACTGTCTGTGCGGAGAGGGGCAGGGTAGAACAGAGTCCTGCTGCCAGGAGAAAGGAAGTGATAGTTTTTTTCATTGTTGTTTTTAGTGTTGGGCCTTGCGTAGAAACGCAAGGAACGGTGGTTGGTAGTTTTATCGTGTTAGCAGTTAACTGTTAACTATTAACTGATCAGATGGTATGTGTTGCCGGGGAGAGCTTTCACCACGCCTTTCATCTCCAGGGAGAACAGGGCCGAAGACACGGTGGCTATCGACATGCCGGTAATCATAGCGAGCATGTTTGCCTGGCAGTCGCCATCCTTCTGTAGCATCTCCGTGATGCGAATCTCTTCGGGTGACATATCCACGAACAGTTCTCGCTCGATGCCTTCATGGCGCGCCTTTGACAGAGTGCGTGCGTCATGCCATCCCATGACATTGATGATGTCCGTTGCCGAACTCACCAGCGCCGCCTTGCTGTCGCGTATTAGGTTGTTGCAACCTATGCTGTAGTTGGAGTTTACGGGGCCCGGAACAGCCAGCACCTCACGGTTATATTCCTGGGCTATCCTCGCCGTCACCAGACTGCCGCCGTGCGATGCACTCTCTACCACCAGTGTGGCGTCGCTCATGCCAGCAATGATGCGGTTGCGCTGCAGGAAATTACGTTGCACGGGGCGTGTACCACGGAAATACTCCGTTACCACGGCGCCGTTGCCCAGCACCATCTTGTTGGCATCATTGCGATGCATGGCAGGGTACAGCGTGTCCAGTCCGTGTGCCACGACACCAATGGTGCTGAGACCGTTGTTCATGGCGGCGCGGTGAGAATGGATATCCACGCCGTATGCCAGTCCGCTGACGATCATGATGCCGGGGCATTGCTGTGCCAGTTCCCTGACGATGTTGGCGATGACATCCTGTCCATAGACGGTGCACTGTCGCGTGCCCACGATACTCAGTATGTGTTGTGTGTTAAGGTCTGCGTTACCTTTCGCGAATATCACGAGTGGTGCGTCATCGCAGTGTCTCAGGCGGTCGGGGTATCTCTTGTCGTCAATGGTGATGATGTGTACTTTATTGTTCTGGCACCACAACTCTTCCTCCTCAGCCATTGGCATAATGGCTGTGAGTTCCTGTTGCAGTAGTTTTGCTGTCTCTGTCCCTATGTCGGGCATGAGTTGTTGTATGTCGTTGCGATGCTCTATTATCTGCGTTGCTGGTTTTTCGCTGTCTATCTCCGTTGCTCTGTCATGGAGTGTCTTCACAGCATGTGGTGTCATCTTTCCCAGCGCCAGTCGTGCAAGTATCATTAGAGCTGTTGTCTCATCAATCATCTTTGTTAATTATAATAGCCCCCTAGCCCCCTAAGGGGGAAATTTAGTAAGTCCCTTTCGTTCTCTCATCTCCTCCCCCGAGGGAGGCTGTGTGTGGGCTCCCCTTTCGTTCTCTCATCTCCTCCCCCCAGGGGGAGGCTGGGAGGGGGCTTTATCTGTAGAGATACTGGATCATGGTCTGGCCTACGGCTTTCAGTGTCTCCTTGTCAAGATGCTGCATGTCGTCGTTGATGGTATGCCATGTGGGACCGAAGGCGCTCTGTTCGCAGTCAGGGTAGTATGGGATGATGTCGATGGTAGGGATGCCTGCCTCGTTCAGCGGTTTGTGGTCGTCGGTGATCATGCCGCCAGGCTCGTTGAGGAAAATCGACGAGTAACCAGCCTGGTAGGCAGCGCTCCATACGTCCTCCACAATGTTGGGAGCATAATGCTTCGACAACTTCTCCTGGTAGAAATGAGCACCCTGGCCACCAACCATGTCCAAGAGAAAGCCCGCCTCATAACTGCGTGGCGCATTCTTCGCAAAATACTGGGCACCGAGAGCCCATGTGTCATCCGTGTCCGTCAGACCAGACCAGTCAGGCGCACCGTAGTCCTCAGCGTCAAAACAGACGAAGTCGATGCCAATGCCTGTCAGCGCCAGGGTGTCCGTAGCAGTGCTGTCGCAGACGTGAGGAGCCAGTATGCGCGCCATCTCCAGCATCACACCCACGCCGGATGCCGCATCATTGGCAGCCAGCACAGGTTTGCGCCAGTTGGTAGAGTCCGGGTCGTTGTCAGCCCATGGTCGGCAGTCCCAGTGAGCGCATATCAGCAGGTGTCTGCTGGCGTCAGGGTTGAGCGATGCTATGATATTGGTGGAACGCAGTGTGGTGCCGTCCCATCCCTTGAGGTCAGCCTTCTGTGTAGAGACCTCGCATCCGTACTGTTTGAATTTCTGTATTATCCACGCCTCGCATCTGTCATGCGCCTCGCTGTTCATGGTGCGAGGACCAAACTCACATTGTGCGGCGCAGAGAGCCATCGCAGTGTCGGCATTGAATGTAGGACCTACGAGTACAGGTGCTGCCTCCTCAGTAGTTTGTGCTGAGTTCTTGCAACCTGTCAATGCCAGTACTGCAAGTAAAGTGAAAAGGATGTATTTCTTCATAAGTAAGAGACCCACCCCGGCCCTCCCTGTATGGAAGCCCCCTAACCTCCTAAGGGGGAAAATGGTTGGGTGGATTTTTTGTTTTTGTAAACTATGAACTATGAACTATTGACTGCACCTGCTCCATCAGTCGGAACCAGTTGCCGCCCCATATCAGGCGGATGTCCTCTTCGCTGTATCTCTTCCTGAGGAGCGTCATGGTGAAGTTTATCACTTCAGAGGCATCAGCCATGCCAGGCACGCCGCCGTCGCCGTCAAAGTCCGTGCCTATGCCGACATGCTCTATGCCCATGATGGCTATGGCATGCTCCAGATGGTGCACGGCATCATATATATCCGCCTCGCCGCAGGTGGAGAGGAATCCCGGATACATAGTGGTGTGTGCCAGTCCGCCGGTGCGCGCCAGAGTGCGCAACTGATCATCGGTCAGGTTACGCGGATGGTCGCAGAGTGCTCGGCAGTTGGAGTGCGAACAAACGATAGGGTTACGGCTCACCTCCACGGCATCATAGAAACTCGTCTCTGCCGCATGGCTGAGATCCACCATAATGCCCAGGTCGTTCATCCTTGCCACCACCTTACGGCCGAAGTCCGACAGTCCACCGTGTGTAGCATTGCCCTTGGCAGAGTCGCAGATGTCATTGTCGCCGTTGTGGCACAGCGTCATGTATGTTATGCCTCGCTGAGCAAAATGGTCCAGATTTTCCAGGCGTCCCTCAAGCGCCAGACCGTTCTCTATGCCGAGGATGATACTCTTCTTGCCCTCAGCCTTGTGGCGCAGCACCTCGCTGTAGCTGCATGCCTTTGCCAGGTGCTCAGGCTTACGTGCTATCGTCTCCTCAATCCTGTCGAATATAAAGTCGCAGTATTCGCGCGGTGAGTCAATGTCAAAGTGCACCAGTTCGCTGAAAGGCTTGCCGATATTCTTCTCGGCGCCTCCATTAGTAGGCGTGGCAGGCTGTGGCAGGTAGCATACCATCGTGGTGGCGTCCAGTCTGCCGTCCGTCATCTTGTGCAGGTCCATCAGAATCCTGGGGTCACGCTTGATGAAATCCACCCCCTGGTGAAAGAACATCGGCGTGTCGCAGTGTGTATCCAGCGTCACCATCCTGTCATGCAGTGTGCATGCCTTGCGGTATATGATGGCAGCGTCGGTCAGCCAGCGGAACAAGGGCAGTCCTTCTTCGCCCAACCATTCCGGATGCCACTGCACACCCATCACCTGTTTGCCACCCTTTGCCTCCATCGCCTCTATGAGGCCATCGGCGGAGCGTGCCGTGACAGAGAAATTCTTACCGGCATTGTCCACCACCTGATGATGGAAAGAGTTGACGTACAGTGTCGTCACATTATATATATTATATAGAACAGAGTCCTCCGTCACCGTCACCGTATGCGTCGCTTCGGAGCGGTCTGCATCCTGCGAATGCTTCACCGTCACCTTGCCATCCGTTACGGCATCGCTGAGATCCTGTGCCACGTGTCCGCCCAGAGCCATGGCGAGTGTCTGCATGCCACGGCATATACCCAGCATAGGCATCTGCCTGTTGGCAGCCAGTCGGGTGATGAGCAGTTCGGCACTGTCACGTACGCTGTTGATATTGTGCAGTAAGGGCGAAGGCTGTTCACCGCACCACAGCGGGTTATAGTCGCCGCCGCCGCTGAGGATGAGTGCGTCAATGCGTGCCAGTGTGTTAGCACATACCGCCACGTCGGTCACGGGAGGTATTATCACCGGAATGCCCCCCGCCTTGATTATCTGTTGGCAGTAAGCCTCGCGCAGAGTCGCGTCAATCCCCTCGTGGTTGGCAGTGATACCAATCACGGGTTTGTTATTGTGTTCCGGAAAGGTGCTGTAGGCGTTTTCGGTTAGTGCCGGTATGCTGTAGCGGCATTTTGATTCATGGCTCATATCTTTTATAGGTATGATTATTTATCGGTTTTACGAGATTTTGTGTGGGGAATTTTAGTAAGCCTTTTCGTCCTCTCATCTCCTCCCCCCCCCTAGGGGGAGGCTGGGAGGGGGCTTCTATTCATCCGAAGGATGTATAGGCACGTCTCTCTTGATAGACTGGTCGAGTGATATGAGGGTCTCGGTAGATACTACGCCATCGATGGTCTGGAGAGTATTGTTGAGGAGGTCCATGAGCTGCTCGTTATCCTTTACGTAGCACTTTACCATCATGGTGTATGGACCGGTAGTGAAGTGACACTCCACGATCTCAGGAATCTGCTCCAGTTTCTTGACCACGTCCTTGTACATCGAACCTCGCTCCAGGCTGATGCCCACGTATGTGCAGGTCTTGTAGCCTACAGACTTAGGGTTGACATAATAACCGCTACCGGATATCACCCCCCTTTCCTTCATGCGCTCCACACGCTGATGAATGGCTGCGCGTGATACGCCGCAGTCTTCGGCGATGTCCTTGAATGCCACACGGGCATTGGTTGACAGAATAGAGAGAATCTTTCTGTCGAGTTTATCTACTTTGTCCATTAGTTTGATTGATTAGTTTGCAATTTGTTGGCAAAAGTACACTAAAAGTTTCAATTGTGCAAGTGAAAGTAGTCAATATGTCATAAATAAATGTTAAATCACTTACTTTTTGTCATTTCGGTTAGCGATGCTTTTACCAGGCTCGCGACTCAAAGAAGCCTCCTTCGGATGAGCTGTGCTTGTCCGAAGTGTGAAAAAGTGTAAAGCGGATATTACAATAGAATGTTAAAATAGCAGATTTCGACTATAATGCTGCAATAAAAGTGTTAGAAATGGATATATTAATACAATTTAACAAATTCTTGTGATGATGTTAAAAAAAATATTTGTATCTTTGCGGTGCAATTCAGAAAAATAGGGATTTCGAGTACATCGTATGTGTTAAAGCCCACTGAGGGGGAACTTGGAACAATGCTACAATAACAAGGTTTTATACAAAAGATTATAAACATTACTTAATTACTAATCATAAACGAAAAAGAAAAGCTAATGAAGAAACATTTATTCAGTGTATCAGCTTTGCTGATGATGGGTGCTGCTTCTTTTGCTGCAAACAGTTGGGTGAAGCCAGTGCTGGACAAGACTCCAGTGGTGCCAACCGTTGATGGCAAGACACAGTATTACCTTTACAACAAGGACGCTAAGGGCTTCATGGTAGCAGGTAACAGCTGGGGCACACGTGCTTGTGTGGCTAAGGAGGACTCTGTCGCTCTCGGTTACAAAATCACTCTTACACAGGTGACAACTGCAGGTTACGAGGATTATATCGTAATCAAGGACTCTTGTGAGGCAGGCAACAAGGGATGGAAGGAAGTTTTCGTTCAGGGTTCGCTCGCTGATGAGAGCATCTACATGGACCGTGGCAATCAGGACGTAGTAGGTACATACTGGAAGCTCGAGGGTGACGTGAATGCTTACAAGCTCGTCAATGCTCTCAATGGTTCATGGACACGTGCAGATGGTGAGAATCAGCCAAACCTCCTTGGTCTTGCTGCAGGTATGCCTACAACAGAGGCAGGTGGTTCTGGCGGCAGCATGAGCACAGGTGCTTACACACTGACATCACTCGGTGAGGAGGCTACAGACTGGATCTTTATCAGCGCAGAGTCGGCTGAGAAGTTCCTCGCTGACACCAAGGCTTACGAGGCATTCGATGCGTTCATGAAGAAGGTAGAGGAATTTACCGCTGACGGTTTCGATTGCTCTGCATACGTAGCAAAGGTTCCTGCACAGTCAGCAGCAACTATTGATGACGTCAAGGCTGCTGAGGTAGAGATGGTATCAGCATACGCTACAGCTAAGGCTTCAGCTGCAAATCCAATCGATATGACCAGTAACATCGTAAACGAAGGTTTCGAGGATAAGATGACTGGTTGGACAGCTCTTGAAGGCACTACCCTCTATGAAGCACAGAGTAACAAGGTATTCACTGCTCTTGTAGGTGGTATTTACGCAGAGTTCTACCACAAGAATGCTAAATACTCAGCAGTGCAGACTCTCAAGGATATGCCAGCAGGTGTATATGAACTCTCTGCTGCAGCACAGTCACCAAACAAGACTGCAGAACTCCTTATCAATGATACTAAGGCACCAGTAGATCCTGAGGCAAAACGCTACAAGGTAGTAGCTGTCGTGAAGGAGGCTGGTGATATGACTATCGGTATCACAGCAAGTGATGACGGTAACAACTGGAACTGTGTCGATGACTTCCAGCTCGTTTACTACGGACAGGGTGGCGACGCATGGGCTAAGCTCCTCCCAGACTTCGCTGGCAAGCAGGTATCTTCACAGGTGCTCGCTGCATACAATGCTAAGCTCGACGCTCTCAATGCAGCTAAGGGTGCAGACATCGAGGCAGCATACGCTGCTGCTCAGGCAGAGGTGGCAGGAGTACAGGCTAACGCTGATGCATGGGATCAGTATCAGGCATCTATCGAAGATGCTGAGAAGCTGACAAAGAATCCTGACTACAGCAGCGCAGCAGGCGATCTCGCTGAGTACTTGCAGTATGACAAGATCTCTCCTGCTGAAGGCAAGACCACAGAGGAAGTTCTTGCAGAGATACAGCTGTTAGATAAGATGAAGGAGGAAGTGCTCTCTAACACTCCAGAAGGCACAGATATGTCAAATCTCCTTGTCAACGCAGACTTCGCAAACGGCTGGACAGGCTGGACTCACAAAGCTGTCGCTGGCGGTAACGTAGCTGTAAATGCCGCTGCTAAGTGCGCAGAGGGTTGGAACAATGCTGACTTCGACATCTATCAGGAGATCAAGGACGCACCTGTAGGTGTATATAGCATCCAGGTACAGGGATTCTATCGCTATAGTCGTGATGCTAACGCATGGAAGGCTTATTTCAATGAGGCAACAGGCGAAGTGCTTGACACCAAGCCAGAGTCTCCAGTATTCGTATATCTGAACGATAACAAGACTCCTCTTGCCAACGTATTCGACTATAAGGTAGTTGCAGGTGAACTCTATACTACAACTGGTGACCTTGCTCCATATACAGACCCACTCGGTGAGTACTGGTATCCAAACGATATGTCTGCTGCCGGTCAGGCATTCGACCAGGGCGCATACGCAGTATCTGCATTCAGTCTCGTAGCCCAGAAGGGTGATGCCCTCCGCATCGGCGTTAAGGGTAACACTACACAGGCTGGTGACTCATGGGGTATCTTCACACGCTTCAAACTGGTTTACGAAGGCTACAAGGCAGAGATCATCAAGCCTCAGTATGATAAGGCTGTTGCTGATCTCGCAACTTCTGGCAAGATCGGTTCAGAGGTCAAGACTAAGGTTGACGCTGTCAAGGCTAAGACCGCTGGCGTAGATACAAGCAACGGTAAGGCAATGTTCAACGTACTTGCTGAGATCTATGCTCTCAACTCAGAGATGGAGTCTTCTGCTAAGGTATTCACAGAACTTAACTCTAAGTTTGAGGAACTGAGCGGCGCTCTTGAACTCTATCAGGCATCGGCAAGTGATGTCGCTATGGCAAATGCTGCAGTGTTGGCAGGCGACATGGAGGCTGCAATCTCAGGCAATGACGCTACTACAGCTGCAGCTCAGGAACTCATCGACCAGGTGGCATCAGTAGTATCTGCACTCAAGGTACCTGGTGGCGTAGCATCTGACGATTCTCCAATCGACTACACCGCAATGGTAGAGAACCCAGGCTATGCAGAGTCTAACGGCAATGGCTGGACAATCGCTGCAGGCAGCGGTGCTGTAGGCTACATAGCAGGCGCAGCAGAGTTCTACATGAAGACATATGACATGTATCAGGACATCATAGGTCTCCCTGCAGGTAAGTACGAGGTAGGTCTCCAGGGATTCTATCGTATGGGTAGCACAGCTGACTCTAAGGTAGCATTCGAGGAAGGCAAGACCACACTTGCTACCATGTATGCTAAGGCTGGCGACAAGGCAGCAGTAGAGCAGCCAATGATGCACCTCTTCAAGGACGCTCAGTCTGAGGCTCTCGGTGTAGGTGGTGAGGTTCAGCTCCCTACAGCTGAGGAAATCGCTAAGATGGAAGAGGAGGAAGCTGCTACAGTAGAACCTCTCTTCGTACCTAACACAATGGCAGCAGCAGTAGCTTACTTCGCTAACGACCTCTACAAGCAGTCTATGATCGTAGAAGTAGCAGAAGGCGAGACTCTCCGTATCGGTGTGAAGCAGACTGAGTCTATGGACATGGGCTGGATGATATTCTCTAACTGGACACTCGTTGGTTACGGTCCTAACTCTACTAAGGAGCCTACTGACGTAGCAGGCGTAGAGGAAGTTAAGGCTTCTGTACTGAACGGTAAGTTCGTCAAGGGCGGCAACATCGTTATCGTTAAGGATGGTAAGATGTACAACGTTGCAGGTATGCAGCAGAAGTAATCAAAAACATCTTGATGACAGAAAAGATTAATACATAACATATTACGAAAGGATTGGGAGGCCTGAAATACGGTCGTCCCAATCCTGTCGTTTTTTTCAGTTTTTTTGTTTGGCGGGTTATGCGATTGATCGATAGCTCGATAATTCTATAACTCGATAGTTCGATAGTTCGATAACTCGATAGTTCGATAGTTCGATAACTCGATAGTTCGATAGTTCGATTATTCGAAAGCTCGATTATTCGATTTGAGAAGGAGAAAAATAGAGAGAAACAGTTACGGGGCATGCAACCTACATGCGGACTAACCACCGGAATAGAGAAAAATAAGAATAACAATATATAAAAACTATCACTGACCTTATGATTAACAAAATCGTAAAGACTCGAGAGGCACTCTACAGAGGACGTAAGACCACCCTGCAGATGCTGACAGCATGCGGACTCCTCGTGGGAGCATTCGGCATGCAATCATGTGAAAAGGATATCCTCACCGGACAGCCAGAGTGGTTGGGTAACTCCATCTACGAACGACTGCAGGAGGGTATAGAGGTCGATGGACAGAAGAAGTCCTTCAATACGACCCTGCGTCTCATTGACGACCTTGGATACAAATCTACACTCTCCATGACAGGTTCCAAGACCGTATTCGTGGCATCGGACGATGACTACAATGCATGGTTTCAGAACAATGCGTGGGGCGTAAGCTCGTACGAGCAACTCACCCTGGAGCAGAAGAAGCAGCTCTTCAATGGTAGCATGATCAACAATGCCTATCTCCTTGAGTTGATGTCAAATACTCCTGCGTCGTCAGAGGCTTCTGACCCAGAGAAGGGCCAGTGCATGCGTCGTGCCACATCTGCCAGCGTATGGGATAATGTGCCAGTGGTCAAGGTGGAGGATTTCCCACGCAATGATTCATTGCCAGAGGATCCTGTCAATACTGCGTGGGAGAGAATGCGTGAGGCAGGCAGGGACATCCATGTACTCAAGGATGCTACCACAGCACCTATGATACACTTCCTGCCAGAGTTCATGAACAAGAACAATATCACCGACCATGACCTTGCCGTCATTTCCAATGGCGCTTCGGAGTCTGTCAAGGACTCTTGGATCAATGGCAAGAAGGTAATAAGCCGCGAACAGACATGTAAGAACGGATATGTATATGTGGTAAGCGGAGTGATGGAGTCAAACATGAGTATGGCGGAGATCATACACAATAATCCTCAGACCAAGACATGGTCAAAGCTCCTTAACCGTTTCAGTGTGCCTGTGACGATGAACAAGGCTACACAGAGCGAGTTCTGGAGACTATATCCACAGTATGAGAACGTGGATTCCATCTACAACCTGGCATATCTCAATGAGAGTCTCAACCGCCCGATCCAGACAGTGAACGGTGTGGATCCGCTCAACCAAACACTCCTGAAGTTTGATCCGGGATGGAATCAGTATCGTGCTGACGAACTCCTCATGGGCAATGACGCAGCCGTAATGGTAGTGCCTACCGATGAGGCTCTCGATAAATGGTTCGACTCAGGTGCCGGCAGCGCACTCAAGAAGAAGTTCGGCAGCTGGGATGCCATTGACCTGCAGACACTGGTGAAACTCATTAACGTGAACATGTTCGGATCGTTTGTGTCATCCGTGCCATCCAAGTTCAGCTCTATGCTCGATGATGCACAGCGTCCATTCGGCATGAAGGAGGACAACATCGTCAAGACATACATGGGATGTAACGGTATCGTCTATGTGGTCAATGATGTCTTCAGCCCATCAGAGTATTCTTCGGTGCTCTATCCTGCACTTATCGAAGGTTCGAGCGACGGTGCCGTGAAGGGAGCCTTTGCTACCATATACAAGGCCCTCCAGGGACGTGTAGAGGGCGGCGTGGTATCTGACTACGATAAGGACTTCACACCATACCTCTCGGCTATGGACTCACGATTCAGCATCATACTGCCATACAGCGTGCAGCCATCAGTGTCAACCTCTACCAAGGAGACAGTGATACGCTACATCGACCCTTGTTCGTACGGCCTGTCAAAGCAGTATATGTATGAGTTCTACATAGGCAGCACAGGTGCTGTCAATGCATACGCATATCCATGTACAGTGGCAGAGGATGGTATGATTACCATCAGCAGTGTCGATATGATACTCCGCAAGCAGGTGGATCTGAAGATTGCTGCCAACCGTCTCTTTGACTACATCGACAATACCACCATCGTGGAGGATATCGTGCCAGGCAAGGAATTCTACCGCACCAAGGCTGGTAGTGTGATACATGCCTTCACGGAGAATGGCGTAAGACAGTTCCAGGGTGGATTCCAGATGGAGACTGGCGAGAAGATACAGTGCCTGGAGGCAAATGTATTCAATATGAACAACGGTACCACATACGGTATCTGCGAGGATGCTGACGCTGACAAGACACACGTGGGTGTGCCTCTCACAGCATCAAAGACAGTGTATGAGTTGCTCAAGGCAGAGAAGGAAAAGGGCGGCGACCACATGTTCTTCGACCTTATCTTCAATCAGCCTTCGCAGTGTAAGGAGGTAAAGGCTCTCTATTCTTCAAAGAATGCCAGCTATTACTGTACCAACACGGGCAGCAACTATAACATGACCGTATTCGACAACTATAACTACACGGTATATGTGCCATCTGATGCTGAGATGAAGAAACTCAACGAGCAGCATATCCTACCTACATGGGATGACTATATGGAGGCTCAGACACCGGAGGAGCAGTTGGAGATAGCTACACGCATACAGAACTTCGTGCGTTATCACATCCAGGATAACTCTATCTTCGTAGGCGGTGGCGATGCACAGACAGGTCTTTACGAGTCGGCTAAGATGAATCCGGAGACCAAGCGTTTCTATACCTTCAATATCAAGTCATCAGGCAACAACCTCTCTGTAGTAGATAATATGGGCGTGGAGCACAAGATCCTCCCTGCATTCTACAACAAGCCTTGCCGTGAGATGTGGATCAAGCTGGGTTCAGGTACTGGTGGCGTGACTACGGTCAACTGTTATCAGAGCACTATCGAGTCTGCATCGAATGTCGTAGTACACAAGGTGGAGAAACCTCTCTTCTATGATGCTGCACAGCTCACAGACTGGAGAAACAGATAATGCTCAACTAGTTGTTTAGTTGTTTGGTCGTTTAGTTGTTTGGTTGTTTAGCCAAACCACTAAACCACCAAACCACTAAACCACCAAACCACAAAAAAATAAAAGTCATGACATATATATCATTAAATATAGCGCATCAATGCAGGAAGGCAGCCCTTCTTGGCATGCTCGCCTTTGCAACCTCTGCTATGGCACAGGTGTCACAGGTGCACGGTACGGTCAGTGACGACTTCGGACCGCTCATGGGTGCCACTATCTGTGAGATTGATGCCAACGGACGTATCATAGAGTCCACCATTACCGATATGAACGGTAACTTTACCATGAAGGTAAAGAATGACAAGGACAGACTCCGTATCTCTTTTGTAGGTCTTAATACACAGACTCTCAAGTTTGACCGCACCACGTATGACGTGAAGATGGAATCGAAGACTGTCTTGCAGGACGTTGTGATTAAGTCAAAGAGACGTGCGCAAGGTAATGGTCTCCCTATCCCTGAGACAGAGCTCTCTGGTGCTCAGCAGAAACTTGACACCAAGGAATTTGAGGGTCTGGGTATCACCACCATCGATGAGGCTCTGCAGGGACGTATCGCAGGTCTCGATATCGTAGGTAACTCTGGTTCGCTGGGTTCGGGTTCCACCATGCGTCTGCGTGGTTCGGGCTCGCTCTCTACGCTGACCAATGGCAACCCACTCATCGTTGTCGATGGTAACGTGCGTGATGTGGATCTCTCAAACTTCGACGTATCTACCGCCAACGAGCAGCAGTTTGCCGAACTCCTCAACGTAAACACTGAGGATATCGCCAGCATCCAGGTGCTGAAGGACGGTTCGGCACTGGCTATATACGGTTCGCAGGGTGGTAACGGCGTTATCGAACTCTTCACCAAGCGTGGTAGCCGTGGTAAACCAAAGGTGTCATATTCTGGTAAACTGACCGCTACATTCCAGCCAAAGGGTATGGACCTCCTCTCGGGTGACGACTACACCATGCTCATGAAGGAGGCATACTTCAACCCTCGTCAGGATGATGCTGCCAGCAACATCCCTGAGATCAACTACATACCTACATTCTCTGAGTATGAGCAGTACAACAACAATACCGACTGGCTCAAGGAAGTGACACAGGTAGGTCTGCGCCAGAACCACTACGTCACCATCAACGGTGGTGGTGAGAAGGCACAGTTCCGTATCTCTGCAGGTTATGACCATGAGGATGGTACATCTATCAAGGATATGATGAACCGTCTCTCTACACGTGTTAACCTGGACTATAACGTCAGTGAGCGTATCCGCGTGCAGACCAACTTTGCGCTGACATACACCAATTATCATCACAACTATGATAATCTCTATGACATAGCACTGAAGAAGATGCCTAACCTCAGTGTCTATGAGCAGGATCCTATCACTGGTGCCAATACCGACCGCTACTACAACATGATGCAGAGTGGTCCGGCTATAGGTAGTGCTATATATGAGAAGGACCAGCGCACACTGGTCAATCCTGTTGCCAGTGCCAACCTCGCTAAGTATGATGAGACAAAGTATGACGTGACACCGGAACTCGTGCTCAACTATGAGCTCCTCGGTCTCGATGATCAGTCAACCCGTCTGACATGGCGCGGACAGGTGTATATGAATATCTTCAACAGCTATCGTGAGAAGTTCTATCCATCAGAACTCGTCACCACTTCATGGAGTGCAGGTCACAATAGTGCACATGAGTTCAGTTCCAAGAGTGTGAACTTCGTTACCAAGCATACCCTTACCTTCGTGCCGGTATTCACGAATACTGACCATACCGCTATGGCAATGGGACGTTTCGAGTTGCGTTCAGGCAGTTCAAGCCACCAGAGCACAGATGCTATAGGTCTCCCTTCGGGCGGCATACAGAGTCCTAATGCCGGTGGACGTGTAACAGGCCTTGGTTCGGGATATGGCGAGTCACGTGCTATGTTCTTCACATTCTCTACCCACTACGCATGGAAGGGTCGCTACGTCTTTGACGCTAACCTCCGTGTCGATGGTACCACAGTCTTCGGTCCAGACAAGCGCTGGGGATATTTCCCTTCACTGTCAGGACGATGGAACCTGTCAGAGGAACCATTCATGAAGTCTCTCAAGGAGTCATGGCTGCCTATGGTTGCCATCCGTCCATCATGGGGTATGGTGGGTAATGCTCCTAACCAGAACTATCTCTATACCTCTAAGTACGGCAGCGTGAGCCAGTACCTCAGTATGAACGGTATGCAGCCGCTCAACCTCCGACTGACTAACCTGCAGTGGGAGAAGGTGACCAGCTATAACTTAGGTTTTGACTTCGGATTATTCAAGGGTGAGCGTCTCACCGCTGCATTCGAGATATACAACTCTACACGTGAGGACATGCTCATGGGTAACTACCGCGTACCTTCAAGCTCAGGTTTCTATAGCCTCGCCTACAAGAATACCGGTAAGCTCCGCAACACAGGTTGGGAGTTCCGTATCAATACCAACAAGCTCATAAAGAAGGGTAAGTTCACTATGGATCTCAATGCCAACTTCGGTAACAACCGCAGCACATTGCTTGAGATGGATCCTTCAGTGCTCTCGTCTATGAACTCTACCTATAACAATGGTAACCGCGAGATCCTGACACGCGTACAGCTTGAGAACCCTCTCAACGCTATCTACGGTTTCCGTTCGAAGGGCGTATATATGTATCAGTATGAGACCATTAAGGATATGCCAAAGGATCAGCAGCAGGCATTCATCGATGCAGGCAATACAGCTCCTGTGGCTCTCAATGCAGATGGTCAGATCATACGTGACGACAAGGGCGACCCTATTCGCATGATGTTCAACTATGCCAATGACGGTACCGGTAAGAACTATCGCTTCAAGGGTGGTGATGCCATCTACGAGGATGTGAACAACGACGGACAGATCAATGCTCTCGACATTGTATATCTCGGTTCTTCACTTCCTAAGCTCACCGGTGGTTTCGGTTTCACATTCAACTATGCAGCACTGCGTTTCTCAGCACAGTTCACATATCGTATCGGTGTAGATATCCTCAACCTCGCCCGTCTGGATGCAGAGGCTATGACAGGCAACTGGAACCAGAGCCAGGCAGTGAACTATCGCTGGCGTAAGGAGGGTGACGTTACTACTATCCCACGTGCCATGTATGGTGCTACATCCAACTACAACACACTTATCAGTGACCGATTCGTAGAGGATGGCTCATACCTGCGTTGCGGCTATGTACAGGTGTCATACGCTCTCAACAAGAAGCAGCTCAAGGGTATCCTTGGCTTCAACAAGATGAGCTTCTATCTCAGTGCCAACAACCCATTCGTACTGACAAAATATACAGGTGTCGATCCTGACGTCTCAGCACGCGGCTACAGCCCTGCACAGGATAATGGACGTCTGCCACGTGTTCGTTCATATACGTTCGGTATGTCTATTGACTTCTAATCTTGTTCGGTTGAATTGATTAAATAAGAATTATAACAATGAAAAGATATAATATATATAATAAGGTAAGGACACTCAGCCTCGCTACCGCCATCGCCGCAATGGGTGCTGGCACCGTGACGAGTTGTGGTGACTTCCTCGAGATTGAGCCTCGCAATGAGATTACTCTGGAGAAGTTCTGGAATGAGAAGTCGGACGTACAGGGTATCATTTCCGGATGCTACTCCAAGATAGCAGAGGAACCTATCCTCGCACGTATGATGGTATGGGGTGAGTTCCGTTCGGAGAATGTCGTCATCAATGATGAGGAGGCAGACCTGAACCTCAAGATGCTGCTGACAGAGAATCTCACAGCCAGCAACGCATATACCTACTGGGGAGATTTCTATACAGTCATCAACCGCTGTAACACCGTCATCAAGTATGCACCGGGTGTGGCAGAGAGTGACCCTTCATACTCGCAGAGTGAGCTGAAGGCGCACATCGCAGAGGTGACAGCGCTTCGCTCGCTGATGTATTTCTATCTCATCCGTACATTCCGTGACGTGCCTTACACAGAGGAGGCTTTCCTCGATGACAACCAGGCAGTGGATATGGAGCAGATGAAATTCGACGAGATACTGTCAAAGCTCATCAAATCACTGGAGTCTGTAAAGGACGATGCCCTCGACGTATATCCAGAGGCAACAGGTTCGGCAGCTTACTTCAATACCGGACGTATCACCAAGTCGGCTATCAACGCCATGCTTGCTGATATGTATCTCTGGCAGAAGGATTATGAAAAGTGTATCGAGCGTGCTCAGGAGGTGATTGATTTCAAGAAGAAGATGATGGATGAGGATAAGTCATATACCTCTTCAGACTTCGCTGACTTTGACGGCTATCCTATCATAGGCACAAGAGTGAGGTCTTCAAACAATGACTTCGGTCGTGCTTTCAATTCCATATTCGTTACAGGAAACAGCATAGAGGGCATCCTGGAAGTCAACTTCATCAAGAAGTCCGGTTCGAGCCAGCCATCCAACGTTCCTGTCAGCAAGTTCTATGGCAATGACAGTCGTTCACCATACGTCTCTTACTCTACCTACGTAGGACGTGACGAGATCGACGGACTGTACAAAGTCTATGACAAGGACAACAAGGGACTTGATGCACGAGGCTACGAGAACTTCTGGATAAGCAAGAATGCAATTTACAAATATACCAGTTCCAGCGGACTCGAGATCTCATTCCCTAAGGGTACCGACCCTACGAAGATCAATAGTTATAAAGCAGTTTCGTCAATGTATCCTACAGAGGGTGGAAACAAGTATGAGTCGCGCAACAAGAGCAACTGGATCATCTATCGTCTGACAGACGTGATGCTCATGCAGGCAGAGGCCTACTCACAGTTGATAGCCCAGGAGTCAGGTACACTGACCGAGGCTTCGGACAAGGTGAATCTGCAGAAGGCATTCAAACTTGTCAATGCTGTCAACAAGCGTTCGCTGATGCAGTATCCACTTGCTGATACTCTCAAGCTATCTACATATACATCAAAGACGGCTATCACCAACCTCGTATATGAAGAGCGTAACCGAGAACTCATGTTCGAAGGCAAGAGATACTACGACCTCGTAAGACGCTCAGAGCGTGAGAACAGTACAGAGTACATGTGGAAGGCCTGCGGTAACAAGAGTACCCAGCTCCAGTCTATCATCAAGAGTAAACTTCAGAAGAAGGAAGCCATGTATTGGCCTATAAACCTTGAGGAGACAAAGATAAACAAGAAACTCGTACAGAACCCTGCCTTTGGCAGTGGCGAGAACGGCAACTATACAAACACTACAAAGTAAAGAACAGACGTTATGAAGAAATTCACATTACATATATTAGCATTGCTCGGCATGGTATCATTCCTTGCCACCGCAATGACGTCTTGCTCTGACAAGCCAGATGACGAGAACTATTATACATTCACTGGTCAGATGATGAGCGAGTATATCAAGAGCAATCCGCAGTTCAGTGATTTCGCCACCATCGTAGAGCGTGCCGGACTGATGGACCAGCTCTCTGCATACGGTCACTACACCTGCTTCCTTCCTACGAATGACGCTATCAGAGACTATCTGCAGGCTAAGAACAAGACCATCGATGCTCTCTCAGAGGCTGACTGCGACACTATCGCACGTACTCACCTCATGACAGAGATGTACTCTACATCTGACATGCCTGACGGTATGCTCCCTACCCAGAACATGCTCCGCCGTAACGTGAACATCGAGAATACTACCGATGATGACAATAATGCCATCGTCAAGCTCAACAGTAACTCGGTCATAGCGTTCGGTCATCAGAATGACTCCGTGGAGAATGGTATCATTCACGTCATCGATGCAGTGCTCGAAAACTCTACCAAGGGTCTCGGTTCGCTCATCCAGCTCAATGAGAAGGTGTCTATCTATGCTTCAGCCATCAAGATGACAGGTCTTGACCTCAAGCTTGACAGCATCGAGGATCTGGACTATGCACGTGATGTAAAGGACAATCCTGAGAAGTATGCCAAGGAGGCTCTCGCTACCGGTAGCCGTGCCAAGGAAGATGTAGTATATCCAGAACATAAGATGTACGGATTTACTGCCTTCCTCGTGCCTGATGCAGTGCTCAAGTCCAAGTATAACATCGAGAATCTGGAACAGTTGTACAACAAGGCTTGTGAGATATACGACCCTATCTATCCAGAGGATGTCAATATCCCTGAGCATGAATTTGCCAATATCTCAAGTCCTAAGAACCCTCTCTACCGCTTCATAGCATATCATCTCCTCGACCGTAACGTACAGGGATATAACTTCCTCACCGTACGTGAGGATGCCGGTATCGATAAGGATGTGGTGAACCCAACAGACTGGTACACAACCATACTGCCTCACACCATGATCAAGGTAGAGCACCTCACCGTGAGCAAGTGGCAGGGCGCTACAGGCGTACTCGGTGACTGGTATGTCAACCGTCGCTATGATGATGAGTATTTCCTCCCGGGCATACACATCCAGCCAAGTATAGATTCAGAGTATGACAACAATGCTGTCAATGGTATCTATTTCTATGCAGATGACATCTTCGCATTTGACAAGCAGGTAGTGGATAATGTCTTCAATACACGTATCCGTATGGACTTCTCTACACTCTTCCCTGAGATCATGTCAAACAATATCCGTATGAACGGTCCAAGCGTTACAGACTCCAACGTCGGTGTCAACTACCGTTTCCCTGACGGTTACCTCAAGGGTGTGAAGCTCACAGGTGACAGCCGCCTCATTTACTGGTATGCTAAGCCAGGCTACTATTCCATGAATGGTGATGAGATGGACGCTCAGGGCGTATTCGACATCACATTCGTTCTACCACCAGTACCATTCACCGGCGAGTGGCAGGTACGCCTTGGTTTCGCTCCGATGAACATCAAGGACGACGGCGCTAACTACCGCGGACAGGTACAGGTATATCTTGACGGCAAGGCACAGGGTATTCCTCTCGACTTCTCAAAGATTCTCTCGGATGTATTCGGTGTTGCAAAGTCAAACCTCCCTTCATTCCTGACCCTCCTCGACAGTAGTCATGAGGAAGAGCTCCGTGAGGACTACAAGATTCTCAAGAACCAGGGTTACTATCGTGGACCACACTCAGTATTCAACAGTAGCAGTGGCAAGATAGGCGGTAAGTACAATTACTTCTCGCAGATGGCCAACACAGTGCGCAAGGTGCTCTGTACATCCAACATGGAGGCAGGCGTACAGCACACTCTCCGTATCAAGAACGTATCGCAGGGTCTTACTGCTCGTAACAAGGAGGCTATGCTCGACTACATCGAGCTCGTGCCTAAGAGCGTATATGCCGTTGACGGTGATGCTACGGAAGACATTTATTAAAAAATACTTTAGAAGCGAATTGTTTTATGAAATGCAATAAGATATTAACAGCAGTGGCAAGTCTCATGGTTATCGGTGCAGCATCATGTACCGATGACTGGGACAACCACTATGGTGTAGCGACGCAGGGTAACGGAGCATCTCTCTGGGAGGTGATCTCTGCCAATCCTGAGTTGTCTAACTTTGCAGAGGTTGTCAAGGCGACTGGCTATGACAAGTCCCTTGCAAGCAGTCAGATGTTTACAGTCTTTGCACCTACCAACAGCGAGTTCACTACGGCAGAGCGTGATGCTGTGATAGCTAAGTACCAGGCAGATCTGGCAAAGGGACTGAAGGGTGACAAGAACTCAGGTATCAAGGAGTTCGTGCAGAACCATATCGCCCTCTATAACTACTCCGTAGCTCCTGAGACAGAGGACAAGAGCCTGCGCATGATGAATGGTAAGTACGTACACTTCACCAACCACTCTTTCGCTGGCAAGGAGTTCCTTTCTTCAAATACGGTAACAGGCAATGGTGTGCTATATACCATCAATGATGAGGCAGAATATGCCTTCAACCTGTATGAGTATATCAAGGCAGATGAGTCACTTGACAGCGTTGCCAAGTTCTTGTCTCATTATGACTTTGAGAATTTCCAGCCATCCCTCTCCGTTCCTGGTGAGATTGTCAACGGTAAGCAGCACTATCTGGACTCAGTGACAGTGACTACCAATGAGATATTGACACGCTGGATTGAAGCCCGCCTTGATTCAGAGGACAGTTTGTACTATGCTCTCTGCCCAACCAATGAGGCTTGGAAGGAGCAGTTGGAGCGCAATCAGAAACTCTTCACATACGCAAGTACAGTGGCAGAGCGTGACTCTTTCGAGTATATCTATCCACGCGTATTCATTCTGGCAGGTGCTCAGTTCAGTAAGTCGCGCAATCCAAAGCTCGGCACTACAGAGCAGCTTGACTCTGTAATGTCACCTCTTGCTGTTGACTATCAGTACAGAGAAGCCATTTTCGGATCTACAGACAAGAAGTACTATCAGTTTGACAAGCCTTATGCCGCAGACGGTATCTTTGCCAATACCACTCAGCGTGAGTGCAGTAACGGTATGCTGCTGAAGGCAGATGAATGGAAGATTGATGGCAGCAACACATTCATCACCGACATCCTGATGGAGGCAGAGGGTCGCAAAACACTCGACTCACTCAGCGGTGAGGACAGAAAGTCCAAGCCTGACTGGATTCGTCGTCGTGTGCCGGTTTCCAACCCATTCTACAAGAAGGTGTCTGGCCAGGAGTTCTATTCCCTGAAGACCAATACAGCTACCAGTCCTGCTGCGTGGTTTGACTTTACAGACGTCCTTGCCAATCAGGAGTACGACATGTATGTAGTCTCAGCTCCTATGTACGCCGCTGATACATTGACCACAGATACCCTGCCTACCATGTTCAGCGCAAAGGTATATTGGCGTGAAGTGGATGGCACCGAGAAGGAACTTGCCATCAACAACACCAGTGCTTCTGCCGGTAGCGTGCAGATTGCAGACGGAGACATATTCCTTGACAATGAATATCAGAACTCTACCAAGATGTATCTGTTCAAGACTGCAGGCAAGGATGTGGCAGAGATAAAGATCGGTACATTCAAGTTCCCTACTTGTTCCTACAATCTCCCTAACCCAGAGGTAAAGCTATATCTTGAGGTACAGGGACGTAAGCCAAGTACCAAGGAACCTAATGCAGGTTTTGAGAAGACGATCAGTCAGACACTGCATATAGATGCCATAAAACTTGTACCACGCATGTCAAAGTAACCCCTAAAGGTCAAACATACAAAAGAAAGAAAACGATATGAAACGATATATTAACTATGGACTGGCAATGCTGATGGCATGCCCTCTGACTGTAGCAGCTCAGGATCAGCTGACTGCTGACAATGCAGAAGGGGTTGTGCGCAAGGCCGTAGTCCATGCAAAGATGAAAAAGTATGACACACGTACCGTCAAGGGTACTGTGATAGATGCTGCGACGGGTGCTCCTTTGTCAGGTGCCATCGTCAAGGCTGCAGGCGTTGAGGGTTACAGTGCTCTTACTGATGACAATGGTAACTATGAGGTAAAGGTTCCATTGTTCTCTTCTGCATTGGAGGTCACCACCCCTGATTACAATAAGGCGAAGATGGGTCTCACCGCTGACGAGCAGCAGAAGACCGTCAAGCTCCTCTCGGTGAAGTTCGGTGCCGACTATTCTAACGATGAGAATATCCTTGGCACAAAGACAGCCGATGAGTTCAGCCTGACCAATGCCATCAATATCAAGGAAGAGGTACAGAAGCAGTTGGGTGCCTACGCATACACCACTCAGCGCAATGGTACCCCAGGTGTAGGAAGCACCATGTTCATCCAGGGTCTCAATTCCCTTAACGTCAATGCACAGCCACTCGTTGTCGTTGACGGTGTCATCCTTGACCAGCAGTATGGCCGTCAGCTCCTGCACAGCGGATTCACCAATGATGTCCTCTCGAATATCAATCCTGCTGACATCGCTGACGTGCAGATCATGCGTAATGGTACAGCACTCTACGGTGCCCGTGGTGCCAATGGCGTAGTAATCATCAATACACGCCGCTCGCACTCTATGGCAACACGTATCACAGCCAGTGCATCTGCCGGATTCAATTTCGAACCCAAGTATTATGAGATGATGGGTCCGGAGCAGTATCGCGGCTACGCATCCGAACTGCTCAAGGGAGTCAACTCCATCCGTAACGACTTTAAGTTCCTCAATGCAGATCCTAACTATTACTACTACAATCAGTATCACAACAATACTGACTGGAAGAGTTACATCTACGACAATTCCTTCAATCAGAACTACGGCATCAACGTAGAGGGTGGTGATGATGTGGCTAAGTATAACCTCTCCGTAGGATATACCACAGGCGAGAGCACCATGAAGTACAACTACATGGATCGCCTCAATATCCGCTTCAATACCGACATCGTGCTGACTGACAAGCTCGACGTACGTTTCGACGCATCATTTGCCAACAGCACCCGTAACCTCCGTGATGACTCAGCGCCATCGCAGTATAATGAGGGTACACCTACCGCACCATCATTCCTGGCGTATGTGAAGTCACCATTCATCAGCCCATACTCATACGGTAACCGTCAGTTGTCAACAACATTCCTTGACATCACCGACGAGACATACCTCGACGAGGCACTGGCCTATTACTCTAACTACAACTACAAGCTGGGTAACCCGGTAGCATTCAATGAGTATGCAGATGCAGAGAACAAGAACCGCTTTGAGACATCCATGCTCAACCTCTCTGTTACTCCTGTGTTCCATCTCAATAAGCATCTGAAGATAACAGAGCACTTCACTTATAACCTTGTCAATACAAGCAATAAGTATTACATCCCAGTCAACGGTGTACCTACATACTACGTAAGCAGCGTATTTGCCAACCGTGAGAACCAGGTTAGCTCGCTTGCTTCAAAGCAGAACTCAGTGGAGAGTGACACACGTATTGATTGGCACAACCGTTTCAAGGCACATGACGTAGCCCTCTTCGGCGGTGTACGCATCAACTTCGAGAACTTCACCACAAGTTCGCAGTTGGGTTACAACACAGGTTCTGATAAGACCCCATTCATGTCATCAGGTCTGCTCAATGCCCAGAGTGCCGGTGTGGATCAGTCATGGCGCAACATGGACATGTACCTCCAGGGCAACTACAACTACCTTGGCCGTTACTTCGCTCAGCTCAACCTCACAGCGTCAGGTTCATCACGCTTCGGCAAGGATGCTGACGGCGGTCTGAAACTCTTCGGAGTAAAGTGGGGCATCTTCCCAGGCATACAGGGCTCATGGGTTATCAGCAACGAACCTTGGTTCCCTGCAAACGTAGGCATAGACTATCTCAGTGTCAAGGCCGGATTCGATGTCAGCGGTAATGATGATGTAGATCCATTCGCATCACGCAGTTACTTCGCATCGTCTATGTTCCTCGGTAGCCTTGGTGTCTCAGGTCTTTCATTCAAGGGCATCGGCAACAACAAGATCAAGTGGGAGACCACACGCCGCTTCAATGCAGGCATCGAGGCAAACCTTGTTGACAACCGCATCGCAGTAGGCTTCAACTACTTCAACAGCACTACCGACGACCTCCTCTCACTCCGTACCCTGAGCTTCCTCTCAGGCATCGACACCAACTGGACCAATGCAGGCAGCATGACCAATACCGGTTTTGATGCAAGCCTCCGTGGCAAGGTTATTGCCACCAAGGACTGGACACTCGAACTCGGTGCTACATTAGGTCACTACCACAACACCATCAAGAGCATTGCAGGTGAGAATGGCATGACCAGCTATACCACAGACGCATACAATGCCACCATCCTCACCAAGGAGGGCTGCGCAGCCAACCTCTTCTACGGTTATCGTACCAAGGGCGTGTATGCTACTACAGCACAGGCACAGGCCGATGGCAAATACGTCCTCGCTCCTAACGGTGTTGATCACCTCAACTTCGAGGCAGGCGACATGATCTTTGATGACATCGACGGCAACAAGGCAATCAATGAGAACGACCGCGTAGTCATTGGTGATCCTAACCCAGACATCTACGGTAACATCTTCGCTGCATTGACATGGAAGTCATTCCGTCTTGATGTAAACTTCAATTACTGTGTCGGCAACGACGTATATAACTATATGCGTTCACAGCTCGAGGGCGGTTCACGATTCCTCAACCAGACCACAGCGCTCACTCAGCGTTGGCAGGCAGAGGGACAGATCACCGATGTACCACGTGCTACATTCCAGGATCCATTGGGTAACTCACGCTTCTCTGACCGTTGGATAGAAGACGGTTCATACCTCAAGCTCAAGACCGTGACCCTGAGCTATGACCTCCCTATCAAGTCAACATTCCTTCAGGGACTGCGTTTCTGGATTCAGGGTAACAACCTCCTGACTCTCACCAAGTATCTTGGTACAGATCCAGAGTTCTCCGTTACAGGTTCCGTTATCGGTCAGGGCATCGACTTCGGTAGTGTAGCCCAGAGCCGCAGCGTAGTAGCCGGTGTAAAGATTAATCTTTAATTCTGTTGTTTAGTTGTTTAGTTGTTTAGTTGTTTGGTCGTTTGGTTGCTTGCTGTATTGTTTATTCGTAGGCAATGTAACATCCCCAAGTAACCAAACCACCAAACCACTAAACCACCAAACAACCAAACCACTAAACCACCAAACAACAAAACAACAAAAATATGATAACTCTCAGTTCTATATATAAAAAAGGAGTGAAGATGCTTGCCATGGGCATGGTTTTGGTAGGTGCCACAACTTCATGTAGCGACTTCTTTGATGTAGATTCCAACTACATCATAGACGCCAGCAAGGAACATCTTCATACAGATGCTGATACCATATACTCTGTCACAGGTATCCTGGACAAGTTGCAGGTTATTGCCGACCGTACCGTACTCCTCGGTGAGGCACGTGGCGACCTCGTCAGCATCACTGGTGCTACATCATCCGACCTCCGCGATGTAGCCAACTTCAGCATAGGCGATAATAACAAGTACAATCGCCCGAGCGATTACTATGCCATCATCAACAACTGTAACTACTACATTGCCAAGGCAGATACATCTATCCGTAACAACCGTGGCGAGTACCTCTTCAAGAAAGAGTATGTAGCAGTCAAGGCGATACGCGCATGGACATACCTCCAGCTTGTCACCACCTACGGCAGTGTGCCATTCGTCACAGAGCCTATCCTCTCAGAGGAAGAGGCAGAAAAGGACTACCCACGTTATGACATCAAGCAGGTATGTGATTATTTCCTTAAGGAGGATTCCCTTGCTAATCTCTACTACGATGCATGGACCTATCCTAACTATGGTGACATCAAGAGCATACCATCACGCCTGATGTTCATGCCGCTGACACTTGTGCTCGGTGACCTCAACCTCTGGGCTGGCAATTACGCACAGGCTGCAAATTGGTATCACTATTACCTCACCAACAGAAACGGTACCAATGGCGTGTATCCTACAGGTAGCCTTGCATCAAAATGGACAAACAACGACTGGTTAAATATTAGCTCTTCATGGACCAGTTCATTCAATGATAAGTCCAACGGCAGAAATTCAGAGGTTATCTCTATCATACCTACTGACTCCATTCCTTCTGAGGGATGCTATAGCGAGCTGAGGAATATCTTCCATACCTCATCTGACAATAATTATAAGCCAAGCCTCGTGCCATCACAGTCACTGAAGGATCTCTCGGCTGCCCAGAACTATTATTACAACAATAATGGTGAGGTGACTATAGCACCTAAGAGCATGGAGGCCATGTATCGTGGTGACCTGCGTCTGGGCACCTCATGGTATAGCGACGAGAGTGCTGTGGTGAAATCTACAGGTGAGAAATATACCGCACAGCAGATCTACAAATACCCTGTAGAGGAGGCACCACGTATCTGTACATACCGTCGCACACTGGTATATCTCCGTCTGGCAGAGGCACTCAACAGACTGGGTCTCCCACGCTATGCGTATCATATCCTCTCTACCGGTGTCAACAATGAGATCATCCGCGACAGCATCGCACCAGACTATATCGATGCATACGGTGAGGAGACTGCCGAGATACTGACCCAGTCATTCGCTTTCCGCGGTTCATCTATAAGTTCGCCATCTACTGACTATGTAGTGATTACTGACCCTGAGTCAACACGTCTCGGTCAGGCCAATACCTTCGGCATACACTCACATGGTTGCGGATTCACCGCAGGCCGTTATGGTGACGGTGGCTATGAGATGCCATACAACCGCGACATATATCCTAATGGAACTACTACACCAGAGGAGCGCACAGACTCTATCCTCCAGCAGTTGGCTTATCAGATAGACGCAGTAGAGAAGATGATAGTCGATGAAGAGGCACTTGAGTTCGCCTTCGAAGGCTTCCGCTTCTACGACCTTATGCGTATAGCATTGCGCCGTGAAGACCCATCTTTCCTTGCCAATAAGATCTACAACCGTGCAGGTGCCAATGGCAAATCCGGCGTAAAGGCAGATCTTACTGATACAAAGAACTGGTTCCTCAAGTGGAACGGTAAGATTGGATTCTAATTTGGTTGTTTGGTTGATTAGTGGTTTAGTTGTTTGGTGGTTTTGTCGTTTGGTTCTAACCACCGCTTCTTGCGGTTCTCTGCAAGGCTCCAACTTCCCAAGTAACCACACCCAAACATCCCAACAGCCCAACCACTAAACCACTAAACAATTATGAATAAGAACTTGATAATATTGACTTCCCTCCTCCTCACCACCGGTGGGGTCGGGGGAAGTCCTTGTTTTGCCCAGCGTCCCGATCGCACGTCCATGATGTTGAGACCATTGGCAAAGAGTGCTACACAACTGACATTCCGTACCGACGCTGATATATCCAAGTGCGTCATTCCTGACTCACCTATACTCTGGGGTATGGATACGGCATGGGACAGCGAAGACAATGTAAGACGCGGCACCAACTACATAGGCAAGGACATCATGGGCACCGGACGCGTGTCCTTCCAGCCAAGCGACCTCGTCGATGCCAATGGCAATCTCTCTACTGCGCAGCAGCGTACGCTCCAGTCACGTCTTAATCATATCGCCCTCAGCGGTACTAAGAACATCAACATCAACTGTGACCACGAGGTGCTGATGAACAAGACCAACTTCCCTAACTGCGACCAGAACTATGCCAACTACCATGCTAAGCCCGAGGAGTGGGTGAAGGTGATAAAGGCTACGATGAAGTATTGCCAGAGCAAGGGCTTCAACGTCGTTTCCGTATCGCCATTCAATGAGCCGGACTATACGGCGTGGAAGGAAGGATCAAAGTCTGACTTCGCAGCCATCGCCAAACTCATCTCCGAAGATCCTGACTTCAAAGGCGTGCGCATCTGCGGAGGCAACACCCTCAACTGCGACCAGGCGCTCTCCTGGTACAATGCCCTGAAGCCATACGTCAATGAAGGCAACACACACCAGCTGGCAGGTTCCTTCAATAGCTACGCCTCTTTCTGGCAGACCGTGCGCAAGGACGGCAACTATGCTACTGCCGATGAGTTGCACAATACGATGGAGGCATTCGTAGCAGCCCACTATGGCATGCAGTCCGGTATCTGGTGGGGCTGGGATGGCGTCAGCCGCGGAGAATACTGCCGTGCATCATACTACGGCAAGGAGATAGGCTATGCCGAGAACCGTGACAAATGGACTGCCGCAGCAGTATATAAACGTCCGGAAGGCAGGATAGACGCCTTCCTTGGCGGTAGTGAGCGTCAGGCAAAAACCACAGTCTTCGAATTGGTGGCTACCGACCGCCCTGCATACTTTGATGGCGTAGGTCCTACATACAGCTACACCATGGAGATACCAGGCGGCACCGACTATCAGAAGGGACAGACCAATGCAGAGTGCATGGTACAGGTAAACTACGGTGAAGACGTACCGATGGAGGCAATAGACCCAGCAGTGCCTTATGTCCTGATGAACCGTAACAGCGGTCTCTGTATGGGCTTTAATGTAGGCAGTTCGCTGGAGGGTACACAGATAGTACAGAACAAATATACCGGTGCCGCTCCAAATACCTACCAGCAGTGGTACTTCGAACCTGTCGATTCGCGCATCGGCGGAGACTTCACATACTACCGCATACGCAGTGTCCGCAAGCAGTCACAGATGCTTGACATCCTTGACTGGGGTACGGCAGCCGGAGTATCTATCATCGGCTATTCTGGCGGTGGTGGCAGCAACGAGCAGTGGTACGTGGAGTATGCCGGCAATGGCGACTACTATATCCGTTCGCGCCACTCAGGCCTCTACCTTGGCATCATGAACTCAAGTACCAAGGTCAGCGCAGCAGTGCAGCAGCAGGTATTCACCGGTGAAGCCAATCAGCGCTGGCATCTCATGCCAGGCAAGGCAACACTCGATACCACGCCACCTCTGGCACCTGCAGACCTCACGGTAGAGACTACAGCGTCATCGGTAAGACTCTCATGGACTAAGAGCACCTCAGCCGACGCCGAGGCGTATATGGTACTGCGCGGACAGCAGAGCGCCGACGGTACCGGCATCACATGGGACGTTATAGGCAGGATGATCACAGGCACCGAGTTCCTTGACAACTGCGCAGCCCCTGGTGTGACATACAGCTACATGGTAAAGACTGTCGATAAGAGCCGTAACCAGTCCGCAGACAATGCCATCGTCACAGCGCAGCTGAAGGAAGACAATGCCCTCGTGGCACATTACACCTTCGATGATACCACGGATGATACCACCGACAACTACCTCGATGCCCTGTCAGCAGGTACACTGACATATAACACCATCAGCAAGAAGGAAGGCACCAAGTCGCTTAACCTCAATGGTACCGACGCCTTTGTCATGCTGCCATCCAAGGTAGGTACGATGCGTCAGATGACCATTTCCCTCTGGGCATTCGTCTATTCCACCACCGGTGCGTGGTCACGCCTCCTCGACTTTGGCAATGGCACAGACCAGTATATGTTCCTCACACCAAACAATGGTTCGGAGATGCGCCTTGTGATGAAGGATGGCGGTGCTGAGCAGATACTCTCTGCCGCCAAACTCTCTACGGGATGGCACCACGTCACCGTCACCCTTGCCAGTGACAAGGTCTCACTCTATGTCGATGCAGAACAGGTAGCATCGTCGGCGGACATCACCATCCGTCCAGCCGATTTCCGTCCTGTGCTCAACTACATTGGCAAGAGCCAGTTTGCTGCTGACCCTTACCTGAGAGGATACATCGACGACCTGCGTATCTACAACTATCCGCTCACCTCCGACGAGGTAAAGCAGGTATATGACGGTGAGGAACCAACAGCCGTGAAGTGCATCAGGAACGCTGCTGCCGAGACATCAGATGCTCAGCAGATATATACCCTCGATGGCAGACAACTCACTGCACCACAGAGAGGCATCAACATTATCAACGGAAAGAAGAAGTATAATTAGCCCCCTCCCAGCCTCCCCCTAGGGGGAGGAGATGGAACCTCCTTGTTTCCGCTAAGGGAGGGGGAAGGTTGTAAGGAAGTGCCAGGAGTGTAGAAGTTTTAAGTGAAAAGTTGAGTTTTCAAGTTTTCAAGTTTGCCGCGCAACTTCCGCTTGCGCCTGACCAACGGGAAGAACTTCTCACTTAAACACTTTCACTTTACACTTATAACTTCTATACTTATGGCACTTCCTTACTAAAAGAAACATTTGTCTTAACTCCTTAACTCCTTGACTCCTTAACTCCTTAACCATCCATTTCCAAAAGGAACAAATACAAAAATGCGAAACACAATGATAACCCTGCTCCTCGCTGCAGGAGCCGTCACCGCCACGGCGGCAGTGCCAACGGTCGTGACCGATACACGCTATGCCCGAGGAGCCACCATGGCATTCGGACGTATGACAGTGCAGAATAACGGAGCCGTACTCTCCAAGCGTGGCTTCTGTTTCAGCGATGTCAACAGCAATCCTACCATCGCCGATGGTCTGTCATCATCCATCATCACCAGTGGCGGACAAATCTACAAGATGAAGGACCTGAAGCCTGCGACACGCTATTATGCCCGTGCCTATGTCACCACCACCACTGGCGAGACATACTACGGCGACGTGATACGATTCTATACCATACCAAAAGGAACCGTGACATGGAGCTATGACAATGGCGGTAGTGCAGCAGAGAACGACCGCATCAACAGCGCCGTACAGTCATGCGTGACCTACTGGAACAATCTCACCAGTATCAGCGGCTTCCACCTCAATGTGCACTATGGTGCCTCTACCCCGACAGCCGACTGTAGTTACGGTGGTTGGATGCGCGTAGGCCCTAATGCCTCGTATCAGAAGACAGGAACCATCATGCACGAGGCTCTCCATGGCATCGGCGTGGGCACAGATGACTGCGGTGTATGGAAAGGCAATGTAATGCGTGCCGGCAACGGCACAGGCGTTTGGCTTGGCGACCGTGCACAGGAAGTGCTGCGCTTCTGGGACAATAATACAACCTCCATACTCACAGGCGACGGCACCCACATGTGGCCTTACGGCATCAATGGCGCCAACGAGGACAATGGTACCGATGCACTCTATACCATCACGTCGCTCATAGCACAGGCACTGGGCGAGGACGGACTGCCTGCCACCACAGGCATGCGACCTGCCACACCTTACTACGCCTTTGAGCAGGAAGACGATGTGAAGTATTACATTAAGAGTGAGAGTGAGACCTATGGACTATTCTCCTCATACCTCGTGGAGGCAGATGGCAACAAACTGCAGTGGGTGCCGATGACAGCAGCCGAGGCTGAGGCTAATGATGCCGCAGCATGGTATGTCACCTTTACTCCTGACAATCAGTATTACCAGATACACAATGCCAAGACAGGCAACTATATCACCTATAGCTTTGTGGGCATGAACGGCATCAAGACCGTCAAGCGTACCACACCGGCGGCTGCCGATAATTTCCAGCTTATGAGGTCGCGCACAGACCTCGCTACGGCTGACGGCACCCGTCTCTCCGACCTGCGTGGCTACTGGGTGATGCATCCTGACGTCACCAATGCCACACCGGCATGTCTGGCAGGAGCATCCACCAATAGAGTTACAGCCCAGGCATTCAACCGCGATAATAGCGCCACAGCCCAGCGATGGCTCATACTCACCGCGGGAGAGGCGCAGCAGTTGGAGCAGAATGCCTCCGGCGCCCTGATGGAAACCTTTAACGTAGCAAAGACCCTTGCAGAGAAAATCTTTGCCACTCCGCACATAGAGGTGGCAAAGGGTGCCGATGCAGCATTCACAGAGACCATGGCGCAGTTGACGGAGACCGTAGGTAAGGCTACCTCCGCAGCCGAGATACAGACGTGTGCCGACCAGTTGCTCGCTGCATGCAGGACCTTCCTCTCAGGCGTAGTGGTAGCCGACATCAACCAGCCGTTCGTCCTCACCGACTTCCTGGTCAATCCTGGTTTCGACGGCAACACTGGTTGGACCACCACCGGCACTAACAACTTCAGCTGTATCGAGTTCTTTGAGAAACTCGCCACTGCCCAGCAGATCGTACCTGACATGCCAGCCGGCACATACTCCATGAAGGTACAGGGATTCCAGCGTCCAGGCACCAACGACGTCACCTATGCCGACTACATTGCAGGCAAGGATAACAGCCAGGTGATGATGTGGTTCAACAATACCTCCCTTGGCACGCAGACCATCCGTAATGTGATGTCCGACCGCCAGAAGACGCAGATACAGTCAGGTGCCAAGCAGCTAGCTGACAAGTCCTATGTACCAAACAATATGGAGTCAGCCCATGCCTACTTTGAGAAAGGCCTCTATGATAACGAATTGAAGTCCTACATCCCAACAGCCGGCAATCTCACCATCATCATCCGCGGAGCCAACGGCAGTTCGGCATACTGGACCATCTTCGACAATGTCCGCCTCTACTATTACGGTTGTGCTACTCTCGAAGAGATACAGCAGATGATAGACAGCTCCACACAGGTCTGCACAGTGACCGAGGCATCGCCATCCCGTCACTCCGGTGTATATACCCTCCAGGGCATCAAGGTGGCTGACACTCCTGACGCCCTCAGTGCAGGAATGTATATATATAATGGCAGGAAGGTAGTCAAGTAGTCAAGACAATCGATAATCCGAAAACTCGATAATCCGAAAACTCGAAAACTCGAAAACTCGATACTTCGACATCTCGATACTTCGACACCTCCTTAACTCATTAACTCCTTAACAATGAACATACATATCAAGACTTTTGCACTGGCAGCCTGCCTGGCGCTCCTGGGCACCAGTATGATGCAGGCAGCCAATAAGACAAATACAGTCGATCAGGTGACGCAGGCAGTCACCGTCAGTGCTGATGAAGACTATGTCATCACGTCATCTACACCGTTTGCCACGGCTGGCAGCGTGAATATTACCAATACCGAGCACGCCGTGGTAATCATCAAGAGCATACGCCCAAG
>JAZLIN010000113.1:0-6955 GCA_045617365.1 Prevotella sp. | reverse complement strand
TTGTCTTGCTGGGAATCGTACGGCTTTATGTTTTCCTGCCTATAGGCCATTACTTGGTCAGGTAAGCAGTTACGTTCTTTTCAATTCGTGCATTCAGCTCCTCTGCATCAGCACCCTGGAACTTCTCACCGGTAATCTGCTCGTAGAGCTCCATGTAGCGGCTTGAGATGCTTTCTACAATGGCATCGGTCATTTCTGGAACCTGCTGGCCAGCCTTGCCCTGGAAGCCATTCTCCATCAGCCATTCGCGTACGAACTCCTTTGAAAGCTGCTTCTGAGGCTCGCCTGCTGCAAACTTCTCCTCATAACCTTCTGCATAGAAATAACGTGAAGAGTCTGGGGTGTGAATCTCATCCATCAGGTAGATCTCACCGTTGTGCTTACCGAACTCATACTTGGTGTCTACCAGGATCAAACCGCGCTCTGCTGCGATTTCTGTACCACGCTGGAACAATGCCAAGGTGTACTTCTCCAGCAACTCATACTCTTCTGGAGTAGCCAGGCCCTTAGCCAGGATTTCTTCCTTAGAGATGTCTGCGTCGTGTTCGCCAATCTCTGCCTTGGTAGTAGGGGTAATGATTGGAGTAGGGAACTTCTGGTTCTCCTTCATACCTTCTGGAAGCTTAACGCCACAGATTTCACGTACACCACTCTTGTAAGCACGCCATGCACTTCCGCACAGGTAGCCACGTACAATCATTTCTACAGGGAAGCCTTCACACATGACACCTACGGTAACCATAGGGTCTGGAGTAGCCTTCTTCCAGTTAGGGCAGATATCGGTAGTGGCATCAAGGAACTTTGCTGCAATCTGATTGAGCACCTGACCCTTGAAAGGAATACCCTTAGGCAGGATGACATCAAAAGCAGATATGCGGTCGGTAGCGACCATTACCATAATGTCGTCATTGATAGTGTAAACGTCACGTACCTTACCGTGATACACTGCGGTCTGACCCTTGAAATTGAATTCAGTTGATGTTAATGCGTTGTTCATTTTCTTTATCTTTTTTATCAAATGCGTTGACAATTTTTGTTACGAGTTTATGTCTTACGATATCTTTTCCTGTGAGGTTCACCACTCCTATACCCTCTATACCGCTGAGGGTTTCCAGTGCTTCGCGCAGGCCGCTTTTCTGTCCTTTGGGCAGATCCACCTGTGTCATGTCTCCGGTAATGATCATCTTCGTGTTCCATCCCATTCGTGTCAGGAACATGCGTATCTGTGCCGATGTAGTGTTCTGTGCCTCATCAAGTATCACGACAGCGTCACTGAGCGTTCGGCCTCTCATAAAGGCAAGCGGTGCAATCTGTATGATGTGCTTGTCCATCATGTCCTGCAGTTTGGCAGCAGGTATCATGTCCTCCAGGGCGTCATAGAGCGGTTGCAGGTATGGGTCTATCTTGTCCTTCATATCTCCCGGCAGGAATCCTAATTTCTCTCCAGCCTCCACAGCAGGTCGTGAGAGTATGATTTTCTTGGCAGTCTTTTCCTTCAGGGCTTTCACTGCCAGGGCTATGGACAGGTAGGTCTTACCGGTACCTGCAGGTCCCACTGCGAATACCATGTCATTCTCATGGTAAGCATCTATGAGTTGCTGCTGGTTGGCAGAGCGACTTTTGATGGGTTTGCCAGCCAGGCTATATACCACAACATCTTTGGCAGCCTCGGCTTTCGTCTGCTCCCCCTTGATGATATCGATGATGTCCTCCTCGCCAATGACGTTGAATTTCAGAATATGCTTCCTCATTCGTTCCATGTTTTCTTCGAATGAGCAGATTTCTTCTTCGTCGCCAAGCACCTTGATAACATTATCGCGAGCCATGATGCGCAGTTTGGGATACAGTGAGCGTATCATCTGCAGGTGACTGTTGTTGATGCCATAGAATGTTACGGGATCTATGTCTTCGAGGATTATATGCTTTTCTATCACTTTGCTATCTGTTGTAGTATATATTCTTTTCGTTTTGTTGTTTCTTTTTATTTTCTGCAAAATTACAAAACTTTTTCCATATATCAATATTTTTTTGTACCTTTGTGCCCCGAAAATGGATTTTTTTCTCTTTTTTAAGAGTAAATACGAAAAAAAACAATGACGATTTCGAAAACACACCGCATCCCGCTTTTGTTTTGCATACTGATAATCATATCTCTGGCAGTGTATGTCATGAGTGGCGGAATGCTGTCCGGTGATTCACCCGTTTCTGAGATCGCAGCAACGGAAGAGGAGTCTCATATATCAGGTATAATGCGTTCTGGCACTCTTATGCCGCCATTGCTGGACAGCGACATTCCCATGGAGGATAATTTTGATCCGCATCCCATACATATAGCATCCTCCTTTGCAGACGCTTTCCCTGACAATAATGATGTACAGTTGGAGTCTGCCCAACTGTTGGGTGTGTCTCCTGTAGAAAATAGAGAGGAGGCGGAGAATAGGAAATCAGACTTCGTCTATGTTGGTACAGGTATGACGTACAGCGTTGACAATCTGCCTAATAGCATACCTTATCTAGTGCCAAGGGCAGCGGTGCTGCTTCAGGATATAGGACGCACCTTTTTTGACAGCCTTTATGTCAAGCGTATGCCGATGCACCGTATTGTGGTCACCAGCATATTACGTACGAAGGAAGATGTCGTGCGTCTGCGTCGTCATAATCGTAATGCGAGCGAACGGTCATGTCATTGTTACGGCACCACCTTTGATATCAGTTATAATAGGTATGATCGTCTTGCTATGCCTCCGTCACCTTTAGTGCGTGTGCGTAAGGACTCCCTGAAGTGGGTGCTCTCTGAGGTATTGTATGACATGCGCCAGCAGGGGCGTTGCTATGTGAAGTACGAAGTCAAACAGGGCTGCTTTCATGTTACGGTTCGATAGCACCGTTTGTGATTCTGTCAAAAATGTTAAAACTTTGTCGTTAATAGAAAAAATAAATTAAAAAATCCATGTAGTGGGATTACATTATTGTGCTATATAGAATATTTATTGTAATTTTGCAACATGAAATAACAGAAAAGTCATAAAGACAGGGATATTAATATGAAGAGAATACTGTTAATGATGCTATTGTCAGTAGCACTGTGTGGTTCAGCCATGGCACAGACCTCCCTTGGTCAGCGAGTTTGGTTTAAGAAAGACTCTGTAAATGTACAGCTATCTCAGGAGGCCATGGTGGGTATGGTTGCAGAATACATCAAGAATCATTCTGATAAGATATACATAGTTGCAGGATTTACATCTGTCGACACCCCAGAGGCGCAGCGTGATGAACTTTGCGAGGCTAGGGCGAAGGCTGTAGTCAAGATGCTGGTAGAGAAATACAATGTAAATCCCGAGATTCTCGTTCCCATCGGTGTAGGCGTAAGCACACGCAGTGATGAGAATGAGTTTAATGAATATGTTACTTTCTTTACAAAGTAGTTGGTGTTCTAGTTGTTTCGTTGATTGGGAAGTTGGGTGGTTTTCTTGTAGTGATCCCAGTCATCGGCATCGTCTATGGAATACGCTATGACGGCCAGTGACGAGAAAATCAGCACTATGGAGAAAATCAGCATCCAAGCCCCCAGCGTCATAGGATACTCATGTGTGCATATCCATTTGCCGCAGTCATGAAAGAATATAAACCCGAGCGGGAATATTATGAAATTGAGAATCATGCTGGCTGCTACAGAGAATGATATGCACCCCAGTGCTGTAGAAAGAGTCTTGTTGTTTGTCATACCTACACCTATTTATTTATAACACAATCGTTCATTACTTGTTCGTAAATCTCAATCTGCTCTTCGGCAGAGAGTTGATATTTGTTACTTGGTTCGCTGCTGCTGGTTGAGAATATTGATGCCAATGCAACTATGATTGCTACTGCTGTGCTAAGAATGAAGTTTGTCATGATTTTGTCCTCCGAAATTATATTGTTTATTGTTTTCGGGTACAAAATTACTCCCAACCTGCATCAGAATGTGTAGCAGGTCGGGAGAAAGTTTATTTTCCTTGAAAAAAAATGTAGTTTGCAGTATAATGATGTATCCTTAGTAGGTATCACGAATACAGTTCGGCAGCTTTCATGTGTGCCGTTCTCACCTCTACTACTAATGATTCGGGTGCCAGCACTTTCAGCCATGCACCGCGGGAAAGTATGTGGCCTACAAGATCTGATGTGGGGCGCATATATGCTTCATAGTCAACGTAATCGTTACCCTCACCAACTTTTCTCTGCGAGGGATGTATCGGTAGATCCTCCAGGTAATGCCTTTCGTTGCCGAATGCACGTAATACTATGCGTTGTGATGGGCGTCGCTCGTCGCGCATCACACCAAAACAGTCCTCGAAATACTCTTTGGGATTGAATTCCGTTGGCATTTTGAATCTTTCATTGGTCATCACAGCTCTGTTTATCCTGTCAAACGAGAATAGCCTGTGGCCGTCAGTCGTGTTTGCCATAATGTACCATCTGCGCTTGTGAAGTTTTAGGAAATATGGTTCAATGATACGTTCCGTCCCTTCTGTAGAACCGTATTTGCGATAAGTGATAGCAACCTTTCTCCCGTTTTTCATGGCCTCCATAAGCATCTCCAGATGACTCACCTCAGGTATCGACTCCAGGAAGATGCGGTTTTGCACCGACATGCTCTCTGAGATGATATTGTTGACGGATAGGGTAGAGAGAAGCCAGTTTTGCACAGAGTCTTCCCTTAGGACATGGTCATTCTTGATGTAGTATTTGTACCCCTTGCCCACTTCTATTATCAGTCCGAACATATCCTCCAAGTCATTGCGGTGTCGGCGGAATGTATTGCGGTCAAACTTTATGCCTTGGCTCATCTCTGTCTTGAGCCATTCCTTGTTAATGTTGTCTAGTGTTATACCGCCAGACCGATATATGATGTTTATTAGCCAGATGTATTCTTTGAACAGTGATGCCGTCTTCATGTATCTTCTGTACTTATTGTTATGGTGGGGTGATTACTTTCTTTTACCTACCGCTTTGTTTGCTTTTAGTCAAACCACTCAGCGGCTTTAGCTTTGGCGGCGGCAGTCACCTCCGGATCCATACAGCAAGTGAGGGTTGTGACTGCGAGAGTCAGGACCCCTGCGTCATCGACCAGTCCCCCAGGTAGTAAATCGGGAACAGCGTCAGCCGGAGAGATGAAATAACCCAAGGCACCGATGATTGCCGCCACCTGTGCAGGCGTAGCCTTACCCAACTGCATGGCATAATAGAGTTTCAGTACATTGATTACCACTTCCTTGCCAGCCTTTTTGGCAAAGCCTGCAATCTTATCCCAAAGCTCGCTCTCCGAGTAAAAACGAGTGTACTTATCGTTGTTCATATTGTTCTGGGTTAAAGTTAAAAAATCAATGATACACAATATTTTGTGTGCAAAGTTACACTTTTCTTTCCAATCCGCCAAACTTTTCTTCGGTTATTTTTTTCATGGTCTCTTTAAAGGCCTATTTGATACGCTAAGTGGCACCTCTCCACTATTCAGGGAGAGGTGCCACTGTCATATTTTTGCCACTTATGCCATTTTTGCTTTATAAGATTTTGTTCTTTCAGAGAATCTTTGTACCTTTGCACAAAACTTACATAAACAATGAGTTGGTATGATTTCTTTAGACGACATAAAAATGGAAGGAACGGAAGTCCCATTCAAGATATTCCTGCGATCAGTAAGCCCCGAAGACAGGGAAGTGTTGACCTTAGCAGCATACGAGTGCTTGAAGAGAAACTGGCCTGTAAACAGAATGGAACTTGGCTATCTGGCTCGAGAACTGCGCAGGAAGAATTTAGTTGCGCATTGATTGAGGCAGCGAAGGAATGTGAATTATACATCACCAAAGAGGATTGCAATAATCTTGGCGTAAAAAAGATGCTATCAGGTTTCTTTCCCAATGATAAAGAGTAAGGCGACTCTTTTTTCTCATAATAATAATGAGGTTTAGCGAAATAACCTCATGAAACGTCCGATTTCTCCGCTTACTTCTTCAGCCGCTCATATTTCGCATTCGAGATAGCCTTGCATTTCTTTCGTCCCTTCGTCTTGCAGTATGGGCATTTGAGGTATCCTCAAATCCGATATAAAACAGAAGTGAAGATAGGGTGTTTTACATTCAGGTTAGCAGAGAGCAACGCGCCCCATTGTACCCATATCCAATGATGCATTCACCCCCATTGCCTTGAATATCCTGGTTATGGTGCGAAGAGTAATGTTTCCACCATTCTCTATCTTTGAAATCTGCGCCTTTCCCACACCGACAAGTGCTCCCAACTGTTCTTGCGTAAGTTGCTTGGCCTGACGTGTCTGTCTGATAGCCTCTCCTATAAGAAACTCCTCTACCTGTGCGTCAAACTCCATACGCTCAGGCGCACCCTTTGCTCCGATAACCTTATCTACGGCTTCAGCCTCATTGTAGAATTTCATTGCCATATCTATTGTTTGTTTTTACTATTGAAATACTCTGTTCTAATTTCGTTTGCCCTTTTAATTTCCTGCTGCGGTGTTTTCTGAGTTTTCTTTACGAATCCATGAGTTGTGATCACCATAGTGTTTTCCTCTTTATCCCAGAATGCAAGCAAACAATATTGTATATTGTTAAAGAGGGTTCGGAATTCCCAAATGTCTGATCCTTCCAGCTTCTTGAAAAACTTTGGGTCAAGCGAATATGATGCTCTTGTTACATTAAACATCACCTTGGCTTTTGCTTTGTCAGGTAAACTATTCAGGAAACCAATAACCTCCTCTGAATATACAACTTCAAATTTCTTTGTAGCTTCCATTTTTTCTATTTTGCGACAAAGTTACATAAAAGTTTGCATAATTCGGAGCAAGACCACCCAAAACAGAGCCCGATATTTCGGAGCATAACCACCCAGAAATGGGTGTAAAACGAGGGTAAAAGTGGCAAAAAGCAGTGCTTTCGGCACTTTGTTTCGGAGCAAGACCACCCAG
>JAZLIN010000112.1:0-8775 GCA_045617365.1 Prevotella sp. | reverse complement strand
ATTCTATTCCAACTCAGTACAGAACAAGCTGCAGGTAGAGCTCGCTGAGCGTCTTGGCAAGGCATGTGGCTACGAGGACTATCAGTTCTTCCTTATCAACTCTGGTGCGGAGGCTAACGAGAATGCCCTCAAGCTCGCTTCCTTCACCAACTGCCGCAAGCGCGTGCTCTCTGCACAGAAGGCATTCCATGGCCGCACATCGCTCGCCGTGGAGGTAACAAACAATCCTAAGATCATCGCTCCTATCAATGATGGCGGACACGTGACCTACCTCCCGCTCAACGACCTCGCAGCATGGGAGAAGGAACTGGCAAAGGAAGATGTATGCGCCGTTATCATAGAGTGCATACAGGGTGTCGGCGGAATACAGATGGTCAGCAAGGAGTTCTACCAGGGACTCCGCGAGCTCTGTACCCTCTACGGCACCGTGCTCATCTGCGACGAGATACAGTGTGGCTACGGCCGCTCGGGTAAGTTCTTCGCACACCAGTGGCTCATGGACTCCCCTGCACAGGCTCCTGACATCATCACCGTGGCAAAGGGTATCGGCAACGGATTCCCTATGGGCGGCGTGCTCATCTCACCAAAGTTCATGCCTGTATATGGCCAGCTCGGCACTACCTTCGGTGGCAACCACCTCGCTTGTTCGGCAGCCCTCGCTGTGCTCGACGTCATGGAGAGCGAGAACCTCGTAGAGAATGCACGCGTGATTGGTGAATACCTCATGGAGAAGCTCAACGAACTGAAGGCATCGCCTGCCGGCAAGCACATCACCGACATCCGCGGACGCGGCCTTATGATCGGTGTTGAGTTCGACATTCCCCATGCTGACGTGCGCAAGCCTCTTGTCTATGACCAGCACTGCTTCACAGGTTGTGCCGGCACCAACTTGCTGCGTATTCTCCCACCGCTCACTATCACCAAGGAGAATGCAGACGACTTCATTGTTCGCCTCACAAATATACTCAACACACTGTAATACAACACACATCATACTCATACCATTACTCCGCAGAACCATTCATACCGAAGGGTTTTGCGGAGTATTTTTTTGGGGCTCTGTTGTATAAACTGACTGATACTTGTCAAGCTATTCGGTTAGGTTATTCAAATATTTGACAAGTAAATTAGTTTAATCGCTCAAAAACTGTCAAGCGATTTCAGGAAAAGGAAATTTTCGCGCAAACAAAAAGTTAAAGGGCAACTTTAGCAGTGTTAAAGAGCAACTTTAGCAGTGTTAAAGGGCCCCTTTAACTTCGCAAAAGGGGCACTTTTGCAATTCAGAAGGTTCCTTGATACAAATGTTTGGACAAAAAATGACGAAGTGACACCTATAGGGCGAAAGGTATTGTATTTACGCAGTCTTGGTGCGGTGACACTTCATTTGAAAAGTGACGGTAATGCAATGTTACATGTGTCACCATCCGCGCAGGAATAATGCAGGTGACACTTCTCCACTTTATAAGGGGAACAGTATCAGTCATAATATTCAACAGAGCCATTTTTTTTGCGAAATGTATATAACGGATAAACTTGGCCTTGCCAAAGTGGAATTAAGCAATAAAATATTTTGCCGTTTGAAAGAAAAAGAGTAACTTTGCAGAATATTTGGAATAATAAATAACAACATCAAGCATAAACAATGAATATCAGCGTAATCGGCGCCGGCAACATGGGCGGTGCACTCATCCACGGATGGGCAAAGAGCGGTCAGCTCACCTCACTTACTATATCCGACAAGAACGAGGCTCTACTCGCACAGTTCAAGGAGAAATATCCTGCCATAAACATCACTACCGACAATGTCCAGGCAGTGAAGGGAGCAGACATCGTGGTAGTAGTAGTCAAACCATGGCTCATGCCAGTCGTGCTCGATGAGATCAAGCCAGCCCTCGACCTCTCCAAGCAGATCATCGTTTCTGACGCAGCCAACTATACCACCGACAAACTGGCAGAGCAGCTGGGCACTAACGGTCAGTTCTGCTATGTCATACCAAACATTGCAGCAGAGTTTGGCGCAAGCATGAGTTTCATCGCCAAGGGCAAGGACACCAGCGACGACTCCCTCGCTCAGGTCAAGGCTCTCTACGACCTCTGCGGCGACACTCTCGTAGTGACCGAGAACCTCGTAGGTCCAGGCATGATGATGGCATCATGTGGCATTGCCTACGTCATGCGCTATATCCGCGCGCAGATGGAGGGCGGCTGCGAGATGGGCTTCTATCCACAGCAGGCTAAGCAGATTGCACTGCAGACCATGCAGGGGGCAGTCTCTCTGCTCAAGGAGACCGGTTGGCATCCGGAGGAGGCGATTGACAAGGTCACCACCCCTGGCGGCGTAACCATCAAGGGACTCAACGAGCTCGACCATGCAGGTTTCAACTCAGCCGTGATCCGCAGCCTCAAGGCGGGACTTAAGTAGTTCATAGTTCATAGTTAGTGCGCCTGCCATGCAGACACGCACTACTCAATCGGTGAAGACAAACAGTCCAAAGTTATCAATCCCCCACAGCCCCCGGTACATATCACTCCCCTCCCCCGGGAGGGGAACAAGGGGTGGGGTCTATCCTCTATATTATGCGTAGAATAGTAGTTAAGGTTGGCTCAAACGTGCTGACCACAAAGAGCGGCAAGCTGGACATCACACGACTGTCGTCGCTCGTAGATCAGATAGCGTGGCTCAAGGAGCATCGCTATCAGGTGATACTCGTGTCGTCTGGCGCCGTGGCTTGCGGCCGCAGCGAACTGAAGGTGGAGTATGCCCTTGACTCGGTGGAGCAGAGGCAGCTCTTCTCTGCCATAGGACAGGTAAAGCTCGTGAACCTCTATTATGACCTCTTCCGTGAGTATGGCATTCACATAGGCCAGGTGCTCACCATGAAGGAGAACTTCGAGGCTGGCGACCAGTATAACAACCAGCGTCAGTGCATGGAGGTAATGCTCGACAATGACGTGGTACCGGTGGTGAACGAGAACGATACCGTGTCGGTAACAGAGCTGATGTTCACTGACAACGACGAGCTCGCCGGACTCATTGCGCAGATGATGAATGCCGAGGCGCTCATACTGCTCAGTAACATAGACGGCATATACACGGGCAACCCAGAGGATCCTGCCAGCAAGGTGATACGCGAGGTGAAGCCGGAGGATTCGCTCGACCAGTATATCCAGTCGTCGAAGAGTTCGGCAGGACGCGGCGGCATGGAGTCGAAATACCACACCGCACGCACAGTGGCAAACGCAGGCATAACGGTGACGATTGCCAACGGCAAGAAGACGGATATCCTGCCGCAGCTGATGACGGCACCTGCCAACACCATACACACGGAATTCCTTCCAAAGAAGTAATTACGAATAACCGAATAATCGAGAAATCGAGTTATCGAATAATCGAAACTCCCCCCCAAAAAAGCAATCAACCCAGATGAATCCACTCTTTCAACAGACAAAGGATGCCAGCATATCACTGGCAATAATAAGTGACGAGAAGAAGAATGCCGTGCTCCGACGCATAGCTGACGAGATAGGCCGCCAGTCGCAGATGCTCCTTGAGGCAAACGCCAAGGACCTCAGCCGCATGGACCGTGAGAATCCACTCTATGACCGTCTGCAACTGACGGAAGACCGCCTTGAGGGCATTGCCGGCGACATGCGCCACGTAGCAGACCTACCATCCCCACTGGGTCACATCACCTGCGACCACACACTGGAGAATGGCCTGCGCCTGTGCCGCATATCCGTACCGTTCGGCGTGATTGGCATGATATACGAGGCTCGTCCGAATGTTTCATTCGACGTCTTCTCGCTCTGCTTCAAGTCGGGCAACGCCTGCATACTCAAAGGCGGCAAGGATGCCGACGACTCTAACCGTGCCATCGTGGCAATGATAAAGGAGATACTCGCCGACGAGGATATCAACCCGGACATCATCAACCTGCTGCCTGCAACGCATGAGGCAACGGGCGAGATGCTGAATGCCATTGGCTATGTAGATCTCTGCATACCTCGCGGCGGCAAGAAACTCATCGAGTTCGTGCGCGACAATGCGAAGGTGCCTGTGATCGAGACGGGCGCCGGAGTGGTACACACGTACTTTGACAAGGACGGCGACCTGGAGAAGGGTAAGCGCATCATCAACAACGGCAAGACCCGCCGCGTATCGGTGTGCAATGCCCTGGACTGCCTCTTGGTACACAAGGACCGTGAGGCGGACATTCCTGCGCTCCTTGAGATGATGAAGGACAAGGTGACGTTCCACTACGACAACTACGGCAAGGAATGGATGTCATACGACCTGTCAATCAAGGTTGTCGATTCGCTGGAGGATGCCCTCACCCACATACGCAAGTACAGCAGCGGCCACTCTGAGGCTATCGTGACGGAGAACAAGGAGACGGCACTGAAGTTCCAGCAGGCTGTAGATGCCGCCTGTGTGTATGTGAATGCTCCTACAAGCTTCACCGACGGTGCACAGTTCGGTCTCGGTGCAGAGATAGGTATCTCTACGCAGAAGCTCGGCCCACGCGGCCCGATGGCTCTCAATGAGATCACCACATACAAATGGCTCATAGAGGGTGACGGACAGGTCAGACCATAAATTTGTTTACACAATGACAAGACTATATACATTATTCCAGCAGCATCCTGTCATCACGACGGATAGCCGCGACTGTCCGGAGGGCAGTATCTTCTTTGCACTGAAGGGCGAGACCTTCAACGGCAATGCTTATGCCGCAGCAGCACTTGAGAAGGGCTGCGCATACGCCGTGGTTGACGAGGAAGAGTATGCCACGGACGACAGGTGCATACTCGTGGACGACGTGCTAACCGCCCTACAGCAGTTGGCAAACGAACATCGCCGCGCCCTTGGCACACGAATCGTCGGTGTCACGGGCACCAACGGCAAGACCACCACGAAGGAACTCATTGCCACCGTACTGCAGCAGAAGTACAACGTGCTCTACACACAGGGCAATTTCAATAACCATATCGGTGTGCCAAAGACATTGCTGCGCCTGACCAAGGAACATGAGATTGCAGTGATAGAGATGGGTGCCAACCACCCTGGCGAGATCAAGACACTGGTGGATATCGTGGAGCCTGACTGCGGCATCATCACCAATGTGGGCAAGGCGCACCTGGAAGGCTTCGGTTCGTTCGAGGGCGTGATAAAGACCAAGGGCGAGCTCTATGACAAACTCCGTGCTACAGCTGACAGCCTCATCTTCATCGATGCGGACAATGAGCATCTGGCAAAGATAGCCACGGGGCTCAGGCAGGTGAAGTATGGCGTGGAGTCTGATGCCACAGACCTCTCGGTAAAGGGTGAGGTGATAGACTGCGCTCCGTTCCTCCATTTCTCATGGAGCGGCAAGGATGCCGGACAGCATGAGGTGCAGACACACCTCATCGGAGCATATAATATATATAATATGCTGGCGGCCGCTACCATCGGCCTCTACTTTGGCGTCACACCTGAGCAGGTGGACGATGCCCTCGCCAACTACATCCCAAGCAATAACCGTTCGCAGCTCACTGTCACCGACAGCAACAAACTCATAGTGGATACATACAACGCCAACCCTACCTCAATGGCTGCCGCGCTGAGAAACTTCACCCTTATGGCGGTATCGCCTAAGATGGCGATTCTCGGTGACATGCGCGAACTGGGCGATGTCAGCGCTGAGGAGCACCAGAAGGTGGTCGAATACCTTCTGGCCAACGGCATCAGCGACGTGTGGCTCGTAGGCAGCGAGTTTGGCAAGACCGACTGTCCTTACCGCAAGTTTGCTGACGTAGCAGCGGTGAAGGAGGAGATAGCACAGCATCCTCTCAGGGACAAATACATTCTCATCAAGGGTTCCAACGGCGTCCGGCTGTTTGAATTGCCTGAGGTGCTTTAATAGGAGTTAAGAAGTTAAGGAGTTAAGACATTTGTTTTACTACCACGGATAATTGCAACACCAGCAAACGACAGTAAGGTCTTAACTCCTTAACTTCATAACTACTTAACTACAAATAATAAATTCTATGGAACAGATAAATATTGGTGATACCGTACGCTTTCTCAATGACGTAGGCGGCGGCAAGGTAACAGGTTTTCAGAAAGGCGGCATCGTCCTAGTAGAGGATGAGGACGGTTTCGAGGTACCTGTGCGCCAGTCGGAGGTATGCCTTGTGAGCAGTTCGGAGAACAAACTGAAGAAGATCTACGCCGAAGAACCTAAGGAGGAACCGCTCGAGCAACCTACCTACCGCGTCAAGACTATCCTCGCTACCGCTGCCAGCAATGCCGCAGCCGACCTCGACTCCTACAGCAGCAATGCCATGCCTTCACAGCCTGCCACACGTGAGCAGAAGCCATCTGCCTCGCCTGCCTACAGTCGGGATGAGCTGAGAGAGATAGAGATGCTCAGCACCCAGGTGCTCCAGCTCCAACTGGAGGTTAACCGCCTGACCAAACGCCTGGAGCGTCTGGAGAATGCCAAGTCGCTGCGTGAGAAGCTCAAGGAGTCAGGCATGAAACTCAAGGAGGACAACCGCCGCAAGAAGGATGACATCATCGAGATAGACCTTCATGCGGAGGAGATACTTGACACTACCGTCAATATGTCGGCTGCCGATATCAAGACATACCAGCTTGACATCTTCCGCCGCACTATGGATGAGCACCGCAATGAGAAGGGCCGTCGCATAGTCTTCATCCACGGCAATGGCGAGGGTGTATTGCGCAAGTCTATCATCGACGAACTGCGCCGCTCCTACAAGTCATGCGAATATCAGGACGCATCATTCCAGCAGTACGGCTTCGGTGCCACTATGGTAATCATACACTAGGTTCAAGGAATCTTGCTGTAGCGGATGGAAGAAATTCTATCTCATGACTTTGCGCGCCTTTCCTTCCTTCGTGACGATGAATATGCCATGGCGATTGCCGAAGTCGGTGAGGCGCTGGCCGCTGATGGTATGTTTTCAATAGTCACGAAATGTCCTATCTGTGCAAAGACCTCTATTTCATTCGAGGCACCTGTCAGCGTCAGCTCAACAGGCAAGGCCGTTCCTATCACGTCGGCATCCGTTGTCGTGATTTCGATTTCCGTAACGATGCGCTTCTCGTCAACCCATGAAGGATAGGAATACAGTGACAAGCAAATCTCACGTCCGTCAATGTGCAGTGTGTCATTATACTCGGCATAGTCTTTACCATCAGGTTTCTGCAACCTAGAAGGGTCATATTTCCACTCGATCTTTTCTTCTTTCTCTGGATAGAACGTAAGGTTCATCTCCGGGTACTCCGTCGAACTTAGCATCCATGCGTTGTATGCTGTGCTTCCCCAGAGGAATACGCTCTTCTCTTCCACGCCCAGTGCCTTGGTCAGGTAGTTGCCGTACAAACCGTCGTTGCCAGCCGCCGCGCAGATAATCTTTCCTGGCCCCACGATCTCGCTTATGGCATCGTTCTGGATTTTGCTTTGGTAGAGATCCTCTGGACTGCCCATACTATAGTTTATCACGCAAGGTTTGCCCTGGCTCTCCGCATAGTTGAAGATGTATTTGAATGCGACGATGTTGGTAGCATCGGTGAAGAGGTACTTCTTGTCTTCTGGAATAAGATGTATGTTTCTACCTCCATCTGTCACGTCCACCATGCAGAGATCTGCCTCTGGTGCCATTCCTGAATATGGCGTTACCATCGTTCCGTTGAATCCCGATCCTGCTGCCGTTGCTGCCGTGTGGGTTCCATGTCCAGTTAAATCCTTTATACCTGCATCGGCGGAGTGCATCTTCTGTATAATCTCTTCCTCTCCGATATACTGTCTGCCCCAAAGCCATTTGTCATTCACCATCGTACCGCCATCAGTGAAGTCAAACCAATCCCATACCGCCTTGATGCGCAGCTGACTGCCATCTGCCGTGCGGAAGGTAGGGTGCGAGAAGTCCATGCCAGAGTCAACGACACCCACTATGACATCCTTTCCTGTCAGTCCGGGCAGCGTCGCCGTAGGCGTTGTCCACACTTTGTCTGCAAAGACGACGCTTGCCGACTGGTCGTTGAGCGGCTTCGTTGACTGGCTGGCTGCTATCTGCTTCACCTGTGGCAGTGCTGCTAAACTCTCGATATTCTGTAGCGGGATAGAGGCGATCACGATGTCACCAAGTTCCAGGAGCACGTCGCAGCCCTCCCTGGCGAGGACGCTGCTGTCCGTGGTACGCACGAAGGCGATCAGCCGTGGGGCATCCGCAGCCCTTGCGCCCTTTGCCAGTGCAGGCAATGCCTTGCCATCCCTTGCTGCCTGTCGCACCAGGGGTGACATCTTGTGATACTGTGCGCTGCAGAAAACGATGTTAACGAGCAGCAGAAAACATAGTGTAAGAAACTTTTTCATAAGTCAAGTTTTAATATGCATATTTATTTGTATGCAAAGATATATATTTATTTTGAATTGAACAAATTATTGACCTGTACAAATGAAATAAATATTGTTTTTCAAGCGTTTTCTTGCGTCGGTATAATGGAAACAAATGCGCACCGCTCAGCCCAAAGGGATGCTTGCCAGAGCAAGAAATACGCATAAATTAATTCACAAATATATTTTTGGTTCTACGAGAAAGTGAGTGGATAAGGTGAAATAATGTAGTAAGGAAGTGCCATGAGTATAGAAGTTATAAGTGAAAAGTGGAGTGGTCAAGTTTTTAAGTTCATTCGCCCATAGGTTTCCGTTATTACCAGTCCGTTTGCAGGCGACGAAACTTTACAACTCATTATCTTTTCAC
>JAZLIN010000111.1:0-5652 GCA_045617365.1 Prevotella sp. | reverse complement strand
GTCATCTACCTGCCTCAGCGCGCAAACGACATTGCTCCCGTATTGAAGATTAGAGTAAGATAAGTGTTTTATGTCGCCAAGTGATATGAAAGTAACATCCATCATAGAGACTACAAATATGAACAAAAAGATTATTTACATTATTATTGTTGCAGCATTGAGTATTTCTCTGCTTGCAGCTTTTGTAACAAAGCAGTTTGACGTTAATTTGGGGGCAATGGATTGGATGGCACATTGGGTATCATCGCCTATTGCTCTTCTTTTGGGTATTGTATTTGCCCTTACTTTTGGTGCGACGTTCGAGAAGTTCACCAAGACAATGTCAAAGAAGATGTTGCAGTACTCCGTCATCGGATTGGGATTCGGCATGAACGTCAATCAGGCGCTTGCATCGGGCAAGGAAGGTATGCTGTTTACCATCGTCAGCGTGTTTGGCACCCTTGCCATCGGTTGGCTGATAGGCAGGAAATTGTTGAAGGTGGACAAAGAGACGAGTTATCTTATCTCATCTGGTACTGCTATCTGCGGTGGCTCAGCCATTGCTGCCGTAGGTCCTGTGATAAAGGCAAAGTCAGAGTCAATGTCAGTGGCTCTTGGTGTGGTTTTCGTGTTGAATGCAGTTGCACTCTTCATCTTCCCTTACATCGGTGATGCCATCGGAATGACGATGAAGGAGTTTGGCATGTGGGCAGCCATTGCCATTCATGATACGAGTTCGGTGGTTGGTGCAGGGTCGGCTTACGATGCACTTCATCCGGAAATGATGGCAAGCGAAGGCGTGTCTGCTTTGGAAGTTGCCACCACCATCAAGCTCACTCGTGCTCTTTGGATAGTAGCATTGGTACTTGTCACACCATTCATTATGCGCAACAACGACGGAAGCGAAAAGGTTGGAAAGCCTTGGTATCAGGCAATTCCACGTTTCATCATCTGGTTCGTCGTGGCTATTCTCGTGAATACCTATCTCCTATCAAACGCATCACTCATTGGTGAGAACGCTGCAAGCATAGGTTCTGGAATAAGTAGTGCCGTCAATCAGCTTGCAAAGCACCTTATCACATTGTCACTCTTCTTCATCGGAGCAGGACTTACAAGAAAGACACTCAAAGCCGTAGGCATACGTCCTCTCATTCAAGGCATACTTCTTTGGATTACCATTAGCATTGTCTCGTTGGTTTATATTCTTTGGATATAAAATGACGGAAAAGGTAATTAAACGGGTGAACTGAAAACCATATAAACAATGATGAAAAACATAAGCCACAAAAAGCCACTACTCATTTTATGCCTCTGCCTTTCGGCAACAATCCTATCGGCAGCAGAGCGTTTCGTCACATATAAGCCATCAGAGCAAACCATCCGACTGACGGGAACAAACGATACCATAGTCTATGACAGCAACGATTGGAAAGGTGTAAAGATAGCAATACGCAATCTTAGACAAGATCTATTGGATGTGACAGGAAGCTCTACAGCGCCTATCATTGTAGCAACAGTAGGAAAGAGTCCTTTGGCAAAACAATTTGCATCACAATCAAAGGCTTTGAAAGGTAAAACGGAGCAATATCTGCTCTTTACCGACAAAGGACGATTAGTGATTCTCGGATCAGACAAACGTGGTACAATCTACGGCATCTATGAACTCTCTCGGCAGATGGGAGTATCGCCTTGGCACTATTGGGCAGATGTTCCTTCAGAGAAACACAATGAGATTTATGTGAAAGAAGGTTGTTATACCGATGGTGAGCCAAAAGTCCGCTATCGTGGCATCTTTGTCAACGACGAAGGACCTTGTACATCTACATGGGTAAAGAACACCTTTGGTCACTATGCCGCTGGTACTGAGTATTACGAGAAGTGCTTCGACCTATTGCTTCGCCTCAAGGCTAATTACATGTGGCCAGCAATGTGGATGTGGTCGTTCTATGCCGACGATCCCGACTGTTCGCTCCTTGCTGACGATATGGGAATCATCATGGGAACATCACACCACGAACCTATGGCCCGTAACCATCAGGAGTGGATTCGTCATCGTGACGACTACGGCGCCTGGAATTATGCCAAGAATCCTAAGGTACTCGACCAATTCTTCCGCGAAGGCATTGAACGCATGAAGAATACCGAAGATATCGTGACCATAGGTATGCGTGGCGATGGTGACGCAGAGATGGACGGAGGCAACAACCGCAAGCTGATGGAACAGATCATACGCAACCAGCGCAAGATCATTGCCGAAGTAACACACAAGCCGGCCGAAAAGACGCCTCAACTATGGGCATTATATAAAGAGGTACAAGAATACTACGACGAAGGGTTGCGCGTACCAGATGATGTCATCTATTTGCTTTGCGATGACAATTGGGGCAACCTGCGACGTGTACCAAATGCAGAGGAACGTAAGCATCCTGGCGGTTGGGGATTATATTACCACGTGGATTACGTAGGTGGTCCTCGCAATGCCAAGTGGCTCAACATCACTCCTATTATGCAAAGCTCTCCTATCGTTTCAAGATGAAGGGTACCGATCTGGACAAAGTGAAGGTTCATGTGATCCTCAAATCGACTCTCGACATTCATACCCAAGGCGGTATGTATTACGAAGTGTCTATCGACCAATCGGCAAAGCAGCGCGTATGCTTCAATGATATGCTGGATGAGAGACAAAGTGTCTTCTATCCTACCGTTGCTCGTCGTGTGATAGATTCGGTTGTAGAAATGCCTTTTGACTCTAAACTTAATGAACATACACTCACCCTCACTCCTTGCGATCGTGATATCGTGATCGAGAAGCTTGTGATCGATGGCGGAGATTATCGTCCGACTTATCTCTTTGGAGATGAAACATACAAGTCTCGTACTTTGCCACAAGGGGAGCAAGAGATTGCTAACCAAATAAAGGTTAAGCAGATGGCTGACAATGTGACGAGTGACCTACATTTCGTTCAATTATGGGATGATGGTCCGTCCTTTGCCGTATTGACTTGCGAGGATTTCTATCAGTTGGATTCTCAAGATTATTTGACTTGGGAAGAAGCTCAGCAGAAGGCAGCGCAAAACTATCAAGGTTGGAGATTACCTACAGCTGAGGAATGCCATGCTTTGATCATGAAATGCCGTTCGGAATGGACATCTGTAAATGGTGTCTATGGACGCACATACGTTCGAAAAGGCGAAAACACAGACGATCAGATTTTCGTTCCTGCTACTGGCTTGGTAACCGATGAACGAGAAGCTGTAGGACATGCTGGATTCTTCTGGACAAGTTCAGAGACAGATGCCGACCACGCCTACTATTTCTATGTATATTCCGGCGAACACCATCTGTTTGTCGACCGCAAGTCTTTCCGCTACCCTATTTTACTAGTAGTTAAGGAATAAACCTTAATGTATAATATTATTTCAATACAATATACATCAACCATTAACGATTCTTATCACCTTCATAAAATAAAAACAATGAAAAAAATTAGACTTACTTCTATTGTCATTTGCCTGACAATGGGGATAAACATTTTTGCAGCAGAAGAGAATTATCCGAAATTCACGCCTGCTATGACTTACAAACAGGCACAGAAGAAAGCTGCAGAAATAGTCAAGAAGATGACGCTCGAAGAGAAATTACGTATGATATCAGGCGGTAGCGGCTTTACGCTCTACGGTGTGGAACGACTGGGTATGCCATCGGTAACCATGTCAGATGCGACAGGTGGTGTCAATATGAGTCCTGGACGTAAAGACCGGATACAGAAGAGTGTTGCCTACCCTGCTCCTATAGCGGTGGCTGCTACATGGGACAAGTCGCTTGCTTACCAGATGGCTGAAAAGATCGGCGAAGAATGCAATGCGGCAGGCATCTCAGTGCTGCTTGGTCCTGGCATGAATATCTATCGCGTATCGCAGTGTGGACGTAACTTCGAATACTTCGGTGAAGATCCTTACCTAGCTTCGCGTATGATCGAGAACTATGTGGTTGGCCTTCAGAACCAAGGAGTGATGGCTACGCTCAAACACTATCTCTGCAATAACAACGAGCATAACCGCCGCATTATGAATGCAGAGGTTGACGAGCGAACTATACATGAGATTTACCTGCCAGCATTTAAGGCGGGTGTTGATGCTGGTGCACTCGGTGTAATGACCTCTTATAATAAGCTGAACGGCGTCTACCTGGCAGAAAACAACTACGCGGTCAACGGATTACTGCGTGGAGAACTAGGTTTTCAGGGATTGGTGATGAGTGACTGGTGGTCAGTATATGATCCGATGTTGGCTACTTCTTCTGGTCTTGATATCGAGATGCCTGGTGCAGGTGCGCGTGAGCCGACCACTTATCTGACACGCGATGTACCTGCTTATTTGGAGGATGGGCGCATACCAGTATCGAACATTGACGCCATGGTGAAACATACACTAACGGCGCAATTCATGATGGGTTTTGACAAGCGTGACATCGCTCAGCTGCCTGTCGAGATAGATTATGCATCTCACGAGCAATTGGCATACGACATCGAAGCACAAGCCATTACATTGCTCAAGAACGAACAGCAAATCTTGCCATTGGGTAACATGACCGGAAAGAAAGTGCTGCTGACCGGCTGTAACGCTACCGAGTTCGTCTCTGGTCGTGGTGCTGCCGAGGTAAAGGGTTATGACTTTGTATCGCTCTTCGAAGCTTTGACAGAAGAGATTGGTAAAAGTGTGAAGTATCGCCGCTCACCTTCGGACGATGACATCCGTGAGGCCGATGTGGTAATCTTTAATACAGGTATTTTCGAGACAGAAGGCGGTGACCGTCCGTTCGACTTGCCAGAGGAAGAAGTAACGCTGCTGAAACGTATCTCGAAGATTAACAAGAATGTTGTGGTAGTGCTCAACCAAGGTGGCGGTGTGAACATGATGCCATGGCTCGATGATGTCCGCGGATTGGTCATGGCCTACTATCCTGGCCAAAATGGCAACCGAGCTGTTGCCAAAGTGCTGACAGGCGAGATCAATCCATCGGGAAAGTTGCCTTTCTCCATGGAGAAGAATTTCAGCGACACTCCTGCCGACGGCTACATGCCTGAGGGTGAGACATTCTATCCTCAGTGGGAACGTGAAATTCCTTTCGATCACAAGCCTTACACCGTAGTATATAAAGAAGGTGTGATGATCGGCTATCGTTGGTTCGACAAGAAAAATATCGCTCCTGCGTTCGCCTTCGGTCATGGATTGTCTTACACCACTTTCGAGTTCTCCGATCTGACTATCAAAAACGTTTCTACTCGCAAAGAGTTGAAATATGAGGTACGACTGAAAGTGAAGAACACTGGTAAGGTGGCAGGTAGCGAAACCGTACAGATGTACCTCTCAGACAATGAGGCAAGCATGGAGCGTCCTGAAAAGGAACTGAAAGGCTTCAAGAAAGTATTCCTACAGCCAGGTGAGACACAAGAAGTCACGCTGCTGATAGACAAGAATGACCTCTCGTTCTTCAGCCCTGAAAAGAAAGTCTGGATGTATGAGAAAGGTGCGTTTGAGGTTAAGGTCGGTAATGCAAGTGACAGGATTCTGCTCACAACATCTTTAGACATATAATGACACACTGCCGTGCTAGTTCGAGTTGGGAAGGTTCTGCACCTTACCCAAGTCATGCTTCAGCTCCTGATTTCG
>JAZLIN010000110.1:0-7035 GCA_045617365.1 Prevotella sp. | reverse complement strand
AAGATGCGCAGTAGGCGGTGCAAGGATTGTATAAATAATTTTGCACACCTACTTATATATCAGATATTACTGCTTTTCGTAGGTAATGCTCATGCCACCTGTTGGCAGTAAGCTATAGGCAGTTTTATTATCTACAACCATAGGGAAGGTGAATGTAGAATAGCCGAATGATGCCTCGTTCCAATCAGGATACTTGCTCTCTTCTTCCTTCTCCTCTGGTGTGAGTTCTCTCCACCACTGGAAGAGGTTCTCGTATTTTAGAGTTACAGACTCTGAGATATTGGGATCCCACTCTCTCTTGGTGAACTTGTCAACCTTGCAGGTTACCACACCGTTAGCGTATGTGAAGGTGCCCTGATAGCGCTGTCTCCATGCTGCAACGACAAAGTCATATTTGTTGCCTGAGAACTCAATGTATGCGCGTACCATTGTCTTGCCTTCGTCTAACCACCATATCCATTTGCCCTGGAGGCTGTTTGCTGTAGCCTGTATCTTGGCATCCTTTCGGTAGAGCATCATAGGTTCCTGACCTTCTTCTTCGATAACGAGGACGTTAGCATCTTCCAGTAATTTGATCTTTGCCTTTCCTGGCTTCTTCATTTCGTCTGGTATCTGCGCTTCATTCCACTTACCAGGAATTGGATTTTCGTTGTCATCCAATTCTGCTAAATAGAACTTTGTACTGGTGAGAGTGAATACACCATTGCTCATTGTGTATGTTCCCTCTGTCTTTGAGTACTCATTAATCACGGTGTAACCTTTCTCCGTGATTATCATCTGAGAGAACTCTCCATCGCCCAATCCTGGCATATCCCATGTGCCGATGATGGATTTGCTACCTGATTGGCTTGAAGAACTGTTGTTGCCACCGCTTACTGAGTCAGTAGCATCGTCGTCACCACAACTGCATACGGTGAATGCAGCAAACATTGCCATAAGGGCCATGATAAGATGTTTTTTCATTTGCTTTACTTTTTAGTTATTATTTGTTGATATGTTGAGATACTTTCTGATTAGCAAAGTTACAAAATTATATACATATACGGCATGACAACGACAAAAATACGACTAACATATCATAAAAAAATACTAATAAAAAGTACAAAGAGTTAACAGTCAATATGATACGATTTTAAAAAAGTATTGTGCGCATATGCGTGTTTAACATTTTTTTTGTAACTTTGCATCGCGATTTACACACAAACCTTGATGAATAATCATGACCAGCTATCAACTGCTTCGCATAGTATTTAGTTTCTTGCCATTCGCCGTATGTCTGTTTTGGACTATATGCTACATCATACAGTTCAGAAGAAATGATGCGCCGAAACATTTCCTGACGATATATCTCATCGCCTGCATGGTGCTATATCTGTGCCATGCCCTCTTCTTTACCATAGGACTGTCATACGAGATGGAGTGTCTGTGGACGCTTTGCTCGCTCTCTGTCTATCCACTATTCTATGGCTATCTCTGCCGACTGACATCGAGTGACTACAGTGCCAAGCAACTGTTGCCGTGGCTCGTGCCAGGGGCTATGGTGGCGGTGGCGAAGTATCTCTTCCCGGAGGCAGGCATAGACAAAGTGAGACTGTTGCTCTTTGCTTGTCAGATTGTGTGCGTATGCTATCTGGGTGTGCGCAAACTACGCACCTTCGACAAGGAGTTGCACTCTGTATATGCTGACACGGAGGGGCGTGATACCACTGCCGTGTTGCATCTCCTCATTGCCATCATCATAGTGAGTATCTTGGCGGGCATAGCCAATTACATAGGCAAGCAGTTCTTTGGCGAAAGCCTATGGCTGCTCATTCCAATATCCATAGCATTCTCTGTCATGCTGTTCTCACTGAGCTATATATGTTTTTACAGGGACTTTACCATCGACCAGCTCAACCTCGACAAGGAAACGGAACAGCCAAAGGAAAATTCATCGTTTGAAGATAATGAACTAATATGTAAAAAGATGGAACAACTGATGATCGAACAGCATTATTTCCTGAAGAAGGATCTGCGAATAGGCGATGTGGTAAAGGCTATAGGTTCTAACCGTACCTATGTCTCTAACTATATCAATAAGACGTACAACTGCTCGTTTTCGGACTACGTCAACAGATTGCGTATAGAGTATGCCCAGAAACTCCTGCTTTCATCCAAGGGTACGAAACTCACGCAGATAGCAGAGGAGTCAGGTTTTGCCAGCGAACAGTCTTTCTATCGCAACTTCAAGAAGTTCGTAGGCATGACACCATCAGACTGGCTAAAGGAAACGGAGATTGCATGATGACTGTACACATTGGGATTCTCGGTGAAATGGCCGAAAACAGTATTAGCATTCACCCATTGTACGATATGATATAAAGTTTGTATGATATGTTAGACGATAATAGAAATAAAATGGTGATTTATGAGAGTAAATATGTACCTTTGCACTGTACATAAGTACAATTTCTATTAACTTAATAAAAATTACAAATTATGAAACTAACAAAACTTTTAGCATTCCTCTTCATGGGTGCTGTCCTCGCAGGGGGCTTCTGCTCTTGCGGCGACGATGATGACGATGCTGCTGGCAGTGGTACAGGTTCACAAACCACTCAGCTGAAGGATAACCAGGTATCTGTCGGCGGTCACGGTGTTTACGACTTGCAGCTAGTTAGTCTTGACATCACACGTTCGGGTGTAAACTGGGATGGTGAGACGGTTCCTGAGAAATACCACATGATGTTCTTCAGCGATGAAAACGCCAAATATCATGTAGATCTCATCATGGAAATTTCTGGCGAACTGGTAGGCAAGACCATAAAGTTTGAGAATCCATCAATAGTATCAGGTGTCAACAGGTTCAACTTCACATTTACCGTTGAGCCGATGGATCAGGCACAGGCTACTGCAAACTCTTTCCGTGGCGGCATGAGATACGATGCTTATCAGGGTAAACCACATGAATCCAATGGATATAGCTACGAAGACAACGGAAAGGAAGACTATGGTAAGATAAAGAGCGGCACATGCACGGTGACAAAGGTTACTGGCGGTACAAGAGTACTGATGAGTGCCAACCTCACCAATGGTTCTGTCGTAGCATTCAATGGCTTTGTGTCAGACAAGGATACAGAATATCATGATTACAGATAAACCATAATTGCAGATGAAACTAAGAAAACTTTTAGCATTCCTCTTCATGGGTGCTGTCCTCGCAGGCGGTTTCTGCTCTTGCGGCGATGATGACGACGATCTGACAACAAACAATACACAGGGCAACCAGCAGCAAGGCAACCAGCAGCAAGGCAATCAGCAACAAGGAAATCAGCAGAACCAGCAGCAAGGTAGCCTGTCTGTTGCGAGTCTGGTCAGCCAGTTGAAGAACACCAAGTGGATGGCAATCTTTGACCGTACAGAAGCTTTGATAAAGACCAAACCCGTAAATAATAATGGTGAACTTAGCTTCACTATGGACACTACGTATGTGGATGCCCATGACACACTTTATGTGGATTTTGGTGTGGATGTGGATTATCCTACATACAACATAAGGATTTACGATCGCAGTACGAATAAAAGGTACAATGATCTCAGTATGTGGTTTGATGTTGACATCCGTTATGTAGAACGATCAGACTCACTGCTTTTTGGCTTCCGTTCCTATCCTATTGGCGATCCAGGCACACGTAAGATCTATGCCAAAGATGGAAAATATTACATCCAGGATAAAGGTTGTGATATAGAATTGAGTCAGGTAAAGTAAATACAATCAAATACGATAAAGAGTAGGGCACCAGCCCTACTCTTTTTTTTATTGTCCATTCGGTCTTACAAGATTACAAGCACACTTTTTTTAATTCTTAATTCTTACCACGTCCACCGTGTGGCTGCCGGCTCCAATGAGGTCAGGACGCTCGGATATACACTTCTGATATTCCAGGAAATGGGCGAAAGTCTCATCACTCATGCGGTTGAGACGCGTGCGCATATAGTCAGCAGCACCGTCTGGCGAGAATATCGTCACACGCTCCAGACCTGCCTCTTCATTCAGACGGTTGATGTCCTCCAGACGGATATAGTCATACAGTTCGCCCTCCTTAGCCTGGATGTGGAAGTTATTGTCCACCGCACCCTTGGCGAGGAGATCGCCTATGCGGTCCTCGTCAAAACAATAGGACAGGATGCTATACTCATTCATCAGATAGGCCACGAATATCAATCCTCCAGGCTTCGTCACACGCTTGGCCTCACGGAGAGCCTTCAGTTTCTCCTCATCGCCAAACAAATGATACAGTGGACCGAGCAGCAGAGTGACATCTGCCGAGCCAGTCTCTATGAAAGGCATGTCACGGGCATCACCCTGAAGCACGTCAGCCGTAGGTTCACGCTGCAGGAACACCTCTATGTTACGGCGCACCAGTTCCACCGCCTTTACCCTGTATCCCTCTGCCATCAATGCCGAGGTATAGCGACCGGTGCCAGCCCCGATGTCAAGGATCATATTCTCAGGTTGCAGGAAGCGGTGCAAGTGGTGCATGGTGGTTTCAAACTCCACTATGCCGTGACGTCTGAGCAACCGAAGGTCCTCCGGATGCTTACTGTAATGTTTTTCTATATTTGATAATGCCATTGTTCTTTTACCTATCAACGTGTGGATATTATTACATTTTGCTTTGTCTTTACGCTTGCAAAATTACACTTTTTCTTTTATATACACATCAGGAGATTACACTTTTTCTTGTTTTTTAACCATCTTAGGGTATTCCATCATGATTTTTCACCATATTCTTTTGCAGAAAGGGCACTTTAGCAGTGTTTCATTTTTATTGCTGTCCGGTAAATATGTTTATCTCATTTTCTATCAAAGTGTTTATATTGTATAAGCCTTTATTTTATATTTATCAAGAATTAGAGAATTAGAGATTTTTTTAGCTGGCGCGCTATTTTAACTTGAATGAATAAGAATTTGAAATTATTTGCTACTGACGTAGCATTGGAAACCCGAGTGATTGGCAGGAGCGAAGCTCCATTCTATATTTCTCATTAATTCAACTGTAATGCGCCAGCTAAAAAATTCTCTAATTCTTGATAAAAAACTTTTACCAGACACCAATAATTCATTTTATACAGCAATGGTGTAGGCTTATGTTCACGCGCACTACGTACTCTTCGAAACGGATTTTTACTATCACTAAGCCCCTGCCACCGAGGGGAAACTTTTCGAACTGTACAAATGAAACTGTTCTACTAAACACCCACACTCTTTCTAGCAGAACCATATACACTATCGCCTCCATCAATGTGGTCGCACTTATTCCCTATACTCCAGGATATCCCCAGGCTGGCAGTCAAGCGCCTTGCAGATAGCCTCCAGGGTGGAGAAACGAATGGCTTTAGCCTTGCCTGTTTTCAGAACAGAAAGGTTGGCAGGGGTTATACCTATCTTCTCTGCCAGTTCCTGTGATGACATCTTTCGCTTTGCCATCATTACATCTACATTTACTATTATACTCATGACTCTATTATTTTAGATGGTAAGATCCTGCTCCTCCTTCAGTTCCTTGCCCATGAGGATGACCTGAGAGATAATCATCAGGACGAGACCGGTGAAGACGAACATTATGTTGCTGTCATTATGATAGACAATGGAGTAGTTGGCCAGATGGATATGCTGGATGTAATACTGTGTCATAAGGAAACCTAAGACGAGATCGTAGAGATAGAGCGCCACGAGCAGCTTTCCCACCAGTTCCATATTATGCGAAACATCGGCCACGAAGACCTCACCTCTGCGGATGCTGCGGATAGTCTTGAAAACAATCCAGAGTATCCAAAGTACGACGGCTAAGACAATGACTATTCCTGCCACGATGAATGCTATGGAGCCATAGTCTTTCTCCCAGGGCTTTACTACCGATACTTTCTGTATATCTACTCTCCATTCCTGTCCATCGGCATGTGACATGAGCACCTTGCCATCTTTCCTCGCCTTGGGCTGAACATAGAAATCATAGTTCACGGTAGCGCTTCTGCGGGTAGTAATACCATTGGACAAGGTGTCGCGCTGGACGAAGGTCACAGGTTCTTCGGTAAACTCCATGTGTTCGTCTTCGGCGGTAAAATAAGAGTAAGACTCATTAAAGTTGAAGACGTTGGTGATGACATAAATGATGAAAACAACGACAAACAAGGTCGTGTAGAGTTTAATTTTCTTGTTCATAACTATATATTTATTGTTAAACGATAATTTATTTCGGTGCAAAGGTAATACAAATTATTCAATCCACCAAATAAAACGCAAAGAAATTATCGAAAAACAATATATTTTATCTAAAAAACACGAAAATAGTCCACAAAAGCGGTCATAATAGATAATATTCCCCAACAACAACCAAACAACCAAACAACCAAATAACCAAACAACCAAACAACCAAACAACCAAACAACCAAACAACCTATTTGAGCGGTATGCTGAGGGTGAAGGTACTACCCTCGCCTACTACGGACTCCACATCTATCGTAGCACCCATGGCATCTGCAATGCTCTTGCTGACAGAGAGACCCAGTCCGGAACCCTGAACAAAAGAGTCAACCTTGTAGAAACGGTCGAAGATATGAGGCAAGTGCTCATCTGAGATACCGCAACCTGTGTCTGCGCAATAGACGGAGAGTGTATCCTCCTCGTATGTATAGCCCACACGTATGTGTCCCTTCTTGGTGAATTTGGACGCATTATTGACGAAGGCATCTAATATCTGGATGATGCGCTCGTAATCCACGGACAGCGGCAGGGTGTGTATAGGATTCTCCACCATATACTGCACATCAGGCGAGATGATATAGCGTGAGAGAGACTGGGCAGAATCAGTAAAGGCACGGGCAAAGTCAAGGTCGTGCCTGTAGAGGCGTATGCCCTCGGTGTCCATCATGGACAATTGCAGGATATTGTCTATGATGCTGATAAGCATGGTGCAGTTGTGGTGCATGATGCGCACATATTCATCCTTTTCATCGGGCATAAGCATGAGAAGTTCGGCAAATCCGCTTAT
>JAZLIN010000109.1:0-11463 GCA_045617365.1 Prevotella sp. | reverse complement strand
AACTAACAAACTGATCTCAGCTAAAACTCCAAAATCTGACAAAGCTAATTAATAGAACACCCCTATATTAACACGCCTTGGTTCTGCCCAAAAGTGTGTGTATTTATCTTATAGAACTAAAACTATGAATATGAACTATGCATTTATGCTTGAGCTTGCTCAAAACTATGAACTGTGAACTTCGCGTTGTCTCACCGCTTCATACATCAGGACGGCTGCACTGACAGAGACATTGAGCGAATCCAGTTTGCCGAGCATAGGAATGCGGATATGAGCATCGGCAGCCTTGCGCCACACATTCGTCAAGCCTGTTGACTCCGTACCCATCACGATGGCAGTAGGACGCTTCATATCCGTGTCATAATAGAGCGAGGAGTCCTGCAACTGCGCGGTGAGAATCTGTATGCCGCGCTCCTTGAGAAAGTCTATGCATTCATCTGACGAACAGGCTACGCATGGCACAGAGAATATCGCACCGATGCTGCTGCGCACGAGATTTGGGTTATAAAGGTCCGTCAGAGGGTCACAGACTATCACCGCATCTACACCTGCCGCATCTGCGCTACGCAGTATGGCACCAAGGTTTCCAGGCTTTTCTACACTCTCCAGCACCACAACGAGCGGCGACTCTGACAACTGTAGTTCGGCAAGAGTATGCTCCTTGACACGGACGGTTGCTATTATGCCTTCCGTACCGCCGCGATAGGCTATCTTCTCATACACCTTCTGGTTGACCAGATACACCATCGGTGCACTGCCAGAGAGAATAGTCTGCTGACAGAGAATATCCATGCCCAGTGACTCATCGAGCGTGAAGAGCGAGTCTATCACATATCCGTTGGTCACGCAGTGCATTATCTCCCGCTGTCCCTCCACTACGAAGAGACCGGCATTACGGCGCTCACTGCTCTTCTGCTGCAGGAGCACAAGGTTCTTTATCTTCTGGTTTTGTGTACTTGTAATCTGCTCCATATCTTCATTGTTATTACTCCATCATAAGCGCAAAAAAACCTGCCTAGACTCACGTCTTGACAGGCTTCAATGCAAAGTTATGTTTATGATTATGAAAGGAGATTTATTTGTAAGAATTGAACTTAATATTCCTTATCTATAACATCACTTAGTATCTGAGCAACTGGTTCGGACGAACCTTTACGTCTTTTGTGATGTGATTCTTGCTGCAGAGTTCATCCACAGTCACACCGTAACGCTTTGCGATACTGTACAATGTTTCTCCGACGGATACTCTGTGGAACTTTCTCACAGAATTATCAGCCTTTGGCTGTACGAGATTTGTAGCTACAGCAGGACGGGCACTATTTGAAACCTCACCACCGCCAGGGATAGTCTCACCGCGAACGTCAGACGCAACGTAACCGCCGTTGCCAACCTTGCCGCGAACCTCGTTTGCATATTCACCCTCTTCCTCGTATGTACTCTTGCGGAACATGTACGAGTCAGCTACTACGTCCTGATTACGGAAATCAAAGAGTATAGCCGGGTTTATGGCTACGCCACAAAGACGTGTCTCAAAGTGAAGATGCGAACCAGTACTTCTACCAGTGTTACCACCGAGTCCGATAGGATCGCCTGCCTTTACTACCTGATTCTCTTCTACGAGCCAGTCACTCATGTGACCATAGATAGTCTCCAGACCGTTGTTGTGACGAATCACAACGTACTTGCCATAGCCTGCCGCCTCATATCTTACGATACGAACCTTTCCTGAGAAAGCCGAGCGGATAGTATCTCCGATATAGACCTTGATGTCCAGTCCCTTGTGAGCACGTCCCCATCGAGCACCGAAGTTACTCGTTACGACTCTGCTGTCGCAAGGCATACGGAAATGCTTCAGATTAATCCTGAATGAATCTGGCAACTCTGTAGCACGGTGTGCGTAGGTATTGTCCCAGTCCTCATAAAGCTCTGACGCAGGCATGCTTGCCTCTTCTCTCTCTACTACAGCGCGAAGCTGCAATGTATCCAGTGTCCTCATGCGCTTATCCAGAGGTGCCTGTTTTGCCAGCATGTCCTGTGCATGGCACGTCAAGGCAGCAGTGAATAGCATCACGAGTGTGAATAGTATTTGTCTAATTCTAAATATCATTGGTTTATTAAGCACAATTTAAAAGAGTAAGTTCAAATTAGTTGGGGATAGTCTTTGCACGAAAGACATTGATTCTTCACGAATCTTTTTGCAAAGATACAAAAAAACATCCAAATAACCAAAGCCTTACATTGCATTTCGCGCGTACACCATGCATCTTTAATCTTTTTTAACTATACTTAACACAATGACAAACCCTATGCATTCTTGATACCAAGTTTCTTGATGATGTCATCAACCTTCTGCACGAAGTCGGTATCTTTATCAAGCCGCTCTTCCACTTTGGAGATACTATGCAGCACAGTGCTGTGATCACGCGACCCCAGCAGGCGACCTATACGAGTGGCAGGGATATTAGTGTATTTCTTCGTCAAGAACATCGTCAACTGACGTGGAATCACAAGTTCGTGTTTCCTGCTATGCCCCTTGACGGCGTTTGGAGTAACGTCGTAGCATTTGCATACACATTCCAATATATCATCGACCGTCAGCGGCATACCATCGGTCTTCACCGCACGCTTCACCACCTTCTCCACAAGTCGCATATCTATAGCACTGTTATACACAATGCTATATGCTACCAGCGAATTGACGATACCTTCCAGTTCACGTACCGAACCGGCAGCTGTCTCCGCTATATAGCGTATCACATCGTCAGGTACCTTGAGTCCATCCCTGGCGATTTTCTTCTTGAGTATCTCTATGCAAAGGGCATAGTTCGGTTTCTCCATCTCCGCCATCAACCCACAGGCGAAACGGGTGAGCAGGCGCTGGTGCATGCCTTCCAGTTCGGCAGGCGAACGGTCGCTGACCAGAATGATGCGGCGTGCATTACGAAAGAGATGGTTGAAGATATGAAAGAAGGTGTCCTGCGTCTTCGGCGAGGTCATCCACTCCTGTATATCATCAACGATAAGCATGTCTATCGTCTGATAGAAACCTATGAAGTCATTGATCTGATTGCTGTGCAAGGCATTGGTAAACTGCACCTGAAACTGTCTTGCACTAACGTATAGCACTCGCTTCTGCGGATATATCTTCTTACAGTGATTGCCTATGGCGTTGGTAAGATGTGTCTTGCCGCAGCCCGAGGGGCCAAAGATAAACATAGGATTGAACTGTGTACCCTGCGGATGCTCGGCAATGGACAGACCTACGGAGCGAGACAGTTTATTACTCTCGCCCTCTATAAATGAACGGAAGGTCTGGCTGGTATTAAGCTGCGAGTCTATCTCCGGCAGATCACCCGTTGCCATAGTACCTGGGGCAACAGAAGCCTGCAATCCTTTTTCTGCCGCCTTGATGCCAGCCGTAGGAGCCTTGGTATCATCATTACCCTCAATGACGAGATCCGTCTTTTCACTGATTTTGATATCCCAGTTCAGACGTATCTTACCAAAGGTGTTGAATATGGCGACTCGCATGACGTCAAGATGGTTTCGTTCTATCTCCTCACAGATATACGAGCTTGGCACTTGCAATATGAGGGTTTTGTCGGCGACACGATATGTCTCCAACATCACGTGCGAGAACAGACGTTCATAGTCTTCCGCTCCCACATTCTGCCTGAAATACTCCTGACACGAAGCCCAGAGTGACTTACTGTCCTTCCTCATGCCTAGTTATCCTTCTTGCCGAAGATAGAGAAATGCACATAGCGCTTAGGATGAGCCTTCAGGTCTATCATAAGCGAATCGGCATGACTCATTGTAGCATTGAGGTTATTATATACACTTGGATCATTCATCAAGAGACCCAGTGTACCCTTCTTGTCCGTGAGGCTGGTAGTGAGTTGCTCTACGTTATCCAGAGTCTGGTTCACCTTGCTCATAGTAGATGCCACATCCACCTTTGCCAGATTACTTGTCAGCACCTCCGCATTAGCCATAGTGTTATTGGCATGCGCCATCACGCCAGGCAGAGTCTTGTTGACGCCCTGCATCATAGCGTTGAGTTCTGCGGTAGAGGTTTTAAGGTTTGCCGACATAGCCTCAACATTATGCAGCATATTGTAGATGGCAGGATCTGAAAGTAAAGCATTGAGCGATGACACTATGCTGTCAAGCTTTGGAAGCATTGCCTCCACTGCTGGCACCATGTCACCCACCTGTCCGAGGACACCGTTATCTTCTACGCCCTGAATCAAGCCACCCTCTTCTATCTTCTCACGAGGATTATTGGCGAGCAGCAACACCACCTTGATATTACCCATGAGGTCGCTCTCTATCTTCGCCTGCGACCCCTTTGGCACACGCAGGTCAGGATCAAGATCCACAAGGACCTTGATATTACCCGCTTTCTCATAGTCATAGATAATGTCTGACACTGTGCCTACCTTGTATCCATCGGCATAGATAGGAGTAGAACGTGACAGTCCCTTTGTGTCTGAAAACACCATGGTATATGACTTATCATTGGAGAACAATGATATTCCTTTCAGATAGTTCAATCCGAAGAATACTGCCACCATCGCCACTACAGCAGTGATAGCAATCTTCACTTCCTTTGTAAAAATCTTATTCATCTTTTTCTATACTTTATATTCAATTCTATACTTCCCCCCTTAGGGGGTTAGGGGGCTTGGTTATGGTGCTTTCTGCGCCTTGAATTCTTTTATAGCTGTCACGATGTTCATCTTCTCACCGTTCTTAAAGGCAATGATGAAACAGTCAGGAAATTTCTCCAGCAGTGTCTTGCGCAGTCTATATATCTCATTATAGTCAGTGGATTCTCCTATTGTATATTTCTGCATTCCACCTTCTTTGTATATATATATATTCTTTTCGCCCTTGAATCGTGGACTATCCTCCGCCAGTTGCTGTTCGGAAGCGAGTATCTGCACTCGGAACACAGGTTTGTCGGCAGGCAGAACTTCCTTTGGCGGTTCTTGCTGCCTCATCGTCTCTTCCTTCTTTACAGGCTCCATCGGTTTTACGGGTTCCGTTTTCTTTACAGGTTCTACCGGCTTTGGCTGCTCTTCCTTCTTAGCCGGCTCCGCTGGTTTCACAGGTTCCACCTTTGGTGCCTCTTCTTTCTTTTCCTCTACGGTCTTCTTTTTCTTGCTCTTCTTTTTAGCCGATGAAGATGAAGACACCTCCGATGAAGATGACTTGCCATTATTAGCAGCGACCGTCTTTACCGGCTCAGTGCTGGCATTAGCTGCCGGCTTAGCCTTTTCCACCGGCACGCCATTGGCATCATACTTACGTTTGTATGTCAGGAACGCCTTATAGATTCCCAGTCCCATCTTGTCTATCGACGCAGGATCATTGAGTAGTTTCTCCTCCTCAGGCGTAGAGATAAATCCAAGTTCTATCAAGCAACTTGGCATTGAGGTCTCTCGCAGTACAAGGAATCCCGCCTGCTTCACGCCCTTGTCAGGTCTGCCTGCGCTGGAGCACACATTCGACTGCACCAGTCGGGCGAGTTCCACGGACTTCTGCATGTTGTTGTCCTGCATAAACTCAAAGATGATATAGCTCTCTGATGAATTAGGATCAAATCCCTGATAGCGCTGCTTATAGTCTTTCTCAACAAGGATTACGCTATTCTCTCGCTTCGCTATGTCGAGGTTATCGCCAGCGCGGTGCATGCCAAGGGTATACGTCTCCAGTCCCTTGCCTATCTTACCGTTTGGCAGAGCATTGGTATGAATACTGATGAAAAGGTCCGCCTTTGCCTTGTTGGCTATCTCTGCCCTACCCGACAATGTCACGAACACATCCGTCTTACGTGTGTATATCACATTTACATCCGGACAATTACGCTCCACGTACCTACCAAATGCCAATGCTGTATTAAGATTTATATCTTTCTCCTTGGAGAAACGTCCTATCGCACCGGCATCATGTCCTCCATGTCCGGCGTCTATAACGAGCGTGAATTTACCCGCCGCCAAGACGTTGGCGGCACACATCACACTGATTATTAATGCAGTAAGTATCCTCTTTGCCATCTCGTGCGCACAATTTGTTAGCAAAATTACAAAAAAAATATCAAATGACCAAGAACAACCACAATAATTAACAAAGTTTTTGCGCTGCGCGTATATAATCCCCAAGCAGTGCGGTGGGTAATAACAAACGAAATTGATGGTTTGGCGGTTTGGTGGTTTGGTGGTTTGGTTGCAAGACAATCCAATTGTGTTTGTTCATCGGCTAAACCAAACAACTAAACAACTAAACAACCAAACAACTAAACAACATTAATTTTCAAAATAAAAACTTTTTAACCTTTGATATTTTGCCATATCAGAAAAATTATATATCTTTGCAAACGAAATGTGCACATACCCCCTTGGTACACACTTCCGGACATGCAATATCCGATAAAACGATACACTAGCATTAAACAATAACAATAATACATTTTTTTTACATTTATGAGTTTGAAAATCGTAGTACTTGCCAAGCAAGTGCCAGACACACACAATGTTGGTCCAGACGCGATGACTCCAGAAGGAACCATCAACCGTTCTGCACTGCCTGCCGTCTTCAACCCTGAAGACCTTAACGCCCTGGAACAGGCTCTCATCCTCAAGGACAAGTTCCCTGGTTCCACTATTTCTGTCGTAACAATGGGACTGCCTAAGTCTGCTGAGGTTATCCGCGAAGCACTCTTCCGCGGTGCCGACAACGGATACGTAGTAACTGACCGTCCTCTCGGTGGTGCTGACACCCTCGCTACATCATACACACTGGCTCAGGCTATCAAGAAGATCGGTGACTTCGATATCATCCTCGGTGGCCGTCAGGCTATCGACGGTGACACTGCACAGGTAGGTCCACAGATAGCAGAGAAACTGGGACTGACACAGGTGACATACGCAGAGGAAATCCTTTCACTCGACGAGGCTGCACGCAAGATCATCATCAAGCGTCACATCGACGGCGGCGTAGAGACAGTAGAGGCTCCACTGCCTCTCGTAGTTACAGTCAACGGCAGTGCTGCTCCATGCCGTCCACGCAACGCAAAGCGTGTGATGAAGTACAAGAATGCTACCGTAGTGGCTGAGCGTACTGAAGAGAACAAGGAGAAGCTTGAGGCTATGATTGCCAAGAAGCCATACCTCAACATCACACAGTGGGGTGCTGCCGACATTGACTGCGATCCTAAGCAGATCGGCAAGGCTGGTTCGCCTACCAATGTAAAGAAGGTGGAGAACATTGTCTTCAAGGCTAAGGAGTCACGCACTCTCACTGGTTCTGACGATGATATCAACAACCTCATGATGGAACTTATCAACGAGAAGATTATAGGATAATGAATAACGTATTTGTATATTGCGAAATAGAAGGCACACAGGTAAAAGACGTTGCCCTCGAACTCCTCACCAAAGGTAGAAAATTAGCCAATACTCTTGGCGTAGAATTGGAATGTGTCATTGCCGGCAGCGGTCTCGAAGGCGTAGAGAAGCAGGTTGCCAAGTTCGGCGTTGACAAAGTACACGTATTTGATGCTGAGGGTCTTTTCCCTTACACCAGCAATCCTCATACAGCTCTCATGGTTAACCTCTTCAAGGAGGAACAGCCACAGATCTGCCTCATGGGCGCTACCGTTATCGGACGCGACCTCGGTCCACGCGTATCGTCAGCCCTATTCAGCGGCCTGACAGCTGACTGTACCGAACTCGAGATCGGTGACTTCGACATGAAGGTGAAGAATGAGGCTGGCGAACTCGTCAACAAGCACTACGAGCAGCAGCTTTACCAGATTCGTCCTGCTTTCGGCGGTAACATCGTTGCTACCATCGTCAACCCTGAGCACCGCCCACAGATGGCTACCGTGCGTGAGGGTGTGATGAAGAAGGAGGTTCTCGATGAGAACTACAAGACTGAGGTGATACGTCACGACGTAGCAAAATATGTGCCTGAGACAGAATATGTAGTAAAGGTGATCGACCGTCACGTAGAGCAGGCTAAGCACAACCTCAAGGGCGCTCCTATCGTGGTAGCCGGCGGTTACGGCGTAGGATCAAAGGAAGGTTTCGACAAGCTCTTCGAACTGGCTAAGGAACTCCATGCTGAAGTAGGTGCTTCACGTGCTGCCGTTGACGCTGGATGGATTGACCACGACCGTCAGATCGGTCAGACAGGTGTCACAGTACGTCCTAAGGTTTACATCGCCTGCGGTATCTCCGGACAGATCCAGCACATCGCAGGTATGCAGGACGCTGGTATCATCATCTCTATCAACAATGATCCTGATGCTCCTATCAACACCATCGCCGACTATGTCATCAACGGCACCGTTGAGGAGGTAGTACCAAAGATGATCAAGTATTACAAACAGAACAACAAGTAAAATGGCTAATTTTTATACAGATAATCCTGAGATTAAATTCTATCTCAGCCACCCACTGCTCAAGCGTATCGTTGAGCTCCGCGAGCGCAACTACACTGATGCAGACAAATATGACTACGCACCTTCTGACTTCGAAGATGCTATAGACAGTTACGAACGTGTACTCGAACTCACTGGTGACGTTTGTGCCAACATCATCTCACCAAACGCAGAGAGCGTTGACATGGAAGGCCCACGCTGCGAAGGTGGACGCATGTACTACGCTTCCAAGACATACGAGAACCTTGACGCTACTATCAAGGCTGGCCTCAATGGCGTCACCATGCCACGTCGCTACGGCGGTCTCAACTTCCCTATGGCCATCTACTCTGCCATCAACGAGATGATCGCTGCCGGCGACACCGGTTTCGAGAACATCTGGTCTCTCCAGGACTGTATCGAGACCCTCTATGAGTTTGGCGACGAGGATCAGCGCAAGCGTTACGTACCACGTGTATGCCAGGGCGAGACCATGTCTATGGACCTCACTGAGCCTGACGCAGGTTCTGACCTGCAGTCGGTAATGCTCAAGGCAACATTCGACGAGGAGAACAACTGTTGGCGCCTTAACGGCTGTAAGCGTTTCATCACTAATGGTGACTCTGACATCCACCTCGTACTCGCTCGTTCCGAGGAGGGCACACGCGACGGTCGCGGTCTCTCTATGTTCATCTACGACAAGCGCGACGGCGGTGTTGACGTACGCCGCATCGAGAACAAGCTCGGTATCCATGGTTCGCCTACCTGTGAACTTGTTTATAAGAATGCCAAGGCAGAGCTCTGCGGCAGCCGCAAGCTCGGACTCATCAAGTACGTTATGGGACTGATGAACGGTGCCCGTCTCGGTATCGCCGGTCAGTCAACAGGTACCAGCCAGATGGCATACAACGAAGCACTGGCATACGCCAAGGATCGTAAGCAGTTCGGCAAGGCCATCATCAACTTCCCTGCTGTCTATGACATGCTCGCTATCATGAAGGCCAAGCTCGACGCTGGTCGTACTCTCTACTACACAACAGCGCGCTACGTTGACGTATATAAGACTCTCGAGGACATCGAGCGCGAGCGCAAGGAGAACGGCGAGAAGCTCACCGCTGAGGAACGTGCAGAGTGCAAGGCATTCTCTAAGCTTGCTGACGCATTCACTCCTATCGCTAAGGGTATGACATCTGAGTATGCCAACCAGAACGCATACGACGGCATACAGATACACGGTGGTTCGGGCTTCATGCTCGAGTACGCTTGCCAGCGCCTCTACCGTGACGCACGTATCCTCACCATCTACGAGGGAACCACACAGTTGCAGACCGTCGCTGCCGGACGCTACATCACCAACGGTTTCTACGGACAGGTCATCGCAGACTATCTGGAGAAGGGTGAGCGTGGTCTCTGTGCTGCCAATGCACCTCTCGCAGAGAGTGATGCAGCATGGTGCGCAGAAGAGTTCCTCCCTCTCAAGGAGAAGGCTGCCAAGATGGCTGAGAAATACAATGAAGCAGTGGCATACGTCAACGAGAAGAAGGATGACGAGTTCAAGGACTTCGTAATCCGCCACCTCTACGAGATGGCTGCTGACACCATCATGGCTCTCCTCCTCATCGGTGACGCATCAAAGTCTCCAGAGCTTTTCGGCAAGTCTGCACGCGTATATGCACGCTACGCTGCTGCTGAGGTAGAGAAGCACTACGACTTCATCATGTCTGCTACAGCTGAGGATCTCGCTGACTACCGCAAGTAATCACACCACTGTCCTCTTCGGTGCAAAACACCGAACAACAGTGACACACAATACCTATGGCATGGCTCCAACTATGGAGTCATGCCTTTTTTTCGACTTTTTTTTCATGTCTGCGCAGTTTTTATCGCAAAAAAATTGGTAATATCAGAAATAATGTGTACTTTTGCATATTGATAAAGTAACAACATAAAACCCAAAGAAATGAGAAACATATTCATCAGCATGGCACTCCTCCTTTCATTCGCCACCACAACATGGGCACAAGACAGCGAAAAGGATGCCAAGGCGCAGAGTGATGCCGTGGCAGAAGCTGTGGCCACCTATAATAAATATGGTGCGCAGCCATACAAGGGGAAAAAGATTCTCTCACTCGGTGATAGCTACACCTACCAGAACAACTATGGTGCTTACCTGGCCAAGGCAACAGGATGCACACAGCGTGGCAGGGGATATAACGGCGCCAGCCTCAAATGGTTTGTTGCCAACGAATATATGGATCCAACAACAGGCATGGTAGTGGAAGAGAAATTTGATGCCAATCTCCTCAACCAGTACGACATCATCACCGTCATGGGAGGCACCAATAACTGGGGTACTCACTGCCCTATCGGAACCATCGATGATGCTCCAGGCATATTCACCATCTACGGTGAGACGAAGTATGTCATAGAGACCATCCTAAAGCTCAAGCCTAACGCTAAGCTGTATTTCTGCACACAGCCTTTCCGTGATAACAACAACATGTATCACGATGGTTACGGACGCTATGAGCTCAACGAAAGAGGGGTGACACTCGAACAAACCATGGATGCCATACGCGACTGTTGTGCCCACTACGGCATACCATGCTTTGATTTCTACCACCTCTGCGGATGGAATGACTACAACAACATCGAGGTCAAAGACCCTGTTCATCCTGCCAACCCTGATCCATACGGTGGTAACATCCTGACCATCGACGGCCTCCACCCTCGCAATGGTGATGGCAACGGTGCCGATCAGTTGGGCACCACCTTCGGCAGATTCATCAATGAGCACTAAGCACGTTTGGTTGTTGAGGTGTTTGCCCCCCAAAAAAAACATAGGTTCTACAAGATTTAGTGTGGGTCGTTTTAGTAAGGGAGTGCCATGAGTATAGCAGTTTAAAGTGAAAAGTTAACGTGAAAAGATAATGAGTTGTAAAGTTTCGTCGCCTGCAAACGGACTGGTAAGAACGGAAACCTATGGGCGAATGAACTTAAAAACTTGACCACTCCACTTCTCACTTATAACTTCT
>JAZLIN010000108.1:0-23109 GCA_045617365.1 Prevotella sp. | reverse complement strand
AGCACCGGCAAAGCGTTCAGTTTCACTTTTTACACCTTGCATTACAGGCACTGCCATGTGCTTTTCAGCAAACTCTGCATAGACATGAAGCATCTCCTGTGCCTTGAGTTCTGCCTCTTCCTTGGTGGCATGAGCGGTGTGACCTTCCTGCCAGAGGAATTCAGAAGTGCGGAGGAAAGGACGTGTACGCATCTCCCAACGCATCACATTACACCACTGGTTGCAAAGCAATGGAAGGTCGCGCCATGACTGAATCCAGTTCTTGAAGGTGTTCCATATCATTGTCTCTGATGTAGGACGCACGATGAGTTCTTCCTCCAGACGTGCAGATGGATCAACGACAACACCGTCACCTGCATCATTGGTCTTCAGACGATAGTGCGTTACCACAGCACACTCCTTGGCAAAGCCTTCTACATGCTCTGCCTCACGCGAGAGGAAAGATTTCGGAATAAGAAGTGGGAAATATGCATTCTTCACACCTGTTGCCTTGAACATATCGTCCATAGCACGCTGCATTTTCTCCCATATAGCGTAGCCATAAGGCTTAATAACCATACATCCACGAACAGCAGACTGTTCTGCAAGATCTGCCTTTACAATGAGATCATTGTACCACTGACTATAATTGTCAGCACGCTTTGTGAGTTCTTTTAGTTCTTTTGCCATTATATCTGATTATATTTACACATTTCACGTAATATTCCGCAAAATTAATAAAAAATAATGACATTACTATATAAAAAGGAGATTTATATGTGAAAAAATGCAAAAAAGCCGTATAATCATTTGTCATATTAGTTATTTTTATTAACTTTGGACTTGAATATTTTATAACACAAGACTATGGCAAACAAAAGAGACCTTAAGAGAGGAATCAACTACATCTGCAGCGAACTGTTTGCAGAATGCATCGCAACCTCAATCTATAGCAACAATGCAGACAAGGCTAATGCTGACTCTCTGCTGAAATCTATAATGCGCACACACTCCGACTATATCATGAGGGTATCACATCCCGAACCTGGCATGCCAGCAAAGAAATACTATCGTTCATTGATACAGTCTTTCAACAACGACGTGAACGACATCGTTGACTCTATCAGCAACCTGCACTCATAAGCCTATGCTGAAAGGATTTTGCAATTGGTTGTTATATAAATGCCTCGGATGGACCAAGAACGTCACCGTAGAGCATCCTGACAAATACATCATCTGCCTGGCACCACATACCAGCAACTGGGATTTCTTCATCGGTCAGATATATGCCCATGCTGAGGGGATGCAGATGAACTTTCTCATGAAGAAGGAATGGTTCTTCTGGCCATTGGGACCTATCTTCCGTAAGATGGGCGGAATACCTGTGTTCAGACAGAAGAAAACAAGCATGACAGACGTTCTCGCTGATACTGCATTACGCAACGACAGTTTCAAGCTCTGCATAACACCTGAAGGCACACGTAGCAGGAACACCGATTGGAAAAAAGGATTCTACTTCATTGCCTACAAGGCCGGGATACCAATACTGCTCTACGGAGTAGATTACAAGCGACGGCTGATACAATGCACTAAAAGTATCATGCCTAATGGCGACATAGACAACGAACTGCCTGTGATAAAACAGTACTTCACCGGATTCCGGGGAAAGCACCCTGACCAGTTTGCAGTTTAACATCACGAAGTATATGACTACGCTATATTTATTAACTCTCTAAACAAAAGTGATAGACAAAAAAAGAATATTGCATTACATAACAGCCCTTATCTCAGCATGGTGTCTCGTTTCACCATGCTCTGCTGCGTCTGACAATAAGGACATGGTCAAGGAGATGAAAATCGATGATTCAAACAGAGTCATCACAATCATCATGAATGACAGTTTCGCAGACCAGGAGTTCAACGAAAAGATTGTCAAGAAGATATACAAGACCACCAGCAAGGATGTCCACAAGGCGTTGCCTAAGGAATACCGCAACTACGAGGTGCGCATCGTAACAAAAGACACACCTCTGGAATATTTCATACATGGCAACACCCTTAAGGATAAGGAAGACGAGCAGAAGAAGAACCATCGCAAAAAGCATCGTGGCGGTTGGTGGGGAGAAATGGAATACGATGGCATGCCATGGGTAAAGAACATCTCACGCCCTGTACAGCCAACAGCCGCTCTCAACAACAAACACATCTCTCTTTGGGCAAGCCACGGCAGATATTATGACATCGCCAAAAGCGAATGGAAATGGCAGCGCCCATACATGTTCTGTACGACGGAGGATCTTTTTACTCAGTCCATCGTAGTACCTTACCTCATACCAATGCTGCAAAACGCTGGCGCAAATGTATTTACTCCGAGAGAACGCGACTGGCAGACTGCAGAGGTCGTGGTAGATGATGACCTTTCATTGCCTTATTATTCCGAGACCAATCATACCGGATTCTGGAAAAATTCCAGCGCCCATGGATTTGAGACTCCCGTAGGATTGCTCAGCGACAGCATATCACCATTCGCCAACGGTTCCGTGAGACAGATTGCTGCATCAAAGAACCAAAACGCAAGCTGCGCTATATACCAACCACAGATACCCAAGACGGGCAAATATGCCGTATATGTCAGTTATGCCACGCTGCCTAACAGCATCAGCGATGTAATATATAGTGTCTATCACAAAGGACAACGCACGGATTTCTCTGTCAACCAGAGAATGGGTGGAGGCACATGGGTATATCTCGGAACTTTTGAATTTGACAGGGGATACTCTCCCGGCAACAGCGTCGTGGTTTCTTCCTACTCTCAGTTAAAGGGTGTGGTAACAACTGATGCCGTACGCTTTGGCGGCGGTATGGGCAATATCGAACGTGGTGGAATGACAAGTGAAATGCCTCGTTGCCTCGAAGGTGCAAGATATTATGCACAGTGGGCAGGTGCACCATATAGTGTATTCTCCACTTACCGTGGAGCGGATGACTATAAGGATGACATCAATGTACGCTCACTCATGACCAACTGGATAGGAGGAGGTTCTTCATACATGCCAGGAAAAGAAGGTTTAGGAGTACCTATCGACCTCTCACTTGCCATACACAGTGATGCTGGCTACAAGATGGATGCCGACTCTATATATGGTTCGTTGGCAATATGCACCACCGATTTCAATGATGGGAAACTGGCTTCCGGCATCTCACGCGAGAAGTCAAAGGACTTTTGCAAACTACTTCTAGAACAGACCCAAAAGGATATCAAGGCGCAATACGGCAAATGGGAATGGCGCGACCTCTATGACAAGAATTATTCCGAGAGTCGTCTGCCAGAGGTACCATCGGCTATCTTCGAATCTTTGTCACACCAGAATTTCGGTGATATGAGATTCGCACATGACCCAAACTTCAAATTCACATTTGCGCGCTCCATATACAAGGCGATACTGAGATTTGAGGCCGAAGCGCACGGAGAAAAGCCCGTGGTGCAGCCTCTCAAGCCCGAAGCCTTCAAGATCACACTAAATAATCAGGGACAGGCCACACTGGTATGGACTCAACAGACGGATGATGACGAGCCATCAGCTGCTCCCACATCGTACAATGTATACAAGGCCACAGGCAACATGGGCTATGACAATGGTACAAACATAAAACGTACGTATTGCTCATTGCGACTCATGAAGGATGTACCATACCGCTTCCGCGTGACTGCAGTTAATAGCGGAGGTGAGAGCTTTCCGACAGAAGAACTCTTCGTGTTATGGCACGACAGCATTGCCCCTACCGTACTCCTCGTCAATGGTTTCGAAAGACTGGCAGCACCATACGTACGCAATACCAACAACGAGAGAGGTTTCGACATAGATTACGATCCTGGCGTATCATACGGTCTCAACGCTGCATGGGCTGGAAGACAAAAGGTATTCAACATCTCAACTATCGGCAAAGAAGGCCCTGGCACTTTCTCATATAGTGGACAGGAACTTATGGGACAGTTCTATGCAGGCAACGATTTCAACTACACCACAGAGCATGCACTTGCCATTGCTTCTGCCGGACAATACAACATTGTCAGCGCAAGCAAGCAGGCTGTTGAATGGGGAGATATGAATATCAATGACTACAATGTAATCGATCTGATACTTGGCAACGAACGATACGACGGTTATTCACTAAAGACATACAAGACTTTCACCAAACACCTGCAGCGCAAACTCACGGACTACTCTCGTCAATCTCATGGTGCACTGCTCGTCAGTGGCTCGTACATAGCATCTGACATGCAGGGCGATGAGGAAAAAGAATTCATGAAGGAGGTACTGCACACCGCATACGAGGAATCTATCAAGGACAGCAACGATACTATCAACGGATTACAACAGTCCATACCTGTGATGACAAAACTGAATTCTGAACACTACAGCACTACCCAGAGTGACGTTCTGAAACCTACCGACGGAGCATTCATAGCAATGCAGTACAGTAACGGACAGACCGCCGGTGTGGCTTTCCAGGGAAAGACAAACACTTTCGCTACAGGATTCCCACTGGAATGCATCACAGACAAGAACCAGTTTGCCAGCATCATGCGTGGTATACTGACATTCCTCACCACAAAACAATAAAATTAAAAATTCAGAATTAAAAGTTAAAAATCCAGAATTTCCAATTCAGGATTCCCAACCCCAATTCTTAATTCTGAATTTTGAATTTTTAACTCATAATTTATAATTCACAATCATGTACACAATAATTTCAAATGCCTCTGGCACACGCAACATCGAGATATCCGATGAGAATCTGCAAGTAATAGAACGTTACTCTCTCTTCCGCAATCTTGTTGACAGCAACGGCATCGTTGATGACTCCGTACTCGAAAAACTGCGTCTCAATGTAAGAGCTCTCGTAGAGTCAACCAACGCATCGGACAAGGCGCTAATGAACTTCTGCTTTGATGTGCTCTACCACCCTAACATGAAGGCCGTAGCTCTGCACAATCTCCTCGTTCTCTATACAGAAAAGGTACTTACTACAAAGACAGAAGAAAGCGAATAAAAAACGTTTTGATGCTTACAGATTTTCTTCCTACTACAAAGAAAGAATGCGAACTGCGCGGATGGTCCGAACTAGACGTCATCATATTCTCGGGTGATGCATACGTGGATCATCCTTCCTTTGGCATGGCTGTAATAGGACGCACACTAGAGGCTGCCGGATACCGCGTGGCCATCGTACCACAACCAGACTGGCATGGCGACTATCGCGACTTTAAGAAACTTGGTAAACCCAGACTGTTCTTCGGTATCTCACCAGGTGCCATGGACTCCATGGTAAATAAATACACCGCCAACAAACGTCTCCGTTCTGAGGATGCATATTCGCCTGACGGCAGACATGACTGTCGCCCAGAATACCCTACCATCGTATATTCCAAGATTCTCAAGGAACTATTCCCTGACACTCCTGTAATACTCGGCGGCATAGAGGCATCGCTGCGCCGCCTTACACATTATGACTACTGGCAGGACTCACTGCGCAAATGCATACTGTGTGACTCCGGAGCTGACCTCATATCCTATGGCATGGGAGAAAAGACCATACTCGAGATTGCACGCTTGCTGGCAGAAGGCAAGACAATGGCAGAACTGAGAGACATACCTCAGATAGCATATCTTTGCCCTGAGAAGGAAATACCAGGGGGCATCACAAGCGAAGACATCGTACTTCACTCGCACGAGGAATGCCTGCGCAACAAAAGAGCAGAGGCAGAGAACTTCCGCCACATAGAGGAAGAGTCAAACAAGATGCACGCCCAGCGACTGCTGCAGGGCGTTGACGGACAATATGTCATTGTCAACCCGCCATATCCTCCAATGACAATGGAAGAGACGGACAGGTCTTTCGACCTTCCCTACCAGCGTGTGCCACATCCTAAATACAAAGGCAAACGCATACCTGCATACGAGATGATAAAATTCTCTGTGAACCTACACAGGGGATGCTTCGGCGGTTGTGCCTTCTGTACCATCTCGGCCCACCAGGGCAAATTAATAGCTTGCCGCTCCAAGGAAAGCATCATGAAGGAGGTACGCGAAGTGGTGCAATTACCGGATTTCAAAGGCTATATCTCTGACCTTGGCGGTCCTTCCGCCAACATGTATGGCATGCATGGCAATAATCTCAAGGCTTGCGAGGCTTGCAAGCGCCCTTCATGCATACATCCGCAGATATGCCCTAATCTCAATACTGACCATTCGGCACTGCTCGACATTTACCACGATGTCGATGCCCTGCCTGAGATAAAGAAGAGTTTCATCGGCAGCGGTGTACGCTATGACCTCCTGTTGCACAAGAGCAAGAGCGAACAATCAAATCAGGCTGCAAGGCAATACACACGCGAACTCATAACAAAACATGTCAGCGGACGACTGAAGGTGGCTCCAGAACATACATCGGACAATGTACTCATGCACATGCGCAAACCATCATTCAGACTGTTTGGGGAGTTCAAGCGCATCTTCGATCAGATAAACAAGGAAGAGGGACTGAAACAGCAACTCATACCTTATTTCATATCATCGCACCCAGGATGCACCGAAAAGGACATGGCACAACTGGCTGACCTCACCAAGAGGATGGGATACAAACTGGAGCAGGTGCAGGACTTCACTCCTACTCCGATGACCGTGAGTACCGAGACATGGTACACAGGGTATGACCCATACACGCTGGAACCCGTCTTCAGCGCAAAGACACAAAAAGAGAAACTTGCGCAAAGACAGTATTTCTTCTGGTACAAGGACGAGGCAAACGATACTCCAAGAAACCAGCATCACGAACAAAAAGGAAAGCAAAAAGGTAACAATAGCAGATACCAGACAGACAAAAAGCCAAAGTCTTATAACCCAAACTTCCAGAACGGAAGCAAAAAACATGGCAATAGTACGGACAAACGTTCGCAAAAAAATGTTACAAAATATAAAAAATATTAAATAGTTATTCTTTTTGCAATCTCTGCTTTGCAATTTGAGAAATTATTCTTACCTTTGCAGTATAAAACAGAAAAGGCTAATGGAAGAATTCTATCGCACGCATAAATATCTCTTAGAGCAGGCAAACGCACCAGTGAGAAGGGTACTCATGGATGAGATAGACTGGGGCGCAAGAATGATTGGCATCAAAGGCACCCGCGGGGTGGGCAAGACCACATTCTTATTGCAATATGCGAAAGAAAATTTTGAACCAGGAGACAGAAGATGCTTATATATAAACATGAACAACTTCTACTTCCAGGGAAAAGGCATAGCAGACTTTGCAGGAGAATTCTATAAGCAAGGCGGCAGAGTACTGCTGATAGATCAGGTATTCAAACAGTTTGACTGGAGCAGGGAACTTCGTCGTTGTTATGACAGATACCCCAAACTGAAGATTATCTTCGCCGGCTCGAGCGTCATGAGACTGAAACGGGAGAATCCCGAACTGGAAGATATTGTAAAAAGCTATAACCTAAGAGGTTTCTCTTTCCGCGAATACCTGAATCTGCGCACAGGACTTGATTTCAGATGGATACCATTGGATGAAATACTCCGCCACAAGGAACAGTTGGTACACGACATCACCGAGCGAGTGGATCCAATGAAATATTTCAGGGAATACATCCACCACGGATTCTATCCTCTCTTCAGGGAACATGACGATTTCGCAGACAATCTACTGAAATCCATGAACATGATGACAGAGGTGGACATACTCCTCATCAAGCAGATAGAACTAAAGTACCTTACAAAAATCAAGAAACTGTTCTACCTACTCGCCGTTGCAGGTCCACAGGCACCAAATATCAGTCAGCTTGCACAGGAAATAGAGACAAGTCGCGCCACCGTAATGAACTATATCAAGTACTTGGCGGATGCCCGACTCATAAACATCATATATCCCGTAGGACAGAAATTCCCGAAGAAACCTACAAAAGTGATGCTGCACAATCCGAATTTGTATCAGGCTATCTACCCCATCAATTTCGATGAGCAGACACAGATGGAGACGTTCTTCGTCAACACTATGTGGAAAGACCACAAAGTAAACCAGGCAGGCAAAGACATCTTCTACACTGTCGATAGTGAAAGGCACTTCAAGATATGCGGTGGAACGGACATGCCACGCGCCAACAGCAATGGCACAGTCTATTGCCAGTACAATGACAATTCCGTAACCGACAAGATGATGCCACTGTGGCTGTTGGGATTCCTTTATTAGGGAATTCACATTATATAATAGACAAAAGAAAACAAGAATCTTATATTAACTTTCTTATCTTAATAACAAAAAATGGCTAAAGAAAAAAAGTTTATCACTTGTGATGGTAACGAGGCTGCAGCTCACGTGAGCTACATGTTCTCCGAGGTAGCTGCAATCTACCCAATCACTCCATCATCTCCTATGGCTGAGCACACAGACGACTGGGCCGCTCGCGGTCGCCAGAACATGTGGGGTCAGACTGTTCTTGTACAGGAAATGCAGTCTGAGGGCGGTGCTGCCGGTGCAGTACACGGTTCTCTTCAGGCAGGTGCTCTCACCACAACATTCACTGCTTCACAGGGTCTGTTGCTGATGATTCCTAACATGTACAAAATCGCAGGTGAGCTTCTCCCATGTGTATTCGATGTTTCAGCTCGTACACTGGCTTCACACGCTCTCTGTATCTTCGGTGACCACCAGGACGTAATGGCTTGCCGCCAGACTGGTTTCGCTATGTTCGCTTCTTCATCAGTACAGGAGGTTATGGACCTTACAGCCGTTCCTCACCTTGCTACTCTTGAGACAAAGGTACCATTCATCAACTTCTTTGATGGTTTCCGTACTTCTCACGAGTATCACAAGATCGAGGTTATGGATATGGAGGACATCAAGGCTATCACTCCAATGGAGTTTGTTGAGGACTTCCGTAACCGTGCACTCACTCCAGAGCGCCCTGTAACACGCGGTACAGCTGAGAACCCTAACGAGTTCTTCACACACCGTGAGGCTTGTAACCCATACTATGACGTAATTCCTGACGTAGTAGAGAAGTACTGCCAGAAGATCTCTGAGATCACTGGTCGTGAGTACCACAACTTCAACTACTATGGTGCTGCTGACGCTGAGAACATCATCATCCTGATGGGTTCTGCTTGTGAAGCTGCCAAGGAGGCTATCGACTACCTCGTATCTGAGGGCAAGAAGGGAGGTATGATCAACGTTCACCTCTATCGTCCATTCTCTGTAAAGCACCTCCTCGCAGCTGTTCCACAGACTGTTAAGAAGATTGCTGTACTTGACCGTACCAAGGAGCCAGGCGCTGAGGGTGAGCCACTCTACCTCGACGTTAAGTCTGCATTCTATGACGTAGAGAACCGTCCTATGATCGTTGGCGGTCGCTACGGTCTTGGTTCATGCGAGGTTACACCTGCTCGTATCATCTCTGTATTCAACAACCTCGAGCTCCCACAGCCAAAGAACCACTTCACTGTAGGTATCGTTGATGACGTTACTAACCTCTCTCTCCCAGCAGTTGAGGAGATTGCTCTCGGTGGCAAGTCAACACAGGAGTGTAAGTTCTTCGGCCTCGGTGCTGACGGTACTGTAGGCGCTAACAAGAACTCTGTAAAGATTATCGGTGACAACACTGACAAGTACTGTCAGGCATACTTCTCTTACGACTCTAAGAAGTCTGGTGGCTTCACATGTTCTCACCTCCGTTTCGGTGACGAGCCAATCCGCTCTACATATCAGATCACTACACCTAACTTCGTAGCATGTCACGTACAGGCTTACCTCAACATGTACGATGTTACACGTGGTATCCGTGAGAATGGTTCATTCCTCCTCAACACAATCTTCGAGGGTGAAGAGCTCGTTAACTTCATCCCTAACAAGGTAAAGAAGGTATTCGCAGAGAAGAACATCAAGGTATATTACATCAACGCTACAAAGATTGCTCAGGAGATCGGTCTTGGTAACCGTACCAACACTATCCTCCAGTCTGCATTCTTCCGTATCACTGAGGTTATCCCAGTAGATCTCGCTGTTGAGCAGATGAAGAAGTTCATCGTTAAGTCTTACGGCAAGAAGGGTCAGGACGTTGTTGACAAGAACTACGCTGCTGTTGACCGCGGTGGTGAGTACAAGATGCTTGAGGTTGATCCAGCATGGGCTAACCTTCCAGCAGACGCTCCTAAGGAGGACAATGCACCAGCATTCGTTAAGGAACTCGTACGTCCTATCAACGCTATGGCAGGTGACCTCCTCAAGGTTTCTGACTTTGTTAAGCACAACACCGTTGACGGCACATGGCAGAACGGTACCGCTGCTTACGAGAAGCGTGGCGTAGAGGCATTCGTTCCAGTATGGAATGTAGAGAACTGTATCCAGTGTAACAAGTGTTCATTCGTTTGTCCTCACGCTGCTATCCGTCCATTCGTTCTTACCGACGATGAGAAGGCTGGCTTCAACGGTCAGACTCAGGACATCAAGGCTCCTAAGGCTCTCGCTGGCATGCACTTCGTTATCGAGCCAGCTCCACTCGACTGTCTCGGATGTGGTAACTGTGTTGACGTATGTCCAGGCAAGAAGGGTGAGAAGGCTCTCACAATGGTTCCTTACAACCCAGACGCTCAGGAGATGATTGACCTCGCTGCTGGTTGGGACTACCTCGTTAAGAACGTTAAGTCTAAGCAGGATCTCATTGACATCGCACAGTCTCCAAAGAACTCTCAGTTCGCTACTCCACTCTTCGAGTTCTCAGGCGCTTGCTCTGGTTGTGGTGAGACACCATACGTTAAGCTCATCTCTCAGCTCTTCGGTGACCGTGAGATCATTGCTAACGCTACAGGTTGTTCTTCAATCTACTCTGCTTCTATCCCATCAACACCATACACAACAAACGAGAAGGGTCAGGGTCCTGCATTCGACAACTCACTCTTCGAGGACTTCTGTGAGTTCGGTCTCGGTATGGTAATCGGTAACAAGAAGATGAAGGAGCGCGTTGCTAAGCTTCTCCAGGAGGTTATCGCTATGGATCAGCCATCAGCTGAGTTCAAGGCTGCTGCTGCAGAATGGATCGAGAAGATGGAGGATGCTGCTGAGTCTAAGCGTCTCGCTGCTATCCTCAAGCCAATGATCGCTGAGTGCGCTGCTTCTGGTTGCCCAGTATGCAAGGAGCTCAAGACTCTCGACCACTACCTCGTTAAGCGTTCACAGTGGATCATCGGTGGTGACGGTGCTTCTTACGATATCGGTTACGGCGGTCTCGACCACGTACTCGCATCTGGTGAGGACCTCAACATCTTCGTTATCGATGCAGAGGTTTACTCTAACACTGGTGGTCAGGCTTCTAAGGCTACACCGCTCGGTGCTATCGCACAGTTCGCTGCACAGGGTAAGCGTATCAAGAAGAAGGATCTCGGCATGATCGCTACTACATACGGTTACGTATATGTTGCTCAGGTTGCTATGGGTGCTGACAACGCTCAGTGTCTCAAGGCATTCCGTGAGGCTGAAGCATACCACGGACCATCACTCGTTATCGCTTATGCTCCATGTATCAACCACGGTCTTAAGATCAAGGGTGGCATGGGTCGCTCACAGGCTGAGGAGGCTCGTGCAGTTGAGTGCGGTTACTGGCACCTCTGGCGCTTCAACCCAGAACTCGCTGAGCAGGGTCAGAACCCATTCTCTCTCGACTCTAAGGAGCCAGATTGGGATAAGTTCCAGGACTTCCTCGAGGGTGAGGTACGTTACCTCTCTGTGAAGAAGGCATTCCCTAACGAGGCTGATGAGCTCTTCGCTGAGGCTAAGAAGATGGCACAGCGTCGCTATCAGACTTACGTTCGTCAGACAAAGATGGACTGGGCTGAGTAATTAGTCATTTAGACTATACCTAATACCGGGGGCACACTGCTGTGTGCCCCCTTTTTTCTAAGTTTCATCGATATCCATGATTAAATATCTCGATCTAAAACAGGTGACAGCCATGCACCAAGACCTGATCTCCACTGCCATACAGAAGGTTGTCAACAGCGGATGGTATCTCACTGGCGAAGAGAACCTGGAATTTGAACATGACTATGCCACATACATAGGCACGAAACACTGCGTAGGATGTGCCAACGGCCTGGACGCCCTCATTCTGATGCTCCGCGCATACATGGAACTCGGGCGACTGCATCGCGGTGATGAAATCATCGTACCAGCAAACACATACATAGCTACCATACTCGCCATAACAGAGAATGGTCTGACACCTGTACTCATAGAACCTGACATTACGACCCTACAGATTGACCATCGACTCATAGAACAGCATATAAATAATCGCACACGTGCCATAATGCTGGTACACCTTTACGGACGATGCTCATACAACGAAGGCATTGCCACACTCTGTAACAAGCACAACCTCCTGTTATTCGAAGACAATGCCCAAGCGCATGGATGTATCTACGACGATGGTAAATCGCAAAGACGAACAGGTGCGCTCGGACATGCTGCCGCACATTCCTTTTACCCAGGCAAGAATCTCGGTGCACTGGGCGACGGTGGATGCGTCACTACTGACAATGAAGAGATTGCCGACATCATCAGAGCATTAGGCAACTACGGCAGCCAGGCTAAGTATGTATTCCGCTATCAGGGACGCAACAGTCGTCTGGACGAGATACAGGCTGCCATACTCAATGTCAAACTGAAGTTTCTGGATCAAGACAACAAGCATCGCATGGCCATTGCACAGTATTATAGAGAGAACATCACTAACCCTCTCGTCACAATACCTTCCCGAGAGAAACCACTCTCCAACGTATATCATATCTTTACCGTACTATGTCCGTTACGTGACAGACTGCAGCAGCACCTTGCGGACAACGGTATACAGACTCTCATACACTATCCTATCCCACCTCATAAGCAGGAGTGCTACAAGGAGTGGCACAATCTCTCCTATCATATTACGGAAAGGATAGCGGCACAGGAACTGTCACTTCCCATCTCACCATACCTCACATACGAGGATGCCAAACTCGTAGCAGAGGCGATAAATTCTTTCTCCATATAAGTAATACATTATTAATGATGCTATCTGAAAAATAATCATTAACTTTGCACCATTATAATACTTAAACATTACATCATCTACTTTCCTATGAAACGTATATTCATACTCCTCACCCTCTGCCTTCTGGTGCAGATAGTCGCTAAGTCATCAACCATCGGAGACTCACTGCCTAAAGTAATGCGTGACAGTTACATACATTACGGCGAGCAATATCTTGGCCATGAATGGAAGGTCATGCCTGCCACGGTCTTTGCCCGCTTCAAGAAAGACGGCAACCGTGTAGAGTACGAAGGTATGTGCTTCGAACGCCGCAGACAACTGGCTTCTCTCGTAATGGCGGAGATAGCAGAAGGCAAGAACCGTTTCCTTCCAGACATCATCAACGGTCTCAATGTCATGATGGAGGAGACATGGTGGGGCATCCCCGCACACTATGGCAGTGCCGTGCCAGTGCATGACGTACAAACGGTTGACCTCTTCAATGCAGAGGCAGCGTCACTCTTGGCATGGACAGGCCACGAACTGAAGCAACAGCTTGACAAATACTCTCCCGACATATACAAGCGAATAGCAAGTGAGATAGACCGCAGAATGCTACGTCCTGCACTGGGCAGCAAATACTGGTGGAAGACAGCAGGTATGAACTGGAACCCATGGATCTGTTCCAACTGGCTCACATGCGTAATGCTCTATGAAAAGGACGCAGATCGTAAGGCCGCTGCCATAAAGGAAATCATGGGTTGCATGCAAGCCTTCATCAAGTCATACCCTGAGGATGGCGGATGCGACGAAGGCACCGGCTATTGGGACCGTGCCGCCGCCTCACTGTTTGAGTGCCTACAGCTGCTTCGCGATGCAGACATACATCTTGAGAACGAGGCCGAACTGCAGGGCAAGATTGCAAATATGGGATCCTATATATACAAGATGTATATCGGCAATGACTACTGCGTCAATTTCGCCGATGCTCACGAGAACAAGAGCGTGGTGCAGCTGAATGTGCTATACCCTTTCGCCCTCTATCTCAATGACAAGGTGATGCGCGAATTTGCGGCATACATTGCAGTACAAAAAAACTTCTGGAATAACCCTGCTGCCCTCTATGACAAGAGTGGCAACTACCCTACCCTTGGCAGAGAACTAATGCTTCTTAAGGCTATCGCTTCACTGAAGAAGGAGATGCCACGCCAACCAATGACAGAGGCATGGCTGCCCAACCTTCAGATAATGACGGTACGCTCTAATCCTTCTGCCAACACTCCTAAAAGTCTGTTTCTCGCAATCAAGGGCGGTCATAATGATGAGAGCCACAACCATAATGATGTTGGTTCGTTCGTGGTATATTCAGGTGGCGAACCTCTCTTAATCGATCCGGGAGTGGGCGAATATACCTCCAAGACCTTCAGCAAGAACCGCTACGACATCTGGACCATGCAGAGCCAGTATCACAATCTGCCACAGATCAACGCTACCGACCAGCGCAATGGCAAGCAATATGCAGCAAAACTGATAAAAAAAGACAAACGTTCCATAACGCTCGACATCGCTGGAGCATATCCTAAGGAGGCACAGGTAAGGTCATGGTTGCGCACGGCTACACTGAAAGGTTCACAGATTGTTATCAGCGACAAATACGAGTTGGATGCCATCAGCGCTCCTACCCGTATGATGTTCATGACTCCTGTAAAGCCTGACATCGCCTCCAATGGAGTTGTTAGACTTGGCAACCATTCACTTGAATTCACTGCATCCCAGGCAACATCCGCAGTAGAGGAGATAGACATCACCAATGACCCTGTACAACACGAAATGTGGGGAGACCGCCTCTACAGGATATGCCTAACCCTGAAAGGCGATAAGACATCCAACAGCATAACAATAAAGATAAAATAACACGCTCCCCTCGCGCACTTTTTCTTGTCAACGAAGATTTCTTGCTCTGGCAAGCATCCTTCGGCTGAGCGGTCGAAGACCCACTGACCCGCTCGGTATCCCGATAGGGTAACGCTTGCTAAAGCAAGAAAGGGAAGTAATACACGGAACTCGCAGAACCTTTTATCTATTGATGTTCTCACACTGAATTAATAGTAACTATTACAACTGGCAACCTTTTACATTTACGAAGAAGTCGCGAACATCAAAGATAAATCGTTCCTTGTCGAAATACTTGTGTATCTTTACAGCACGCTACAGTCCTGCCAGCAACATTCTGAACGCTATTCTCTTTGTATGAAGATATGTCATTTCTCTTACGACTGTAAGTCTGACACTGCATGACCAGATAACAAACGTCATACGTAATATATGATATCAGCCCATCCGACATCAAATGTATAACCATCGAATGATTCGGATGGGCTGAAACTATAATTGACTATGGTTTCTCAATGGAAATTACGGCATACCCTATACATAATGCTGCAATCAAAGGCATGAAGAGTGCACTTGTATTAAACAATATGGTTATTATTTTCCATTTACGATGCCATTGTTCATCTCTTTTCTCGAATTTCGTGAAATATTGTTGATAATTATTATTTTTCCAAACTGCATCATCTACAATCTTATATGCAACCCAGATAGGTGTTATTATTGCAATAAAAAATAACATATCACTATCAAGATAGAATTTTGCAGGAATGCCTAAGCATAAAGAAAAAGGAGTAAAACACATGGTTATCATGGTACCATAGAAAAAATTGGTTGTATGTATGAACTTTCCATTATCTTTATTATACCAATATTTTTCCATCAGCTCTGCTCTCTTGTTTATACGTTCAAGAGCTTTCTCCTTATAGTTTGCTGTTAGACAATGATTCGAAATAAATAACATTAAAGCATCTAATCTCTTATCTACAAACCTCTGGAATAGGATGTCGAGAAGACTGGAGGTGTAGTATATAGCATTTAAGAAATAGTAAATATTTTCTTTCATTTTTAATAACCGTATAAATAGTTTACAAATGAATCACTAATTTTTCCTGCACCGTAGGAACCAGCAATACCACCAATCGCTCCTCCTATAATCGTACCTGGGATAGAACCGTAACCCCCGAAATAAGCTCCTATAGCAGCACCTGTTTTTGCGCCAGCAATTGCAGACGTTATGTTAAGTGAAGCCTTGACCGTTGAATACCAATTCGTTCCATAGTTGTTTAGTTCACTAATATCTTTAACGACTGCCGCTCCGAGATTTGTTACGTTTAATGCAGTTCCAAAGGGACCTGATTTTTTTATCATGGTAGAACCTAAATTTGAAAGTCTTGTAACCTTTACATATTGATTTCCATAAAATGCACGTGAATTTAAACTCTTCCAATAGAATTTATTATTGTCACCATAGACAGAATTTTCAGCATTGTTCTTTAGAGATACCCCTAATTCACTTAATGATGTACTTGCAAAGTTTACAGTTTCGCCTATAACTTTGTGTAATGACCATTTTCTTTTTGTAAAAACATAGTCAGGAATATTCCCTTCAATTTGTCCACTATCGTCATTATATCTAATACCGCCTTCTTGCCAGGTATGATTCAGTGCACCTATCTGCAATCCTATCTGTGCGCCATTGAAGAAACTGCCACCGAATGCTACTGAGGTTAGTCCACCCGTGAGAGTCATCGAACCTAATACACTCAATTCGCTACCTCCAAGCGATTGTACTCCTGAGCCGACAAGAGAGGACACTGCACCAGTGGCGAAACCAGTACCAAATGAATTGCCCTGTATGGCAGAGAATGCACCAGAAGCAACTCCATGAGCACCTGCACGCATCAACTCATTGCCAACGCTACCCACGCTATGTCCGAATGCCCCACCTATTGCGTTGATAGCATTTGAGAAACCAAATGAAACAGCAGACCCAAGAATACTTCTTCCTGCCGCTGTCCACATATTTTCTCCACTTGCATACGCTTGCATGAGGGAACTAGTCAGGTTGAATGCTGCAAAGGCGAGAACTGCATCGTCAATTCCAAAGAGTTGTCCCGTAGGATCCGTATATCTGAGCGGATTGTTCAGACAATAGCTGTAGCGGTTAAAATTCTGACTGTTGGTAGGTTCCTGCACGTAATTATCGCATGAGAGGAAGCGTCCGAGAGCAGGGTCATAGACTCTGCCTCCCATATCAATCAACTCCACCTCGTTGAGCATCTCATGACCGCAGTAGCCATATCTGAAGTCTATCAGATTCATCGTCACGGTCTGTTTGCCCCACGCATCATACGTTGCTTCAAAGACATGATTTCCTGACTTATCGACAATGTACAGTATTGATCCATGAGCATCCTTGAACGCCTTGTATTGCGTCAGAATGCCATCCTTCTTTATAAGGAGAACGTCATTATCCAGGAAATATTGCTCTGTGACGTCATTTCCTTTGACTATTCTTTCATAATCGTCAAAATAAATAGTCTCACGAGCATTCCTTTCACCTGTGACATTCAGAGTTTCCACCCATTTTGCCTGTTCCAAACCGCGCCAATAGGTGAGTACATACGTTTTGCCATTCGTGCGTTGGATAACTTGATCTAAGTTTCCATCACGATTGTAAACAATACTTTGTTCGCTTTCGGTCATGTCGCCCTCTGGATAATCCAGTTCTGTCACAGCATGTGGTCTTTCATCAGAATATCCATATTCACCTACGCCAGACTTATAGCTGATGTTTCCGTTGTCTTCATAGCGAATAACCGTTGGTTCCTTCGCTCCGTCAGGACCGGCCTCTGTTATCTTGGTCAGTCTATCGGAACTGTCATATTCAAATGTCTCTACCTTATAGAGCTGGGAATCCATCGGAGGCAGCATCACACCTGCAGCGTCGCTTGTGCCATTCATGGAAATCTTGCGTTGTCCTTCTGCGCATCCGAACCATCTTGCAGAGATGTTTCCTGTGTTAGCATCATAGGAATAATTGATGCGAGCCAGTTCTTCATCCTCGAGCACATTCATGGTTCGGCATGCCAGCTGACCGGTAGCAGGATAGTAAGAATCGGTGCATGATATGTCACCGAAGAAAGACACTTTTTTCAAACCGTCATATTTCCAAGTGTCCAAACAATAGAAGTCTGTGTTGTACCTATCCTTTATGGACATGAGTGTCATGTTGCCGCTGTCATCATACTCATATTTCACCTCTACATCGCCAGGATATATAGCCTTTACTTTACGGCCCAGTGCGTCATATTCGTATGACTTGCTATAAGTACCCCAAGAATCAATCTCGCGAGTCACTTGCAGAACATGCCCCAGTTTGTCATAGCTGTATTTTTCAAGGAACCCTGTATCCAGTCGTCGTTCCACGATACGATTCTTACTATTGCCACTGGTTCCGTAAACAGTTGTCTCGTCACAATCGCCACCCAATCTGCCCGTCAACCTGCCTTTTGCATCATACACGTACGAAACGGTGATACCATTTGCATCCGTCTGGCTGAGCAAGGTTCCATCTGCTGCATAGCTGTATGTCTGCGTGCCAGCATCAGGATCACTGAGGCTGATACGTCTTCCCGCGCCATCATACTCTAATGTTACAGTATTGTTGCCAGATGTAATCGTGGAAGGTTTGCCTAAGGATGTGTATGTGTAGTTTATCACAGAGTTGTTATCCGTAACCTGCAATATGTTACCCTCTTCGTCATATTCCGTTGTCTTTGTACCCCTTGGGCTCTGAATCGTAACTTTTGTTTTATCATACGTGTAAGTTGTCTCTGTACCATCAGCATGATGCTCTTTTGTGACACGTCCTCTGCTGTCATACTCCATAGTGGATGTCAGGGTCATCCTGCCTGTGACATTCTTTACACTCAGTACGTTCCCGTGGTTGTCATACTTGGTGAAGGTGTTAACCGGAATATTCTGAGGACCTGTAGTTGTCGATACCGCGAGCTCACGCCCTTCATTGTCATATACTGTTGCTACCGAAGGAATGCCCGTCTGTGATGATATTACTTTATACGTATAGTCCGGCATACTACTGTCCCAGACAGTTTCCGTACGTGTTTCCGTACCATCCGGATGGCTGACAGAAATGAGCGTCCCCCAGTTGTCATAGGTATAACGTGTAACATAGCCAGCAGAGTTCTCCGTCTTATCACACTTGCTTGTAACATTGCCCCACTTGTCATATTCGTATGATATATCGGTGAGAAGTGGCGAAGTGTATTCGCGTACGACTCTTATTCCTTTGTCATCATAGCTGTACTTCTTTGTTATTGTTCTGACGTTTGACCCCGAAATCATTTCTGACAGGATACGACCATACATGTTTCGGGTATATGTCGTTGTCAGTGACACATTATTTCCATCATAGGAAGATGTAGAGTTGAGTTTCAATACATCACCATTGGAATCGTATGTTAACCTGTTAGTTTGAGTATGCAGATTGGCATCATGCTTGTGCTTATGGATAGATTGGGCAACAGTCGGTACCCAACGGTCGCATATCTTTTGATACCCTCCATAAGTGTTTGCGCTGTATGTATCTCCGGTGAGTCCGTATGATATCTTCTCTTCAGTCGGCACTCCCTTGACAACATCATAACTATACGTCTTTGTGACATAGTTCTCATCCATATCCCTTGTGACGTTCTCCGAGCAATACGTGAAATAGTTACCATTCCACAGATTGTTTCTCGCAACAGCATTCGTCACAGTATTGAATGACATGTCATAAGAATACTTGTCCCTGCCGTTTATTGCAGATATAGTCTGGGTGCAGGTCGGTAGCCACGATTCATTGTCCCACTCCTTTACTGTTGTATAAGTATGAGTATCGAGTGTGGTATTATTCACCAGCGTTGCCCCAAATCCAAGAGCCCCTCGTCCTTGCAGGTGCAGCTTCATGCCTGAATAATAATAGTTGGATGTCTGCTTGCCGGCAGCTCCGTTGGTTTGTGTGACAGAGGCTACTAAAGGTATAGGCAGTTTGTATGTATTGACCGGGAATGCATCAGTTTCATAATTTTCAAAACTGCCGTTTCCGTACTTGTCATACACATATTTTTTCTGTATGCTATAACCAATCTTGTATTTGTAGAACTGTGCCGTTTCTATGTCGATCTTTTGGCTTGTTCCGCTTGCGTACTCTATTGTGGTTTCTTTTCCGTAACCGTTTGTGATGCGATTGACGCGACCAAGAGAGATGTCTGTCGGGAACTTGTAAACAAACACCCTTCCTTCCTGAAAACCATCAGAGTCATCGTTCAGTGGAGTGCCGTAGTTTGCTAATTCCGGATAACCGTCTCCGTCGTAGTCTCCTGTAAAAATGTAGCCTTCGTTTATGTCATTCTCGTTGCCACCTCTCTCTGTCTGTATGCCAGGCTCAAAGGTCGTACCCTGTAATCTGTAAAGTACACAATAGTTTTTGTTTACTACATTAAAAAGGGAAAAGATCCTGGAATATGCTGAAACAAACACATCTGCTCTTCCGTCTTTGTCAGCATCAACAACTCTCATTGCTAAATTACATCTGTCATGAGGAAAGTCGAATGTGTGTCCACTGCCCTTGACAAAAGTACCGTTTCCCTCGTTGTGAATAAGGTATAATTGAGAATCATCTGCAACAGCAAAGTCAATTAGTCCATCTCCGTCTAAATCACCTTGCTCTATATGCTTGTAGTCATGCAAGTTGTCTCCATTGAACTCGCTGCAGTTGTTTTCCGTATAGCATGACTGTAGATTACCCGTTCCATTGTTGTAATATACCTTGTAGCCATCGGCAAACAACAGTATGAGGTCATGGAATCCATCGGCATTACAATCAGCAAGGAACAGTCTTTTCAGTTCGCTGTTGCGTGAATAGCGAAACCCAACCTCAAGCGATTTGTATTTGTCATCGCTATACGGGATAATGTCATAGATTACTCTGCCGTTGTAAACTCCATTGACGTTCGTGTCTTCTATGTACAGAATCTCTTCCTTGCCGTTTCCATTCATATCCAGCGTAACGAACGGTGCACTGTTACCTTTTGATACAAGCGGAAAAAAAACACAGCTTTTTGAATCTATGATCTGGTCACTCTCATATCTTGACAGATCGTCGGATATCAGATATAGATACAGCCAGGAAGCTTCATTATACTTTGACCTATAATAATATGGAATCACAATATCGTTTTTGCCATTTCCATCAGCATCAAAAACTCTAAAACCGTTTCCTGACACAGAAATATTCTCCGTACTGAAGGTTGGAGACGTTCTCAAATGTGCATAGTCATAGAAAGAATACTTATGTTCATCGCTGATACTTCCATGATAGAAATTAATCCTGTTATAGTACTTTGTACGGGATTGCCCATAGTCATAGACATTTTCGTAGCCTTGGCATATCCTTATGATGTCGCTAATACCGTCACCATTCTGGTCAACGGACAAGAATGAACTTGTACCTCCTATTTCTTTGAACTTGTCAGAAGTCTCCACGTTTGCAGCTGACCTGTCGATCCTTGCTTCTTCTAAAGTGTTCCATGAAAAGCAGAGAGGTTTGAGCGACTCTTTATTCTCATTCTCTACACTTACGGATACAAGACGGTCATATTTGTGATGCGACCCATCTGCCGTTTCATAATTGAGACGATAGGTGCGATATGTGTCCATTGCCGCATTACGGTATGATGTTACAGCAGTAAGTTTGCGCCCATGTGAACCTCTGATACCATTCTCCATGACAAACGGCACGGGATGAGTGATGTTGCCATAGGAAAACGTAACATAGTTCATCTCGTTGGCATGAAAATAGATAATGTGAGACGGATATGTAACCTGATTTACAGTGGTGTAATAATAATCTATGTGGTCTCCATACTTATTGGTTGCCTTGCTGATGTACCAGGAACTGATTTTCCCGTCATACATAGCATACTTCTCATACGCAAATACAGTACCATCAGCTTCCGTAACCTCAAACCTTGGAAATTGCCTCAGCTGATCATTACCGTATAATTTAACTGTTGTATGTGGTGAACCCTCTACGGAATAGACTGCACCATCCACTCCTTCTTCCCCGGACATGAGTACCAATCTCTTACCATCAAGCGCATAAGAATCTCCCGATTTGTATTGCTTCTTCTGTACTCTCTTGTCATGAAAAAGGTCCTTGTTACATCGTGTTATTACAGATATACCCGTAATGCTTACACCGTAGCCGGCATTGCCATAACCTTCCATCTGACTGTTGTACTGCAACCCTATCTTAGGATCAAATCCTGAACCAGAGGGATAAATGTCAAATGGAACATGATAAACAGCTGCACCGGTTTCGCTAACCGTAAATGTGCCTTCGACTGTACCTACCGCATCAGCTGCTTTTGCATTATGCAATGATATGCATGTAGTGATTATAAAAACCACAAGTCGAATCATTCGGGAGATTATTCTATTGCGACTTTCCATGTCTGCTTCTCTTCATTTATAGTTACACATATAAGATAGTTTTCCCTTGCCTTACTTTTAATCTTGAACAGAGTCTTTGATGATATTAAATCATCATCTTTGATAATGATTCCTGTAACAGTACTTATAACACAGTGATAAGTATCTGTTATTGAGTAATCAGGAAGAATTACGGTTATCGCATTGCGAGAGGTCTGTATATAAAGTTTACTGCCAAGCCATGAACCGTTTGTTTGTTCGTCAACAAAACGGTCTTCTTTTCTACTGAAAGAACGAGTGCTAGGTTTGCTTATACTCTTCATATAGCGATTTCCTGCATCGTCATAGAGATACCTTACCTTCTGCGCACTAAGTGTTGTGGGCATGAAAAACAGTGGCAATGGTGATAGCAACCATTGCATTCCACGAAAAAATCTTTTCATTGCAAAGTTTGTTAAATTTTAAATTAGTTTGTTATTAATTCCAAAAGCACGGTAATGGTGGCTTTCTTGAAATCTCTATTCTCCTCACAGACGTATCGCTACATCAGTCAGTAGATGACAAATGACATACATCATCCATCAGGATTCTATACATTTCCACGACATCACCAGCCCTTTTTATAAATGAAAGTTATGTTTTTTATGTTATAGTATGAATGTAGAAACACC
>JAZLIN010000107.1:0-30898 GCA_045617365.1 Prevotella sp. | reverse complement strand
TGCATGTGTTAAGCCTGTAGCTAGCGTTCATCCTGAGCCAGGATCAAACTCTCCATTGTAAAATATCTTTTTCTGTCCCTAGACCTCCGAGGCTGAGCCTCACAGAAAGGGACGCGTTTGTCTGATTCAGAATGACCATCCGTTAGATTTAATAAGAAGTATATCAATTCAAAATTGATGGTTCGTTTCTTTTACCCAAGTCTGTCAATCCTTTGTCGCGTCCTGGGGAGATACCCAAGAAACGGTAGCGGGAGTTGAGCAGACTTGCTTCTTGTACTACTACTTTCTGTTTATGTAAATCTTTTCAAAGAACTCTTTCTTCATCGCTCCTGAGATACTTAGAACCCTCGTGAGAGGCGTGTTTCTCAAAAGCGAATGCAAAGGTACGCACTTTTCCTGAAACCGCCAAAGGTTTTTAAAGAAATTTTGGCATTTTCTTTCAAAATAAGGCTTTTACTTGATTGAGGTCAAGCAAACTTGACATTTTCGCACAAAACACCTAGTAAAAACGAGCAGGCCGATTGTCATCACGACAACAGGCCTGCTTCTTGTTCGAAAAAAAACTACATTTCAATATCGATTATTCTCTTTTTATCATTCTTAGTACATGACCTTACGACCATTTACGATGTAAAGTTCGCCCTTCTTAGGCTTACTGACTTTACGTCCTATCAGATCATGAGCGGTGCCTTCTGTATCTTCTACAGAGATGGCATCGGTAATAATGGATGTCGGAAGTTCATCTTCATCCTCACAGAAGAAGCGGAAGCTCATCTGCTCTGCAAGAGTGATGCCCTTGGTATCGTTGACATAACTCATGAACTCATCCTGAGAAATAGGTTCTCCGGTTTCACGATCAGTAATGACCATATACCAACGGTATGGATTGAGTGTCATATCAGGTGACTGCGGAGACATATACTTGAGCAATCCTCGCTTGTCAACAGTGAAATAGAAACTCTTCTTGAATTCGAATCCCTGTGTGTAGTTGCCGATGAAATCAAAGCGATGCTCGGTATTAGCGCACCACACGCGTCCATCTTTTTCACAAGACTCCAATGAAGAGCCTGGTGCCTCAAAATTAACAGTGAACGGAAAACGGAATCCCTCGTGTGGACGGAATATGTATGGCGTATTAGCCTTTACGTTATAGGTCTCGACTATGGATATAGTCCAATAGTCAACCTTACCATCATTCTCGAGGTCATACTCGCGCACATTCTGTATCTTGTACATCTTGCCATAGTTTGCCCAAGAGTTATACCCCATTGAGAATGGCACATAGAATGAATAGTACTGACCGACATTGGCAAATGTACGTGTATATCTAATGTTGGCAGATTCCTGGCCGAGAGATTTGTATGAGCTTCCGTCATCAGTAAGTTCCACCCACTGCTCTTCTGCACAGGCATTGGCTACGGAGAATCCCAACACCATTGCCAAAGAAACGATACGTAATGTTATATTGTGAAAAATATTCTTCTTCATCGTTATTATATTTTATAGTCTATAATTCTATTACTGGAAGCTGTCATCATCATCAATAGCTCCACCGCCAGGAATCTCGTCTGTCCAAGGATCATCTTCTGGAACCCATGGATCATCAATGTTTGAGATGATTTCATCTGCAGGAGACACATTCATCAACTCTTCTGCTCCGAGAATCACGACATCCAGTTGCGGACATATATATTCTTTCTTCATCTGTATTGTCTATTATTTTTCTTTCAACAATCTTTATTGCTACACCTTATTATATATATGCCTGATTACTGGCAAATGAATTTCTTTCCACCATACATATATAAGTTACCCTTCTGCAGAGACTGTGATGACACCTTGCGTCCGAGAAGATCATAGTATGCTGTTGTCTGATCATCACCCTGCGAAACGATTCCGCTGATGAAGGTGGCGTCTTCAGGATCTTCCTCGTCAATGATATAGATGCTCTGTGGGGTAGCAACCGCCTCTGGATAGAATGTAGAAGGCTTAACGAATGCGTCAGTCTCCTTATCATAGATACCCATATACCAACGGTAAGAATTGAGCGTTGTAGGTTTGCCGGCATATTTCAGCACGCCCGATGCGGTAACAGCGAAATACTTATCCATGGCAAATGTACTTGACTGCTCATAATTGCCATTGAACACGAAGAGGTAATCAGTACTTGCGCACCAGCTCTTGCTATCCTCATCTGCAATAGGATCAGATGACGCCAGTGTAGTATAGACAGCATCGAATGCCTGCTCACCGCTCTTGAATGGACGGAAGAGGTAAGGTGTGTTTGGCTTGGTACGGTCACCTTCTGCCATCTTACGCACCTCTACAGCCCATGCGTCTATGGTACCATTGTTATCGTTGTCGTACTCGCGTACATTCTTGATCTTGTACATATTACCCAACTGAATCCACTCGTCATACTGGAGTGCTATTGGCAGGTAGATAGAATGCCAGTTCTTACGGCCAGCCACCACATCAAAGTGACGGGTATAACTGATCTCGGTCTTGAGGCCAGGAGGATAGTTTTCTCTGTCAAAAGTCTCGCCATCCCTGAGTTCTACATAATTCATGGCACGGATGATACACTTATCACCCAAATCCTTCCAAACATCAGCAGTGCGATATGCAGCCACACTCTCATCAGGGACACGCAGTACGAAGTAACTTACTCCCTTGAACACATCAACGTTTGCAAGTGAAGGTGGTGTTACTGCATCAATTTTGATTTCCTTAAGATTGGAATTGTTAGAGAAGGCATAAGCAGCAATGCTCGTAACAGAAGCAGGGAGTTCTATTGACTCATAGTTACAATAAGAGAACGCATTGGAACCGATTGATGTCACCTTGTCACCATCAAAGATAATCTTAACAGGATCAACCTGATTACCCTTACTGTTAGCAAAAGCGTAGGTAGGAATGGAAGTCACTCCTGCAGGAATATGAATCTCCTCAAGAGAAGTACAGTTGAAAGCATTGCCTCCGATATAATCAACATTATCTATGCCTCCTGCGAAGATTATATTCTTCAGCTGTGGATTGTATTTTGAATAATCACCCTGAGACACTCTGAAAAGACAGTCACCAATCTTGGTAACATCTTCGCCGAAGATTATTGTCTCCATATTTGGGAACATATACAGGAAAGATCCTGATCCGCCGTTAGAATCATTCGGGCCACTATATACATACTTTTTCTCAGGGTATGCCAATGCCTGGTTGTTGACATAAACGGTCTTAGGATAACCGGTACTAACAGGCTCAAGTTTTCCTCCGACGATATTAGAGTCTGCTGGTCTGTAACCTGTCTCACGGAATCCATAGGAATGCAGGCTCTTAAGGCTGGCTGGCAGAGAAATCACCTCATCCTCAATCCCCCACAGATAAGCGAAACCTGCGTTTTCGATAACCTCAAGCTGAGACTCTTCCTCGAACACGATATGCTTGGCATGACGACAGTTAGAGTATGCTCCCTGTCGGATATACTTCACGGTATTAGGAATAAAGATAGTCTCAAAACCTGCTGTAGCAAACGCATATTTGCCTATATCCTCTATCGCACCCTTGAAGATAACCTCCTCCAAAGGAGACGTGTCAAGTTTATTAGGGTCTGTAGCGTAACCATAGTTGTAGAAATTATCACCAACCTTGGTAACATTCACACCAAACTCAATACTGCGTACTTTCGGGAATGTAACACGAAAGTTTGCACTCTGCGTATATGCCTTGCTCGCTACAGTCTCGCTGTTAATGACGAGTTTATTGATACCCTCTTCACGCAAATCAGGGCGATCGAATACAGCTTTGTCAACTGCTGAGATATTCTCCTCAAACACAACGCATACTGTCTCCTGGATATTCGTTTCAAAGGTGGAATTGTCTGCAGACGCATTAACATTAGCCAAAGTGACAGCCTCCGACGACGCGCTGGAGAATGTCATGGTTTTAGTTGCATCATCCCATGTAATATCAAGCGCATGGGCATGCGAAACTATGAACATAAGACCAGTCAGGAGAAGAATCCTGACTGAAGATAGATTTGTAGTTTTCTTCATTATGTTTGTACGTTTTTATTTACATATTTGGTTTATAAACTCTATCCGTTCAGACCACTTGCATACGTAAGAAGAGGATTTAGGTTTTTCACAAAACCATGCGGATAGTATGACACAGAGTATCAAATAGTTTTTATTAAAACAAAGTCTTTTAGTTACAATAACAAATTCTGCATGCAAAGTTACTATTTTTTTTCTATATATGAAACGTTTTCGGAAGAAAAAAAGAAGAATATCACCAAATTTACAGAAATATGGTAGATTATGAAACAAAACGCCCTCTTTTGTAGCGTTTTTTTTGTAATTTTGCAAGAAACAATAATGATATTTATGAAAATTACAATTACTGATGGTTATACCGCTAACCCTGGAGACCTTTCATGGAATGAATGGGAGAGTATCTCTGACAACAGTGGCAACAAATGTGAATTTCATGTATATGACCGCACTGCACCCGAAGAGGTGACAGGCAGAGTGGCTGATGCGGAAATAGTGCTCACGAACAAAGTTGTGTTCAGCAGGGAGGTGCTGGAGGCTCTTCCAAAACTGAAGTATATCGGTGTGCTTGCCACGGGATACAACGTGGTGGATATAGCGGAAGCCAAGAGACGTGGTATCACTGTTACCAACATACCCGCCTACAGCACTACATCCGTCGCTCAACTTGCCATTGCCCATCTGCTGCATATCACAAATAATGTGGCTGGGCACTCTGACTCCGTAAAGGAAGGTGCATGGACTGAATGCCAGGATTTCACCTACACGCTGTCACCGCAACGCGAACTGGCTGGTCAGACTTTTGCAATAATAGGTCTCGGCAATACAGGTATGGCAACAGCCAGAATTGCCCACGCTCTGGGAATGCGAATCCTTGCCTTTACCTCCAAGACAAAGGAGCAACTGCCTGACTTCATAGAGAAGGCAAGGGACATGAAGGATATATTCATGCGTGCTGACGTACTGAGCCTGCACTGTCCGCTGACAGAGAACACGCATCACATTGTCAACGAGAAGACTCTTGCCATGATGCGTCCTGAGGCTATCATCATAAACACTGGCAGAGGTCCGCTGATTGACGAATGGGCCCTGGCCAATGCTCTGAAAGAGAATCGCATCTATGCTGCTGGCATAGACGTACTGACGACCGAGCCTCCTCGGGAGGGTTCGCCGCTAATAGATGCTCCACGATGCCACATCACACCCCACATAGCATGGGCAACAAAGGCTGCACGCAAGAGATTATTACAGACAGCATTGAATAACGTAAAGGCTTTCATCGCCGGAAAACCTACGAACGTAATAGTGTGATGGAGACAAAAGGACGATTTGCGCCTTCACCTACGGGGAGAATGCACCTGGGAAATGTCTTCAGCGCATTGCTGTCATGGTTGTCGGCTAAAGAAAAAGGAGGGAGATGGCTGTTGCGCATCGAGGATATCGACCCGCAACGGTCAAGGCAGGAGTATGCCGATATGATAATGGATGACCTAGAATGGTTGGGGCTGGAATGGGACGAGGGTCCATATTATCAGAGCCAACGTTCAGAGGTATATCAGGAATATCTAGATAAACTGCGCAGCATGGGGGTAGTGTATCCCTGCTACTGCACCAGGGCGGATATCCTTGCCACGCAGGCTCCTCACGAGAGCGATGGCAGGGTGGTATATAAGGGCACATGCAGAAAACACGCCGCCGAGTATTATGACTTAAAAGGTGAATGTATAGATGGTGATGCTGCTCTCAGGCTTATGGTGCCTCCATACGCTGAGCACACACCTGCCATGGACCCGCAACTGATAAATGCTATCAAGGAAACGGAATATATGCAAGATGGTCACTATGGTGATCAGCATGTAGATTTGGCTTCGCAATGCGGTGACTTCATCATAAGAAGGAAAGATGGTGCATGGGCATACCAACTGGCGGTGGTAGTGGATGACGCCCTGATGGGTATCACCGAGGTAGTGAGGGGGCGTGACCTGTTGTTGTCCTCGCCACAACAGAATTATGTAGCAACGCTGCTAGGATTCCCTACCCCTCTGTACTATCATCTGCCCCTGCTTTGCAACAAGGCTGGGCAAAGGCTCTCCAAAAGGGATAAGAGTCTGGACATGGAATGTCTGCGCAGCGCACATACCGCAGAGGAGATAATCGGTTTGCTGGCTGGCACGGCTGGCATCACCAATGACTGCAGCCCTATAAAAGCAAAAGATCTTATCCCACTGTTTTCATGGAATAAGATCCCTGTTGAGGATATTACGAGTCCCTTAGCCCCCTAGCCCCCTAATGGGGAATTTTTGCAACTGCACGATTTTGTGTGGGTCGTTTTAGTAAGGAAGTGCCATCAGTATAGAAGTTATAAGCAAGAAGTTCAACTCCTCACCCATAGGGGGAGGCTGGGAGGGGGCTCCTCTATACTTATGGCACTTCCTTACTATATTTATTGTACCTTACCTCCACTTTTTCTGATAGAACCCATATTTCGAGTCAGCCATCAGATGATAACCTGTGCATTCTCCATGCTTTTATGCATTTCCCTTGCGCTCTTATACTGTTCGCGCTTTATGCGTATCTTTCTCCTTCTTCTCCAATATGCATAGAAGAACACAGAGAACAGAATCCACAACATCAGTTCGCTGACATTGTATATGGACAGCCATACATTCTCACTTACCACAGGGAAGAAAAAAGCAAAAGCTGTTACGAATTTACCTATGCAGAAGAGCATGGCTATGATAGATACTTTTTCCATTATTGTCTGATTAGTTTTTATTCATTGCCTCGTACGCCACACGTGCGGCGTCTGGATCGAGATTGCATCGCATACGATAGAGGGATACGTTTTCTGCCAATGCGCTGACCAGTTGCAGGGCGGCTATCATACTTGCAGCATCAGAGGGACGGAATGACTGTTGTAAGAGCATCGCCGCAGCCTGACCTACAGTGAGGCGCTCCACCTCATTCTGTTCACCACGCTCAAGTATGCAGATAGCCTTCAGCGGCGCGGAGATATTGTTGCTGAGATGATGTTTGCCATCCCATGGTGTGCCATAGACGCGAGGTTCGCTGACACGAATCAGCGGTTTATCATCATTAACCATCACAGCTCGGTCTCCAAACAATTGGCGCCAGAATCCGACATGTGTACTCTTACCTGTACCACTGGCAGCCGTAAACATATATGCCTCTCCATCAACCGCTATGACACTACCATGCATGAGCATGACGCCCTGCCGAACAAACTGTGTCGCTAGCTTGCGGTATACGGCGAGTGTCTCAAGATAGTCTTCTGCATATTTATATGGTGCCAAGCCTTCTATACGTCTTTCCTCAGCACTGTAGTCAGCTTCGCGTTGCACATCCTCATCCGCCATATCGATAGAGACAGCATCGTCAGTAGGATCAACAGCATAATCTGCACACATGGTGTGGATAAAAGGGTATATCGAACGAATCTCTACTGTTATATCTGCAAACTGGTAGTAACCTTTATACATCAAGTAATTTTTCTTTCTTCAGTTCGTCAATAAACTCCAAGACATTCCTACGAGCAGTCTCCTCGTCGACATCATATTCTTCAAGAACCCGTGAAATAACATCATCTGCTGTGACATCTTCCTTGAACTGTGTTATCATGAACTGTCCCACATCATTCAATTGTATCATGCAGTTTGATTCCTTAGAGTTATCGCCAACAGCAACAGCCATGATGATGTCTCCCATCGGCTGAAAGCACAAGTCATATTTTAATTTCATCTCTTTATTTTTTTACGATATGATATATCTTCCTTATTATGCGGAATGGAAGATGTGCCAACCATTTCATTACGCACTTCGTCCAGACCTTATATGAGTACACCCTAAATTCCCTTGTATCCACAGGTATTTCCTTGCCGTCTTTGACGACAGCAGAGAGTATGCCAATGATATGGCGATCTTCGACGCCTGTCTCAAAATGATGTCTGTTGTCACCGCAGCATACATAGTCATTCTTGCGTACCCACATGATACGATGCAGCACATATTGACCGGAATCCCGCTTGTACAACGGTATATCGAGCATACGAAGGCGCCTGTCCTGGGGTTTGCGAACTATGACTACCAAATCCCTGTTTTGTCTTAGCAAAGGCATCATTGAATCGCCTACATTAGTATATACCAATGCACCCTCGCGCTCGATTATTTCTTCAAATGTAGTTGTCATGTGAATTCAGCATGTACAATTTCTTTTTTGCAAAGGTAATAAAAAAATATGACATAGCAAAAGAAATCTGATGCAGGACAGGAATTATATGAAAGAAGTTGATATTGAATGAAAACAAATACGCACCAATAAGCATAAATTTCGAGCTGTGCGGTTGAAAAATGCCACCAGTGCCTGGAGGGCACTACTAAACGAAGTGAACGTAACCGGGTACGAAGTGCCCGGTAAAGATAACTCCTTCTTCCTGCCTGTAAGGCAGTACACCAACAAGCATATACACTGTATATATATATCCGCAGTGTACTGCCCTCCAGGCAGTTGTACTGTTGGTTTTGCATCACCGGGCACTTCGTACCCGGTTATTAACCGCCCTTTGGGCTAGTAGTGCCCTACAGGCACATAATTCATCCGTACAGGCCGAAAAATTTCATTCTTAGTATAAGTAAAACAAAATCGCTCCAGAATCATAACGATACTGGAGCGACATATAATTGTTTTGTTATCTTCTGGGAAGATATATTCAGCCTCTACCCTATCAAAGGGCTGGGCTAAAGGCTATATTACTCAGCTGCTGGAGCCTCTGTTGCCTCTGCTGCTGGAGCCTCCTCTACAGGAGCTTCTACAACTGCTTCTGCTGCCTTAGCGTTCTTCTTACCGCCACGACGTGTCTTCTTGACAGTCTTAGCAGTCTTTGCCATAGCCTCGTCGAAGTCAACGAGCTCAATGAAGCAAACCTCTGCAGCATCACCCTGACGTGCACCAGTCTTGATGATACGAGTATATCCACCTGGACGATCAGCTACCTTCTCACCTACTACAGAGAAAAGCTCCTTGATAGCGAACTTGTTCTGGAGGTATGAGAAAACGACACGACGGTTGTTTGTAGTGTCTTCCTTAGCACGAGTGATCAGTGGCTCAACGTACTTCTTGAGTGCCTTAGCCTTAGCGACAGTCGTAGTGATTCTTTTGTGCATAATCAGCGAGATAGCCATGTTAGCGAGCATAGCCTTACGGTGAGATGCAGTACGACCGAGATGGTTGAATTTCTTATTATGACGCATTGTCTTTATTTTTTGTTTTTGTAATCATTCCTGTTAATTCAACAGATGCATATACATCATAACTCATAACTATGAACTATGACTTTCGAAGCTTTAGGAGCTTACGAATAACTATGCACTATGAACTACTTAGTCCTGATTAAGTTTGTATTTTGAAATATCAGTTCCAAACGACAGATTCAGACTCTCGAGCAAATCATCAAGCTCTGAAAGCGATTTCTTACCAAAGTTACGGAACTTGAGGAGATCAGTCTTATTGTACTGAACAAGGTCTCCGAGTGTGTCCACATCAGCTGCCTTAAGACAATTGAGAGCACGTACAGAGAGGTTCATGTCAACAAGACGTGTCTTGAGAAGCTGACGCATGTGGAGTACTTCCTCGTCAAACTGCTCGTTAACGTCGATGTCAGTATTTTCGAACTGAATCTTCTCGTCAGAGAACAGCATGAAGTGATATATGAGAATCTTAGCTGCTTCCTTGAGTGCGTCCTTTGGGTGAATGGAACCGTCCGTTGTGATTTCGAGTATAAGCTTGTCGTAGTCAGTCTTCTGCTCGACACGTGTTGGCTCAACTGCGAACTTCACGTTACGGATTGGTGTGTAGATTGAATCGATGGCAATAGAATTAATATCCGTACAGTACTCACGATTCTCATCAGAAGGAACGTAACCACGACCCTTGTTGATGGTGATAGTGAGCTGCATACTTGCCTTTGAATCTAAATGACAAATCACCAAATCTGGGTTTAACACTTCAAATCCAGTCAGATACTTGTTGATATCTCCTGCCTTGAACTCTGTACAGTTCTCAACATCGATAGTAACTTTCTCAGTCTCGAATTCTTCTACTACTTGCTTGAATCTTACTTGCTTCAAATTCAAGATGATATTTGTCACGTCTTCCTTAACGCCAGGCACAGAAGAAAACTCCTGCTCAACACCCTCAATACGGATGGTATTGATGGCAAAGCCCTCGAGAGAAGAAAGAAGGATGCGGCGCAAAGCGTTACCAATGGTAACACCAAAGCCTGGTTCAAGCGGACGAAATTCGAACTTGCCGAACTTATCCGTTGACTCGAGCATCACGACTTTGTCAGGTTTTTGAAATGCTAATATCGCCATTATGATTTTAATGATTATTTAGAGTACAACTCAACGATTAACTGCTCCTTGATGTTCTCAGGAATATCTGCACGCTCTGGACGATGCAGGAACTTACCGCTCTTAGAAGCGTTGTCCCACTCAATCCAAGGATACTTGCTGTGGTTGAAACCAGCGAGTGCATCCTCAATGATCTCGAGTGACTTAGACTTCTCACGAACAGCAACAACCTGACCAGGCTTTACCTGGAAAGAAGCGATGTTAACTACGTTGCCATCTACAGTGATATGCTTGTGACCCACGAGCTGACGAGCTGCACGACGTGTAGGAGCGATACCGAGACGGTAAACTACATTGTCGAGGCGGCACTCCAGAAGCTGGAGGAGGTTCTCACCCTTGATGCCTTCCATCTTAGCAGCCTTCTCGAAAAGGTTACGGAACTGACGCTCGAGTACACCGTATGTGTACTTAGCTTTTTGCTTCTCTGCCAACATGACACCATATTCAGAAGTCTTGCGACGACGATTATTGCCATGCTGTCCAGGAGCGAAGTTTCTCTTGGACAAAACTTTTTCTGAACCGAGGATTGCTTCACCGAAGCGACGGTCGATTCTTGATTTCGGACCTGTGTATCTAGCCATTTTGCTGGATAAAAAATATTGAAATTATTGAAAAAAGTATGTGCAAGTTCATAGTATGAAAGAACTATGAACTGTGCACTATGAATTAAATTATACGCGACGACGCTTTGGAGGACGACATCCGTTATGTGGAAGTGGAGTAACGTCGATGATCTCCATTACCTCGATACCGCTTGAGTGACAAGCACGGATAGCGCTCTCACGACCATTACCTGGACCCTTAACGTATGCCTTAACCTTGCGAAGACCGAGCTCGAAAGCTACCTTTGCGCAATCCTCAGCAGCCATCTGAGCTGCGTAAGGAGTGTTCTTCTTAGAACCACGGAAACCCATCTTACCTGCAGAAGACCAAGAGATAACCTGACCCTCAGAGTTAGCGAGGCTTACGATGATGTTATTGAACGAACTGTGAACATGAAGCTGACCGATAGCGTCAACCTTTACGTTTCTTTTCTTATTTGTTGCCTGTTTCTTTGCCATGACTGAAAAGTAATTTTAATTTTTAATTGTTAATTTTTAATTTTTAATTACTTTGTGGCCTTCTTCTTATTAGCAACAGTCTTCTTCTTACCCTTACGAGTACGTGCATTGTTCTTGGTGCTCTGACCACGAACAGGAAGGCCGTTACGATGACGGATACCACGATAGCAGCCAATATCCATGAGGCGCTTGATGTTCAACTGGATCTCTGAACGGAGATCACCTTCTACCTTGAATTCAGCACCGATAATTTCGCGGATCTTGGCAGCCTGGTCGTCAGTCCAATCGCACACCTTAGTGTCGCGGCTTACACCAGCCTTATCCAATATCTTTGCTGAACTACTTCGACCTATACCGTAGATATAAGTCAATGCGATTTCGCCACGCTTGTTCTGGGGCAAATCTACTCCAACAATTCTTATTGCCATAATTGTTTATAAATGATTGAAAAACTTGTAAAAATCTACCTAAATCAAAACATTGAGATGCAAAGGTACACAATTACCCCCACACCCCCAAATATTTTAACATTTAGGCAACAATTTTTAACTTTTAATAAAATTTAACCCTGACGAGTCTTAAACTTAGGGTTCTTCTTGTTGATTACGAAAAGGCGTCCCTTACGACGTACGATAACGCAGTCTGGAGTACGCTTCTTCAAAGATGCTCTTGTCTTCATTTTCTAGAATTATATATAAGTACTTATTATATGAAATATCTAAGCTAACTAATCCGCTGATTTATTTGTAGCGGAAACTGATTCGTCCCTTTGTAAGGTCATACGGACTCATTTCCACCTTCACCTTATCTCCTGGAAGAATCTTAATGTAGTGCATTCTCATCTTTCCTGAGATGTGAGCAATAATTTCCACACCATTTTCGAGTTCTACGCGGAACATTGCATTACTCAATGCTTCTTTGATGGTGCCATCCTGTTCTATAGCAGATTGCTTTGCCATAATACTGTTTTTGTCTTTACGCTTTTTATTTAACGATTTATATATATGCTTTATTGTGTGGAGAAATGTTAAATTTTCACAATTCTCTCAATTTCTTCGAAACAGGACAGGATTTCGGCCTTGCCTTTTCTCACGGCTATTGTATGTTCATAGTGAGCGGCAGGTTTCTTATCCCTTGCATTGATAGACCATTTATCTGGCATGAGCCATATCTTGCGATCACCCATAGTGACCATCGGTTCTATCGCGAGGCACATTCCTTCTTTAAGTTTTGTACCGTTCCCTCGTTTGCCATAGTTAGGTACCTGTGGTTCCTCATGCATCTTCTTTCCGATGCCATGCCCACATAGTTCGCGTACGATACCATAACCTCTAGCTTCGCAGTGATTTTGTACGGCAGAACCAATGTCTCCAAGGTGATTGCCATGAACTGCAGCCTCAATACCGAGGTAAAGGCTTTCTTTTGTTGTTATGAGGAGTTGTCTTACCTCCTCTGAGATTTCTCCTACAGGAAAAGTATAGGCAGAGTCTCCATTGAACCCATCGAGTAAAGTACCACAATCAACGGAGATTATGTCTCCATCTTTTAGTACCACATCCTCAGAAGGTATTCCATGTACGACCGTCTCATTGACAGAAGTACATATACTGGCAGGGAACTCAGGGCCATAAGGATTCGGGAAGCCTTTGAAGGTAGGTTCCGCACCATGGTCACGTATAAACTCATCTGCAATCTTGTTGAGTTGTGCGGTCGTGACACCCGGTTTTATATGTTTGGCGAGTTCACCAAGCGTGCTGCCAACCAAACGATTGGCAGCCCGCATAAGTGTTATCTCATCTTCGGTCTTTAGATATATAGCCATTAATGGAAATAGTCATTATTTAAAGTCCGAATTAATATGCACTGACTCCATTAGTCTGTGGACGAGTACGACCTGCATTGAGGAGACCATCGTAGTGACTCATCATGAGGTGAGACTCAATCTGCTGGAGAGTATCGATAACGACACCAACAAGAATGAGAAGTGAAGTACCTCCAAAGAACTGTGCAAAGCCCTGCTGTACGTCAAGCAAGCCGGCGAAAGCTGGCATGATAGCGATGAAAGCAATGAAGAGCGAACCAGGAAGAGTAAGGCGCGACATGATACCTTCGATATAGTCAGCTGTATCCTTACCTGGCTTAACACCTGGAATGAATCCATTGTTACGCTTCATATCCTCTGCCATCTGTGTTGGATTAAGTGTGATTGCAGTGTAGAAATATGTGAATGCAATGATAAGAATCACATAAATCACATTGTAAGTCAAACTAGTATGATCCATCAAAGAGTGAGCTACAGAACTGCCGCCATCGGAAGAGAATGCCTGGATCGCAATGGCTGGGATGAACATCAGAGCCTGTGCGAAGATGATAGGCATCACGTTAGCAGCAAAAAGCTTGAGAGGAATATACTGTCTTGCGCCACCATACTGTGTAGCGTTACCAACGAGTTTCTTTGCATACTGTACAGGTACCTTGCGAGTAGCCTGTGTAAGCATTATAGCTGCACATACAACTGCATAAAGGATAAGAATCTCAATGATGAACATTACGAGGCCACCACCGCTGATAGCAGTGAAACGGCTTGTCACCTCCTGGATGAATGCCTGAGGAAGACGAGCGATGATACCGATCATAATGATCAGAGAGATACCGTTGCCTACACCCTTGTCGGTGATACGCTCACCGAGCCAGAGGATGAACATAGAGCCGGCAGCAAGGATGATAGTAGCAGGAATCATGAATTCCGACCACGACAATCCTGTAGCAAGAGCTCCAGGCGACTGCACCTTGAGGTTCAGGAGATAAGAAGGAGCCTGGAAGAGCAATATAGCCACTGTCAGATAACGAGTGTATTGCATAATCTTCTTTCGTCCGCTCTCACCTTCACGCTGCTTCTTCTGGAAAGAAGGAACAGCGATGGCCACAAGCTGCATAACGATAGATGCAGAGATATATGGCATAATACCGAGCGCAAAGATAGATGCGTTGGAGAATGCACCACCGGAGAACATATCAAGGAGCGACATAAGACCTCCAGCTGTCTGCTGCTGCAGTCTTTCGAGGTTCGCAGGGTTAATACCCGGCAGAACCACGAAAGAACCGAAACGGTAGATAGCGACAAAGAGGATAGTGATGAGGAGACGCATACGCAAATCCTCAATCGCCCAACATTTCTTCAGTGTCTCTATGAATTTTTTCATTTAATACCTAAGTAAAGGGGTTTGTCTTAAAGAACAACTGCTGTACCGCCAACAGCTTTGATAGCCTCTTCAGCTGTCTTAGAGAAAGCGTTAGCCTCTACAGTAAGCTTAGCCTTGATTTCACCGTTAGCAAGAACCTTAACGAGTTCCTTACCGTTAGTGAGACCTGCAGCTACGAGTTCAGCGATGCCGATCTTCTCATAACCATTCTTCTCAGCGAGCTTCTGGAGAGTTGAGAGATTAACAGCGAAGTACTCCTTATGGTTGATGTTCTTGAATCCGAACTTAGGCAGACGGCGCTGCAGTGGCATCTGACCACCTTCGAAACCAATCTTCTTCTTGTAACCAGAACGTGCCTTAGCACCCTTATGACCACGAGTAGAGGTACCACCGAGACCTGAACCAGGACCGCGACCGATACGACGACGTGAATGGGTTGAACCAGCTGCTGGTGTCAAATTATTCAATTTCATAATCGTTCAGTTTAATGTGTTTAATATTACTCTACTACAGTTACAAGGTGATGAACCTTACGAATCATACCACGGACAGATGCATTGTCCTCAACCTCCTTAACCTCAGAGATCTTGTGGAGACCGAGTGCAAGAAGGGTACGCTTCTGGTCTGCAGAAGCACCGATACGGCTCTTAATCTGCTTGATCTTAATTTTTGCCATTTGTGTAATCCTCCTATTATTTATCCGTTAAATACCTTGTTCATGCTAATGCCACGGTCGTGTGCTACAGTGTAAGCGTCACGCATGGAAGCGAGAGCCTTGATAGTAGCCTTCACGAGGTTGTGAGGGTTAGAAGAACCCTTAGACTTAGCGAGTACATCGTTGATACCTGCGCTCTCAAGCACAGCACGCATAGCACCACCACATACCATTCCGGTACCGGCAGCAGCTGGCTTCATGAATACAGTTGCACCACCGAAAGAAACCTCAGCCTCATGTGGTATAGTACCCTTGAGGACAGGAACCTTTACGAGGTTCTTCTTAGCAGCCTCAGCGCCCTTAGCGATAGCCTGCTGAACCTCTCCAGCCTTACCGAGGCCCCAACCTATAGTACCATTACCGTCACCTACAACGACGATAGCAGCGAATGTGAAGGTGCGACCACCCTTAGTTACCTTTGTAACGCGGTTAATAGCAACCAGCTTGTCTTTCAATTCAACGTCACTATTTACTTTTACTTTATCCATTGCTATAAAATCGTTTAGAAGTTAAGACCACCCTCACGTGCAGCGTCAGCAAGAGCCTTTACGCGGCCATGGTAGAGGTAGCCATTACGGTCGAATACTACTGAGGTGATACCGGCAGCCTTAGCCTTTTCAGCGAGGAGAGCACCTACCTTCTGTGCCTGCTCAATCTTAGGCATAGCCTCGAGACCGAGTGAAGAAGCAGAAGCGAGTGTAGTACCAGTAACATCGTTAATAACCTGAACGTAAATCTGCTTGTTAGAGCGGAATACTGAGAGGCGTGGACGCTCTGCAGTACCATTTACATTCTTACGAACTCTATATTTGATCTTGATTCGTCTTTCTTGTTTCTTTGTTGTCATAGTCGTAATGTTTTAAAATTACTTAGCTGAAGCTGACTTACCAGACTTTCTGCGGATAACCTCACCCTGGAACAGGATACCCTTACCCTTGTAAGGTTCTGGCTTACGGAAAGAACGGATCTTAGCACAAATGAGTCCGATCAACTGCTTGTCGCATGACTCGAGAATGAGAAGTGGGTTCTGGTTACGCTCAGACTTAGTCTCAACCTTAACCTCCTTAGGAAGCTCGATGAAAATTGGGTGAGTATAACCGAGAGCGAACTCGATGAGGTTACCCTTGTTAGAAACACGGTAGCCGACACCTACGAGCTCAAGAGTCTTCTTGTAGCCTTCGCTGACACCTACAACCATATTGTTAACGAGTGAGCGGTAGAGACCGTGGAAGGCATTCTTCTGCTTGTAGTTAACAGGGCTGTTCTCGTCAACCTCGAATGTAATCTGATTATCTTCAACCTTTACTTTGATAGAAGAGTCAACCTTCTGAGAAAGTTCACCCTTAGGGCCCTTAACTGAAACAACGCCATCCTTGATGTCGATTGTAACACCAGCAGGGATACTAATTGGCAATTTACCTATTCTTGACATATTTGAATCCTCCAATTAATATACATAACAAAGAACCTCACCGCCGATCTTGAGCTCAGCAGCCTCCTTGTTAGTCATTACACCCTTAGAAGTGGACAAGATAGCGATGCCCAATCCGTTAATAACACGTGGCATGTCCTTGTAACCAGTGTACTTACGGAGACCTGGTGTAGAAACACGCTTAAGGCTCTTGATGGCGTTCTTCTTAGTAACTGGATCGTACTTGAGAGCGACCTTGATTGAACCCTGAGGACCTTCCTCGATGAACTTGTAGTTCAGGATGTAACCCTTCTCAAAGAGGATCTTAGTGATCTCTTTCTTCAGGTTAGACGCAGGAACTTCAACAACACGGTGATGAGCCATGATTGCGTTTCTGAGTCGTGTCAGATAATCTGCTATTGGATCTGTCATAAAAAAAATTAGTTAATTAATCGGGACATCTGCCCGACAATATTAATTAAATAGAAAATAAAAAACTTTTTCTTGTTCAGGTAATGAGGTTGTAAGGAGGCCCGATATTCGGGTCCTTACACCTTAAAACCTTAAGTTTATAGTAGCTTCGTTTACCAGCTTGCCTTCTTAACGCCAGGGATAAGTCCTGCAGAAGCCATCTCACGGAACTGAATACGAGAGATGCCGAACTGACGGATGTAACCCTTTGGACGACCAGTAACCTTACAGCGGTTGTGGAGGCGGATAGGGTTGGCGTTCTTAGGAATAGCCTGAAGAGCGCGAGCAGCCTCGTAACGCTCAACTGCATCCTCAGAGGTAGCGATAACCTTCTTGAGAGCAGCACGCTTTTCAGCGTAGCGAGCAACGAGCTTAGCACGCTTTACCTCACGAGCTTTCATTGATTCTTTTGCCATAGTCTTATAAATCTATTAAGCGTTCTTGAATGGAAGACCGAATGCCTTGAGGAGTGCGAAACCCTCCTCGTCAGTCTTAGCTGATGTAACGAAGGTAATGTTCATACCCTGGATGCGGTCGATAGAATCGATGTTGATTTCAGGGAAGATGATCTGCTCCTGAATACCGAGTGTATAGTTACCACGGCCGTCGAGCTTAGACTGAATACCCTTGAAGTCACGGATACGTGGGAGAGCCACGCGAACGAGCTTCTCGAGGAACTCGTACATACGCTCACGACGGAGAGTAACCATGACACCGATAGGCATCTTCTTACGGAGCTTGAAGTTAGCGATATCCTTCTTAGAGTATGTAGCAACGGCCTTCTGACCAGTGATTGCTGTAATCTCGTTGATAGCGACATCGATGATCTTCTTGTCCTGGGTAGCGTCACCGAGACCCATGTTAACGACGATCTTCTTCAGAGCAGGGATCTCCATTGCTGAAGAGTAGTTGAACTGCTTCTGGAGGTCAGGAGCGATAGTCTCCTTATATACTTTCTTTAACTGTGCTGTATCCATTACTTGATTTCCTCCCCTGACTTTTTAGCGATACGGATGACATTCTTACCCTCGTGCTTGATAGATACGCGGGTAGCCTTGCCGCTCTTAGGATCAATGAGGCTCAGGTTTGAGATGTGGATAGGAGCCTCCATCTTAACGATACCACCCTGAGGGTTCTTAGCTGAAGGCTTGCAGCTCTTAGAGACCATGTTGATGCCCTCTACGATAGCGCGCTGCTCCTCAACGAGGACCTTCTGCACCTTACCGGTCTTGTTTTTGTCGCGTCCAGTAAGTACGATAACGGTATCGCCTTTCTTGATATGTAATTTGCTCATTACTTTACTTACTTTTTAAGAGTGAAAACTAGAGTACCTCAGGTGCGAGAGAAACGACCTTCATGTTAACGGCACGGAGCTCACGAGCAACAGGGCCGAAGATACGGCTGCCGCGGAGTTCACCAGCGTTATTGAGGAGGACACAAGCATTATCATCGAAGCGGATGTAAGAACCGTCGGCACGACGGATTTCCTTCTTAGTACGAACGATGAGAGCCTTAGATACTGCACCTTTCTTAATATCGCTAGAAGAGATGACATTCTTGACAGCAACGACAATTACGTCACCTACGCTAGCGTAACGACGGCGTGTACCACCGAGAACACGGATGCAGAGTGCCTCGCGAGCGCCGCTGTTATCACATACTGTAAGTCTTGATTCTGCCTGTATCATATTTACTTAGCTTTTTCAATTATTGAAACTAATCTCCATCTCTTAGTCTTAGAGAGTGGACGGGTCTCCATGATGAGTACTGTGTCACCGATGTTGGCCTCGTTATTCTCGTCATGTGCGTGGTACTTCTTAGTCTTCTGCACAAACTTACCATAGATTGGGTGCTTCTCTTTGAACTTAGATGCAATAACAATGGTTTTATCCATCTTGTTGCTAGTAACAACACCCTGTCTTGTCTTTCTTAAATTACGCATTTCCATCTGGACCATTATTATTTGTTAAGTTCACGTGAACGAAGTTCTGTCATCATACGTGCGATGTCACGACGAGCAGCCTTAATCTGTGATGGATTCTCGAGTGGAGAGATCTGATGGTTGAGCTTCATTGTGTCGAGCGCTTCCTTAGCATTCTCCAGCTTCTCTACCAAGTCTTTGGTTTCGAGTTCTTTTACTTCTTTAATCTTCATAGTTTAAGCTTTTTTATCGTAGTCACGACGTACAACAAACTTTGTCTTTACAGGGAGCTTCTGTGCACCGAGTCGGAGAGCCTCCTTAGCGATGTCGAAAGAAACGCCTTCAATCTCGAAGAGGATACGTCCTGGAGTAACAGGAGCTACCCAACCTGCTGGGTCACCCTTACCTTTACCCATACGTACGTCCGCTGGCTTACGTGTGATTGGTTTGTCAGGGAAGATACGGATCCATACCTGACCCTCACGGTTCATATAGCGGTTGATTGCCACACGGGCAGCCTCTATCTGACGGCTGTCGATCCACTTTGCCTCAAGTGTCTTGATAGCGAAAGAACCGAAAGCGATAGTTGTACCGCGGTGAGCGTTGCCTTTATTGCCACGACCATCCTGCGGTCTTCTATATTTTACTCTTTTTGGCTGTAACATGATAGCTTCTTAATTTAACGGTTATTGTTTCTCTTACGGTTACCACCACGGCCGTTCTGACGTCCGTTTCCAGAGTTACGGTTGCCACCCTGCTTCTCCTGAGAGAAGTTAGGAGCGAGGTCACGCTTGCCATAAACCTCACCGCGGCAGATCCACACCTTGATACCAAGGATACCTACCTTTGTGAGAGCCTCTGTCTTGCAGTAATCGATATCAGCGCGGAATGTATGGAGAGGAGTACGTCCTTCCTTGAGCATTTCTGCGCGAGCGATCTCAGCGCCATTGAGACGACCAGAGATCTGTACCTTGATACCCTCAGCGCCAGCACGCATTGTGTTCTGGATAGCCATCTTGATGGCGCGGCGATAAGCGATCTTGCCTTCTACCTGGCGAGCGATAGAGTTAGCTACGATGTTAGCATCGAGGTCTGGCTTCTTAATTTCGAAGATGTTGATCTGAATCTCCTTCTTGTAGAGCTTCTTGTGCTCTTCCTTGAGCTTGTCAACATCCTGACCACCTTTACCAATGACGATACCTGGACGTGCAGTACAGATAGTGATGGTGACACGCTTCAAAGTACGTTCGATGACGATGCGAGATACGCTGGCTTTAGCGAGACGCTCGTTGAGATACTTACGGATCTTCTGGTCCTCTACGAGGTTATCTCCGAAGTTCTTTCCACCGAACCAGTTTGAATCCCAACCGCGGACGATACCGAGTCGGTTTGCTATTGGATTAACTTTCTGTCCCATTCTTTATTTATTCTTCATTAGTTTTGGTATCAACGAACAGTGTCACGTGGTTGCTGCGCTTGCGGATGCGGTAGCCGCGACCCTGAGGTGCTGGGCGCATACGCTTCATAGTTACGCCCTCGTCCACGAAGACCTTAGAGATATAGAGTTCTCCGTCCTCTGCCTTACGGTCATTCTTGACCTCCCAGTTAGCGATTGCAGAGCGGAGCAGCTTCTCTACGTCAGCAGCAGCCTGCTTCTTAGAGAATCTGAGCACGCCGAGAGCTCGGTTAACTTCCATACCACGGATCATGTCTACAACGTAGCGCATCTTACGTGGAGAAGAAGGAACACCAACGAGCTTGGCGAAGTATTGGTTCTTCTTTGCTGCCTTCAACTTTTCAGCAGCGATATGTTTTCTAGCTCCCATTTTGCTATTATTTGTTTAATGGATTAGGTGCCTGTCTTACTTTCTGTTGCCAGAGTGGCCACCGAAGCGACGTGTAGGAGAGAACTCGCCGAGCTTGTGTCCTACCATGTTCTCTGTAACATAGACAGGGATGAATTTGTTACCGTTGTGTACAGCTACTGTATGACCCACGAAATCTGGAGAGATTACAGAAGCTCTGGCCCATGTCTTTACGACAGTCTTCTTTCCGCTCTCGTTCATAGCGAGAATCTTCTTCTCGAGAGCGACGTTGATGTATGGACCTTTCTTTAATGAACGACTCATAATTTGCTTAGTTTAAGTGAGTGTTACTTCTTGTTAGCTCTTTCAATGATGTACTTGTTAGACTGCTTCTTTGGAGCGCGAGTCTTGAGACCCTTAGCGTAGAGACCCTTACGTGAACGTGGGTGACCGCCTGACTGACGACCTTCACCACCACCCATTGGGTGATCTACTGGGTTCATTACAACACCGCGGTTGTGTGGGCGACGACCGAGCCAGCGTGAGCGACCAGCCTTACCAGACTGCTCAAGAGCGTGGTCTGAGTTGCCTACAGCACCAACAGTAGCCTTACAAGCCGAGAGCACCTTACGTGTCTCACCTGAAGGAAGCTTGATAACACAGTAACTACCCTCACGAGAAGTCAACTGAGCGAAATTACCAGCCGAACGAACGAGGAGCGCACCCTGACCTGGGCGAAGCTCGATGTTGTGGATAACTGTACCTACAGGGATGTTAGCAAGTGGGAGACAGTTACCAACCTCTGGAACTGCTTCTGCACCTGACATCAGTGTAGCACCTACCTGAAGTCCGTTAGGAGCGATAATGTAACGTTTTTCACCGTCAGCATAGTACAACAGAGCGATGCGCGCAGAGCGGTTTGGATCGTACTCTATTGACTTTACCACAGCTGGAACACCATCCTTCTCTCGCTTGAAGTCGATCAAACGATACTTCTTCTTGTGGCCGCCACCGATGTAGCGAACGGTCATCTTACCGGTGTTGTTTCGACCGCCGGTAGAACGCTTACCGTAAACGAGAGACTTCTCTGGCACGGATGCAGTAATATCCTCGAACGTGCCAATAACTTTGTGTCTTTGACCAGGAGTAACTGGTTTTAATTTACGTACTGCCATTTCTTATATTAAATATTGCTGTAAAAATCTATTTCATCGCCAGCCTTGAGTGTGACGATTGCTTTCTTGAAGGCGTTCTTCTGACCCTTGATGAGACCTGCCTTGGTATAGCGTGATGAACGCTTACCTGCATAGTTCATAGTGTTAACGTCCTCAACTGTTACGTTGTAGCGTGCCTCGATCTCCTGCTTAATCTGGAGCTTGTTAGCCTCAGGCTTAACGATGAAGCCGTACTTTGCCTGTGCAGGCTTAACGTAAGAGTAAACGGTCTTTTCCTTCTTTACTTCCTGACCCTTCTTGTTTACTACGTAGCTACGTGTCTCTGCTGTAGCGCCCTTAGCCTCTGCCTTAGCAGAAGAAGTGTACAATTTCTTATCAAGAGAAGACGCCTCTGTAATCTTAGTCATCTTTTCAGTGACTACTGGCTTAATGATAAATGCCATAATTCAATGTCTCCTTTTAATTTTACTTGGTTAAAATCTCTTCAATCTTCTGTACAGCATTCTCACAAACTACCATTACGTCGGCATTCATTACCTTGTAAGCATTGATGTTTGCTGCGCCCATAACCTCAGCCTTCTGTACGTTGCGAGCAGAGAGATATACATTCTTGTTCTCCTCAGGCATAACGAGAAGCACCTTCTTACCCTCAACCTTGAGGTTCTTTACTACATTGAGGAATTCCTTAGTCTTAGGAGCCTCGAATGCGAAGTCTTCTACTACGATAATGCCATTCTCCTGAGCCTTATAAGAGAGAGCGCTCTTACGTGCGAGCTGCTTTGTCTTAAGGTTGAGCTTTGAACGATAGTCACGTGGCTTAGGACCAAATACGCGAGCACCGCCTACGAGAACTGGTGAGTTAATGTCACCGCGACGAGCACCGCCGCCGCCCTTCTGGCGTCCGAGCTTGCGAGTTGAACCTGACATCTCGCTGCGCTCCTTAGCCTTAGCTGTGCCCTGGCGCTGGTTAGCGAGATACTGCTTTACATCGAGGTAGAGGACATGGTCGTTTGGCTCGATAGCATAGATAGCGTCATTGAGGACAACCTTGCGGCCTGTCTCCTGACCCTGTATATTCAATACACTTACTTCCATTGTCTTACTTCTTGATTAAAACGGTTGAACCATTGTATCCTGCTACAGAACCCTTAACGATGATAAGATTCTGCTCTGGGATAACCTTTAACACTTTGAGGTTCTGTGTAGTAACACGCTCGTTACCCATGTGACCGCCCATTCGCATACCCTTGAATACTTTAGCTGGATATGAGCAGGCACCGATAGAACCTGGCTTACGGAGACGGTCATCCTGACCGTGAGTAGCCTGACCTACACCACCGAAACCATGACGCTTAACAACGCCCTGAAAGCCCTTACCCTTTGATGTACCAACAACGTCAACGAAGTCGCCGTCAGCGAAGAGCTCTGCTGTAATGGTGTCACCGAGGTTATATTCCTCATCGAACTTGAACTCGGCCAAGTGCTGCTTTGGTGTTGTGCCTGCCTTCTTGAAGGTTCCCATCAGTGGCTTTGTTGTGCGGCTTTCCTTAGCCTCACCATAACCGAGCTGAAGAGCTGCGTAACCGTCCTTCTCGACGGTCTTAACCTGAGTAACGACACAAGGACCAGCTTCGATAACAGTGCACGGTGTGTTCTTACCGTCGGCACTGAAAACGGATGTCATTCCGATTTTTCTTCCAATTAATCCTGGCATTTCTGTTTTTAATTTATGATAAAATGTATAAAATTTTTGTTTTATTCTCGTTGTTTTATTGTGTGCGTTAACACCCCGAGGTGTATATACGCAAAAATTGAACCACCAAAAGAATCTTGATCAGAGAAACTAAGGCGTTCATTTTCAGCGAGTTGATAGCTCAAGGCCAGCGCAATCTCACTTTTTCTGGTGCAAAGGTACTACTTTTTTCTGACATGACCAAATTTTTTTGCATCTTTTTTCAACAAACTTTCGTTACTTAATTATCATCAATTCATAACTTTACGGTCATCTGACCTCTCGCCGCCACCTCTTCATAGCGCCCTCACAAAATTACAGAACTTTGTCATGCGAGGAAAAATTCACAACAAGATTTTTGTACATTCTATGCAGAAAATCAATGTTTTTTTCGTATCTTTGCAAAAAATATATCATTTACTAACATCTATGCGACATTTTTTATCTCTTTTTCTGGCCTTAGTCAGCCTCTCCGTCTGCGCACATACCTTTAATATTATGGATATGGGTGCCACAGGCGACGGTACCCACATTGACTCCGACGTGATCAACGACGCCATAGCCAAGGCATCCGACGAGGGCGGCGGCACGGTGTATATACCTGCAGGACGATATGCGTGTTATTCCATCCGTCTGAAGAGCAACGTTACGATACTGACGGAGAGCGGTACGGTGATCATTGCCGCCAGGGCACAGGAAGGTCGCGGCTACGACGAAGCGGAACCCAACCCGGAACCTCTGTACCAGGATTTCGGTCACAGTCACTGGCACAATTCACTGATGTGGGGTGACAGCATAGAGAATGTGGCGATCTGCGGACAAGGTCTCATAGACGGCAGCAACCTGGGCAGGGGACTGAGCCGCAAAGGACTCAGCGAAGGCAACAAGGCTATCGCCCTGCGCAACTGCCGCAATATCACGCTGCGCGACCTACGCATGCTGCAGTGCGGTCACTTTGCTTTGCTGGCTACAGGGGTGGACAACCTGACCATTGACAACCTTACGGTTGACACGAACCGCGACGGTTTCGACATAGACTGCTGCAAGAATGTGCGTATCACACAGTGCTCGGTCAACACACCCTGGGACGACGCTATCGTCCTGAAGGCATCATACGCACTGGGAAAGTTTCGTGATACGGAGAATGTCACCATCTCCGACTGCTACGTCAGCGGATATGACTGCGGCAGCATGCTTGACGGCACAAGGACACTGACGGGGGCGCTGGCTCCTGACGGCGGCGGCCGCACGGGACGCATCAAGCTGGGTACGGAGTCAAGTGGAGGTTTCCGTAATATCGCTATGACCAACTGCATCTTTGAGCACTGCCGCGGTCTGGCGCTCGAGACTGTCGATGGTGGAATACTGGAGGATGTGGTCATCAGCAACATCACCATGCGCCACATAGTGAACTCTGCCATCTTCCTCCGTCTGGGTGCACGCATGAGGAGTCCGGAGGGCACACCTGTAGGGAAGATGCGCCGCATCAACATAAGCAACATCAATGCCTACGACGTGGATTCGCGCTACTCTTCTATCATCAGCGGAATACCGGGGGCGCTGATTGAGGATGTCTCGCTGAGCAACATCAACATCTACTACCAGGGTGGCATCACTGCCACGGACAGCATCATTCCTGTCTCGCAGGCTCCATGGGAGAAGAAATCCTACAAGGAACCGCAGAATGCGAGGTCGGCAAAGACCGCCAGGAAGGATGCCGCTGCCGTGAAGCAACAGACCCAGAGGAGTTGGCTGCGTGACACTTTGCGCGTAGTAAATCTCAGTGCCACGGTACCTGAGCAGATTGACTCTTACCCTGAGCCATGGATGTTCGGCATCGTTCCCGCCAAGGGGCTCTTCCTACGTCATGTCAGGGATCTCAAGATACACAACGTGAACTTTTACTTTGAAAAGGAGGATGAGCGTCCATTAATATATAAGGAGGACACTCCGGGATTAAGGATGTAGGATATTTCAATAAGGTTCTGCGAGTTCGGTGTTTTCTGTTGTCAACAAAACGTGCGCAAAAGGGTATTATCAACAAAAACACAGAAAACACAGAAATGAAATATGGTGTGCGGACGGAATATTCTGTGCTATTATTATATCAGCGTATGATGTTTCTACTATTTGGCAGGATCTTGTTTCCTGTGGAGTTCTATCTGCTGTTTCAGAATTGCCGTAAACTCTTCTTGCGAACCGTCGTAGTCAAAATCACTGATAGTTACCATAGCTCCAACCATCCTGTAGTTCAATCTTGTCCACCATGAAGCGCGGAGAAGTCTTTCCTCTGTATCATCTGTTTCAATGATAACATATTGTTTATGTCCATAGATACCGATAATGCTTTCCCAGGCCACAAACTCGTCTCGGACATAAAGCCCTTTGTCTGCAATGACTACCATTCCTCTGCCTTGCAATGCATATCTGATGTTTTTATATAGCACGTATATAAAACCCAAGCCAAAGAAGATTATGCCTATCCATCCGACTATAGAAACAACGATGTTAGAACGATATCTAAAATCGTTGCTGAAATCATGTTGTACACAAAAAAGGCAGCATACAATCATGATAGTCCACATAATGAAGAATTTTATATTCTTAAACCATTTGCGATTAGTGAATGACGACATACTATATTCTATATTCAGGATCATTGACGACCGGTAAAAACACTTGAAAATAATTTTACACGCGTTTTTACCGTCACCGTCACTATTTTCTTTATATCCACCCATTATTCAGACCGTTAAATGCGTGACGGTATGCTTTTCACCGTCACTACACCGTCACTTAACGGAAGCCGCATCCCCCTCATAACCTCTGCGTCTCTGTATGAGTGTTCGTACAAACATGGCTCAGTTAATTGAAGAAGACTGTGCAAGAGTATCCGGCACAACTGTGCAAGGAGCCATTACACAACTGTGCCAACCGTCCGGCACAACTGTGCAAAGGGCCTTTGTACAGTTGCAAAGCATTCCTCTTATCCCTATGAGTAGTCCCTACCCTATCCAAGGGTCACAACGTCACGGCGCTGATGTCAACCAGATTGTTGACGATGGCATAGACGGTGAGACCGGCAGGGGAATGTATCTGGAGTTTGCGCGCTATGTTACGGCGGTGGGTGCAGACGGTATTGACGGAGATGAACAGGTGGTCGGCTATCTCCTTGTTTGACATACCCTGCACGAGACATACTATGACATCCTTCTCGCGGTCAGAGAGTGCATCGGTGACATCAGGATTCTGGGCTATCATGGACGAGAGCTTGGCGGTGACGTCATTGCTCTTCACACGTGACTCGAGATGGCGGATGGCAGGGATGAAGACATTGTCCTCCACACGGCTGTGCAGCGACAGCCACTCCTCATTATTATATATGTCATAAAGGGTGGCGGTGAGTTTGTTGTTTGACAGACCGTCACCAGGGAGGTATTTTATTATGATGCTCTTTAGTTCCATCACCTTGTCGGCAGTGGAGCTATGATGTTTGGAGAAGGTATCGACATCGTAGTCGCTTGGGGTCTCTCCCCTCAGCAGTGCCTCGACGTAAGGGAAGAGGGTCTTCTCCTCGTATTTCATGTGGCGCTTGATGCTCTGTGCGTAGTCATCATAGAGACGCATGATGAGTCGTGCAACAGAGTCGTCGGAGTCGAGTGCCTCCTCCAGTTCCTTGCGTATGAACGGCAACTGGAACTCCAGGTAGTACTGGTGGGATGCCTGGAGGTACTTCAGCAATGTAGGGACGGAGATTTTATTGTCGTCATCCTTCGGATTGAGTCCGTTAATGACGAAGTTGACCACGACGAGGAAGGTGTAGCAATCGACATGCTCTGCCTCGCAGACCTCACGCACGGTCTTGTCGCCGAAGCCCATACTGATGCCAAAGGCTCCGAGACCCTGCAACACGCTATAGTTGTCGCGGATGAGTTCGATCATCTTATCGTCCGCCTCATAGAGTTTCATTTCCGTCATAATACGCTTCTATTTGTCAACAATAAAAATTCATATCACTATTTCTGACTGCAAAGGTAATCATTTTATGTGATATAGGCAATAGTTATTTGTGGGTATTATCATTGCCAAGGTCTCTATTAGGGGCCTGATGCATCACCATTTATTGGTATTGTGACTACGGAGTTGGGACTTGCGGAGAACCGCAAGGAACTGTGGTCATCATTTACCACCCAACTACTCCCTATCCCTAGAGGGAAGAGCAAAAAAAGGCAGAGTCACTGTAATGCGACTCTGCCCTGTGGGGTTTATGTCTTCCCATGTGAATGGGAAAGAAAAAACTACACCTTGATTTCTACCTCTACACCTGAAGGGAGATCGAGCTTCATGAGAGCGTCGATAGTCTTAGTAGTAGAGCTGTAGATGTCGATCAGACGCTTGAAGTCTGAAAGCTGGAACTGCTCACGGCTCTTCTTGTTAACGAAGGTAGAACGGTTCACTGTGATGATGCGCTTGTGAGTAGGAAGTGGAATAGGACCGCTTACCATAGCACCTGTAGCCTTAACTGCCTTAACGATCTTCTCAGCTGACTTGTCAACGAGAGTGTGGTCGTAAGACTTAAGCTTGATACGAATTTTCTGACTCATAGTCGTAAATGTTAAGTTTTATGTGTGTAAAAATTATGAAAAGAAGGATAGTCCGTAAAGAGTCATTTGCTCACGGACCTATCTTTTAGTTCTTAGTTCACAGTGCATAGTTCATAGTTAAATGCCGTTGAAGCACAAACTATGAACTATGAATTATGAACTATGAACTGATTAAACGAGATCAGCGCGACCGTTAGACTCCTCGAGGATAGCCTTAGCGATAGAGCTTGATACAGCCTCGTGGTGATCATACTCCATAGAAGAAGTAGCGCGACCAGAAGTGATGGTACGGAGAGCTGTTACGTAACCGAACATCTCTGCCAGTGGTACCATAGCCTTAACGATCTTAGCACCTGAGCGAGCATCGTCCATACCCTGAACCATACCACGGCGCTTGTTAAGGTCACCGATAACGTCACCCATAGACTCCTCTGGAGTTACAACCTCTACCTTCATGATAGGCTCCATGAGACATGGGCCTGCCTTAGGACAAGCGTTCTTGAAGGCGTTACGAGCAGCGAGCTCGAACGAGAGCTGGTCAGAGTCAACTGGGTGGAAGCTACCATCGATGAGGGTAACCTTGAGGCCTGTTACAGGGTAACCACCGAGTACACCGTTCTTGAGACAATCCTCGAAGCCCTTCTGTACTGCTGGGATGAACTCCTTAGGCACGTTACCACCCTTAACCTCGTTGATGAACTGAAGGTCGCCCTCCTTGTAATCCTCATCCTTAGGACCGATGTTAACGATGATGTCAGCGAACTTACCACGACCACCAGACTGCTTCTTATATACCTCACGGAGATTAACCTCCTTGGTAATAGCCTCCTTGTAGTTAACCTGTGGCTTACCCTGGTTACACTCTACCTTGAACTCACGCTTCAGACGGTCGATGATGATGTCGAGGTGAAGCTCACCCATACCTGAGATAACGGTCTGACCGCTCTGCTCGTCGGTACGTACGGTGAATGTTGGGTCCTCCTCAGCGAGCTTAGCAAGACCATTGTCAAGCTTAGCGATATCAGCCTGTGACTTTGGCTCAACTGCGATAGAGATCACAGTGTCAGGGAATGTCATAGACTCGAGTATGATCTGGTTGCCCTCATCACAGAGAGTATCACCAGTACGGATATCCTTGAAACCTACGCCAGAACCGATATCACCTGCTGCGATAACGTCAACTGGGTTCTGCTTGTTAGAGTGCATCTGGAAGAGACGTGATACACGCTCCTTCTTGCCTGAACGTGGGTTGTAAACGTATGAACCAGCCTCTACCTTACCAGAATATACACGGAAGAATACGAGACGACCTACGTATGGGTCAGTAGCAATCTTGAATGCGAGTGCTGATGTAGGAGCATCCTCCTTAGCCTCGAACTTAACCTCTGCAGACTCGTCACCTGGCTCTGTACCTACTACCTCTGGAGTATCGAGTGGTGAAGGGAGGAGAGCACAAACGTAGTCAAGCATGGTCTGTACACCCTTGTTCTTGAATGAAGAACCGCAGAGCATTGGTACGCACTCGAGTGCGAGGGTACCCTTACGGATAGCAGCGATGATCTCTTCCTCTGTGATAGACTCAGGATCCTCGAAATACTTCTCCATGAGTGCCTCGTCGAAGCTAGCAGCAGACTCAAGGAGCTTCTCACGCCACTCGTTGCACTCGTCAACGAGATCAGCAGGGATATCCTCTACGTCATACTCAGCACCCATTGTCTCGTCGTGCCAAAGGATAGCCTTCATCTTAACGAGGTCAACGAGACCCTTGAATGTCTCCTCTGCACCGATTGGCACACAGAGAGGAATTGGGTTAGCACCGAGGACGTCCTTCATCTGCTGAACTACATCGAAGAAGTTAGCACCAGAACGGTCCATCTTGTTAACGTAACCCATACGTGGTACGTTGTACTTGTCAGCCTGACGCCATACAGTCTCAGACTGTGGCTCAACACCACCTACTGCACAGTATGTTGCTACCGCACCGTCAAGTACGCGGAGTGAACGCTCCACCTCTACGGTAAAGTCCACGTGACCCGGAGTGTCAATCAGGTTGATTTTGTATTTCTGTCCCATATACGGCCAGAAGGTGGTAGTGGCAGCGGACGTGATAGTGATACCACGTTCCTGCTCCTGCTCCATCCAGTCCATCGTTGCCGCACCGTCGTGTACCTCACCAATCTTGTGAGTCAGTCCGGTGTAGAACAAGATACGTTCTGAAGTAGTAGTCTTACCGGCATCGATGTGAGCCATGATACCGATATTCCTATTATATTTCAAATCGTGTTTTGCCATTTCCTAAAATTATAACAGACTAATACCTTG